>CAUVMS010000164.1:0-5748 GCA_963552815.1 uncultured Actinomyces sp. | reverse complement strand
AGTTGATGGCGGCGCCGCTGCCGCCGTCGGCCAGCGCCTCCTCGGTGGACTGCATGCCGAAGACACGGGCGAAACCGCGCAGGTTGATGTCCACCGGCAGCAGGCTGGTGGGGTGGGCCGTGATGCCGGCGTTGGAGGACAGGGCCGTACGCAGCACCCAGTAGAAGGGCAGCAGCGTGAACAGCATGATGAGGATCATCGCCGCCCAGGCCAGGGCCTTGCCCACGGTGAGCCTGCGACCGGAGGCCTCTGAAGATGCCGCGGCGGCCGCCTGGGACGACTTCGCGGAGGATACGGATGCGGTTGTCGTTGTCATGGCTGGTCCTCCTTCAGTCCAGGTCCGTCTCGCCCGCACGAGTCATGCGGTACTGCAGGATCGTGATCGCCGCCAGGACGAGCAGCAGCCCCACGGCCATGGCGGAGGCGTACCCGAACTGGAAGCGACTGAAGGCCATGTCGTAGATGTAGTACTGCAGCACGCGGGTGGCGTTGACTGGACCACCCTGGGTGGCCACCGAGACGGTGTCGAAGACCTGGAAGGAGCCGATCATCGTCATGATGAGCACCAGCGCCAGGATCGGGCGCAGCAGGGGAACCGTGATCCTCCAGAACATCCGCCACTCGCTGGCGCCGTCCATCTTGCCCGCCTCGTAGACCGTGTTCGGGATCGACTGCAGGCCGGCGAAGATGAGCAGGGCCGTGTAGCCCACGTGCCGCCACACGTTGATGATCGCGATGGTGGGAATGGCCATCGACGACGAGAAGAAGTCCACGGCGGAGCCCGTCAGGGACTCCAGGAGCTGGTTGGTGATGCCCAGCGTGTTGTCCAGGATCCACAGCCACAGCATGGCGGCGACCACGTTAGAGACCAGGTAGGGAGTCAGCACGATGGATCGCACGAAGGTGGACTCGGTCAGGCGCTGCATGAGGACGGCGATGAGGAGCGCCAGGATCGTCTGCAGGCCGATGTTGATGACGACGTACTCCACGGTGACGACGACGGCGTTCCAGAAGATGTCGTCCTGGACCATGCGCTTGTAGTTGTCCAGGCCGGTGAACTCCTCCGGGGTGAGGAGGTTGTACTCGGTGAAGGACAGCCAGATGCCTCGGATGAGGGGCCAGATGTAGAAGGCGACGAGTCCGATCGTCGCCGGGAGGATGAAGGTGAGGCCGAGCTTGATATCGGAGCGCGGCCTGCGTTGCCGACGCGGTGGTCGTGCGGCCAGGGTCGAAGTTGACATCGGGTCTCCAAATCGACGGTGATGTGGGAAGTGTGAGAGCAGGTCGAAGGCGGGTGGGCGGACAGAGGAGAAGTCGGATCAGAACGGTGAAGACGGACAGGGCCGTCAGTCGACGGCGCTCACGCGCAGCAGGACGAGGTGGTCGGGGTGCAGCACCGGCAGTGCCAGACCCGTCGTGGTCAGGTAGGAGCCGGGCAGGGTGACGCCCTGGGCCATCCAGCCCGCTGTGAGGCTCAGCTCGGGGTAGGTCGGCGCTGCCAGGCGCACGTGGTACCGGCGCGAGGGGTCCAGGCCGGGTAGTGGGCGCGGCGCCGTGGGCCAGGCCAGGAGCTGGCCCAGCGAGGCGATCTCGAACAGGGCCTCGGAGCGGTCGGGGGCGACGACGCCCTCGATGCGCAGCATGTCGTCGTCGGGCAGGTCCGCGTGGACCGTCACGCCCGAGTGCAGCAGGCTGCGCAGCTCCTTGTGCAGCGCGATGATGGAGGCCAGGCGCCCGCGGGTGGCGGCATCGGCCTCGGTGAGGTCCCACTCCACGCCCATGTGGCCCCACAGGGCGGTTCCGGCCCGGAAGTCGAGGTCGAGGTCGCGCAGGGTGGTGTGGGCCCGTCCGGAGCCGACGTGGGTGCCCACGAGCTCGGGGGGAAGCAGCAGCATGGTGCCGCGCTGGATGTTCTGGCGGTCGTGGGCGTCGATGCAGTCCGAGGCCCACACCCGCTGGGTGCGCTCCATGATCCCCAGGTCGATGCGGCCGCCGCCGCCGGCGCAGGACTCGATCTCCAGGGCGGGGAAGCGCTCGTGGAGCGCGTCCAGGAGCCGGTAGAGGGCCAGGGTCTGGTCATGGACGGCGGCCGCCCCCTGGCGTCCCGCGGTGGGGGCGGCGACCTCGTGGCCGGTGGCCAGGAGGGGGGAGTTGTGGTCCCACTTGAGGTAGGCGATGCCGAGGCGCTCCACGAGGGAGGAGACGGCGTCGAACAGGTACTCCCAGGCGCCTGGAGCGGTGAGGTCCAGGACCCGCTGGTGGCGGTGCTCGGGTGCCCCGCCGGCGCCGTCGGACAGGATCCACTCCGGGTGGGCGCGGGCCAGCTCGGAGTCGACGTTGATCATCTCCGGCTCGAACCACAGGCCGAACTCCATGCCCAGGGCGTGGACGTGCTCCACGAGCGGCTCGAGGCCGTCGGGCCAGGCCTCGGGGGAGACCTGCCAGTCGCCCAGGCCCGAGGTGTCGTCGCGTCTGGAGCCGAACCAGCCGTCGTCCAGGACGTAGCGCTCGATGCCGACCTGGGCCGCGGCGTCGGCCAGGGCCTTGAGCTTGTCGAGGTCGTGGTCGAAGTAGACGGCCTCCCAGGTGTTGAGCAGCACCGGGCGGGGGCGCTCGGGATGGGCGGGCCGCGAGCGCAGCCAGGTGTGGCTGCGGTGGGCCAGGGCGTCGAGCCCCTCTCCCCAGGAGAAGACGGTCCACGGCGAGGTGTAGGTCTGGCCGGGGCCGAGTGAGACCTCGCCCGGCAGGAGCAGCTCTCCGGCTCCCAGGAGCTTGCGTCCCGAGGCCGGGTTCATCGCCAGGTGGCGGACGTTGCCGGACCAGGCGACGTGGACTGCGTGGACGCGTCCGCTGCGCCAGCCGAAGCCGGTGGGGCCGGCGGCCAGCCAGGTGACGGCGTCGTGCCCCGGGCGCCCCTCCCAGGACTCCCGCAGGCGGGTGCCGGGGGTGAAGGGGGTGCGCACGAGCCGGCGCTCCTGGACGTGGTGGCCGGTGGTGTCGAGCAGCTCGTCGGCGCTGTCGGGTACGGGCAGCACCGGGGTCAGCTCGCCGACGACGAGGTCGGCTCCCTGCTCGCCGTCGGACTCGGGGCGGTCGTCGCGCACCCAGGCGCGCACGCGCACCAGTCCGCAGGGCTCCAGGCGCAGCTCGGTTCCCAGGGTGAGCTCGTGGACGGTGTCGGTTCCGCTGGAGCGGACCACGCGGGCGACGCCGGCAGGGGTGTCCTCGGCGCCCTCCTCGTGGGTGAAGGCGGTGGGGTGGGGTGAGAAGGCCGAGCCGTCGGTGCGCGAGATCGCCACGGCGGGGCGCGCGTTCCAGCCCAGGTGGGCCAGGGGCAGGATGGGTAGGTCGTTGGTGATCCAGGCGGTGTTGGTGCCCAGGGAGGTCGCAGCCGACAGGCCCGCGTCGGCCAGGTCCTCGCCGCTGACGTCGCCCAGGTCGGGGCCCCAGTGGCGCACGACCGGGAATCGGTCATCGGGCAGGTCGAGGACCACGGAGGTGTCGGCGCATCGCAGGTGGAGGGTCATCGTCGTCCTTCCGGGAGGGGAGGCAGGAGCCAAGGCGATTCCTTGTGGGATGAAAATAATTGATGGTGCCAGATTTCGCAAGGGTTTGTCCTACAGTGTCGGTACAAAGCGGACGGCGCCTGGCGTCGTCCCAGGTCACGGGCCCCGTGGCCCGCCATGAAGATGACAGCGGCAGGAACAGGAGCCGGCGATGGATGGTGGTGGACGCAGCCTCGGAGCCCGGGCGCTGCTCTCCCTGATCTCTGCCGGCGCGATGAGCCGCGGTGACCTCGGGGAGCGTCTGGGGCTGTCCGCGGCGACGACGACACGCACGGTGCGCCCCCTCATCGAGGCCGGTCTCATCGAGGAGCAGCCGCCGGCGGAGGTAGGCGGGCCGGGGCGGCCCACCCGCCTCCTGGCCGTCGCCCCGGACAGCGCCACCGTCGCAGGTGTCAAGCTCACTGCCGACCGCCTCTACGCCGTCCTGACCGACCCGCTGGGCGAGGTCCTGATCGGTGACTCCCTGCCTCTGGCTGAGACCGACGCCGAGTCCGTCACCTCCCTCATCGCCTCGGTGGTGATGCGCCTGGCCGAGCGCAGCGGCCGCCGGCCGGACGCCATCGGGATCTCCCTGGGAGCAGCCGTTATCGGAAGGCGGACCGTGGTGGTGGCCGCCTTCCTGGGGTGGCGCGACGTCCCCCTGGCCGCCATGATCACCGAGGCCACCGGGCTGCCCTGCGCCGTGGCCAACGACGTGCGCGCCTTCGCCTACGCCGAGGCCTGGTTCGGGGCGGGCCGGGGAAAGAGCCCCTTCGCCCTGGTCACCCTGGGGGCCGGTATCGGCTGCGGCATCGTGGTGGGTGGCGAGATCCTCTCCGGGGCGAAGGGAGCGGCCGGAAGCATCGGTCACCTCCCGGTGGATCCGACCGGACCGAGCTGCGAGATCGGGCACCCGGGGTGTGCTCGGGCCCTGGCCTCCACCGCCGGGATCCTTCGGGCGTCAGCCGAGCATCTGGGGTGCGCGGAGGAGGAGCTGAGCCTTGAGAGGCTTCTGAGTCCTCGAATGCGTCGGGACAGTGGCGTTGACGGCGTTCTGCGGCGTGCGGCACTGACGGCCGGGAGAGTCGTAGGGACCCTTATCGCCTACATCGACCCCGAGCTCGTTGTCGTCTCGGGGGAGGGGATCGCCGTGGTGGAGGCCTACCGGGAGACCTTCGAGGAGGAGGTGGATGGTCTGCGGCACTGGGCGGCCGCCCCGGTCCCCGTCCTGCTGCGCCCCTTCGAGTTCGACGAGTGGGCGCGAGGCGCAGCCGCGCTGGCGCTGGAGCGGTGGACGGTGGTGGCGGGCGACCGGTGAGAGCCGCTCGCAGGCGCGCAGAGGCGCACTGTGATGGGAACCATGTCTAGGAACTAGGTCCTAGCGTGATCTTGGAATAAGGGTGCCCTTAGATTGTGCCCATGAGTCGTCGCACCACCATTGCCCTGTCGACCGCCGGCCTCCTGGCCGCCGGAGCCGCCCTCGCACTGGCCGTACGTCCGGCCCGCCACGACGTCCCCGACGTCGCCGCAGGCACGGGCAGCCGCCGTCCGCCCCGCGTCGTCATCGCCGGTGGCGGCTACGTCGGCTTCTGCGTCGCCCGGGCCCTGCGCGCCCAGCTCAACCTCGACCAGGTCGAGATCGCGATCATCGACTCGCGCGCCTACATGACCTACCAGCCCTTCCTGCCGGAGGTCGCGGCCGGCTCCATCCAGCCGCGCCACGTCGTCGCCCCCCACCGCCGTAACCTTGACGGCGTCACCATCATCACCGGCGCCGTCACCGCCATCGACCACGCGGGCCGCACCGTCACCGTGCGTCCCCCGACCCCCCAGTCCACGCACGAGCGGGTCGAGCCCTACACCCTGACCTACGACCACCTCGTCATCGCCCTGGGCGCCGAGGCCCGCACCCTGCCGATCCCCGGTCTGGCGGAGCAGGCCATGGGCTTCAAGCAGGTCGAGGAGGCCACCGCCCTGCGCAACCGGGTCCTGACCCGCATCGAGGACGCCGCCTCCACGTGGGACACCGAGCGCCGCAGGCGCCTGCTCACCTTCGTCTTCGTCGGAGGAGGCTTCGCGGGCGTCGAGGCTATCGCCGAGCTCGAGGACATGGCGCGCGCGACCGTGCGCACCATTCCCTCCATCGAGCAGCGCGACGTCCGCTTCGTCCTCGTCGAGGGCTCGCGCCGCATCCTGCCCGAGC
>CAUVMS010000163.1:0-5796 GCA_963552815.1 uncultured Actinomyces sp. | reverse complement strand
TGATGACCTTGCCGTTGGACTGCTCCTTGGCCTCGCGGGTGAGGACCTTGCCGACAACGAGGGGGCCGGTGACGGCCGGGGGGACGATCCGCTCCTCCTCCAGGCCCACCCGGACGAGGTCGGCGGCGAGCTGCTCGGCGCTCAGGCCGGCGGGGACGTCGACGTGCTCGCGCAGCCATTCGATGGGGACGTAGGGCATGTCAGTTTCCCTTTCCGGTGGTGCCGAACTGCTGGGAGAAGCGGATGTCGCCCTCGACGATGTCGTGCATGTCGGCGATTCCGTGGCGCAGCATGAGGGTGCGCTCCAGTCCCATGCCGAAGGCGAAGCCGGTGTAGACCTCCGGGTCGATGCCGCAGGCGGTGAGCACGTTGGGGTTGACCATGCCGCAGCCTCCCCACTCGATCCAGCCGGCGCCGCCCTTCTTGAAGGGGAACCACAGGTCCATCTCGGCGCTGGGCTCGGTGAAGGGGAAGAAGGAGGGGCGCAGGCGGGTGCGTGCCTCGGGACCGAACATGGCCTTGGCGAAGTGGTCGAGGACGCCCTTGAGGTGCGCCATGGTCAGGCCCTTGTCCACGGCCAGGCCCTCGACCTGGTGGAAGACGGGCGTGTGGGTGGCGTCGAGCTCGTCGGAGCGGAAGACCTTGCCGGGGCAGGCCACGTAGATCGGGGGCTGCTGATCGAGCATGACCCGGGCCTGGACCGGGGAGGTGTGGGTACGCAGCACGAGGTTGGCCGCCTGTCCCTGGGCGGCCCCGACGCTCGCGCCGTCGACGTAGAAGGTGTCCTGCATCTGGCGAGCGGGGTGGTCGGCATCGAAGTTGAGGGCGTCGAAGTCGAACCACTCGTGCTCGACCTCCGGGCCCTCGGCAATGGACCAGCCCATGGCGACGAACAGGTCGGTGACCTCGTCGACCAGGACGTCGAGGGGGTGGCGCGCGCCCGTCACCGTCCGAGAGGTGGGGACGGTGACGTCGACGGCCTCGGTGCGCAGCATCTCCTCCTCGGCGGCGGCCTCGAGGGTCTCCTGCCTGGCGGCCAGGGCCTTGTTGATGCGCCCGCGAGCGCTCCCCAGGAGCTTGCCGGCAGTGGGCTTGTCCGCCTTGTCCAGGGTGCCGATGAGCCGGTTGGCCAGGGTCAGTGGCGAGGCGTCGCCGGTGTGGGCCAGCCGGGCCTCCTTGAGCTCGGCGAGAGTGCCGGCTGCGGCGAAGGCGGCCAGGGCCTCCTCGACGGCGGCGTTAATGCCGGCCTCATCCAGGGGCGAGAGCGCGCCGGGAGCGTCAGTCATATACGGTGCCTTCCACCAGGTGTGTCCGGGGTTGTCCGTCCTCAAGGGTAGTCCGCGCCGTCGCAAGGGCCTAAATCGTCTCGTCACCGGGGTGGCGAGATGCCTGCTCCCCAACCGATCCGGTTCGAGGCTTGACGGTGACGTTACGTCACCTGCTGAAATGGATTCATGCGCGTCAAGGAGCTCGCTCAAATCGCCGGTACCACGCCGCGGGCGGTGCGTCATTACCATCACCTGGGCCTGCTGGAGATCCCGCCCACGGTGCGGGGGCGGCGCGAGTACGGCGTCGAGCACGTGGCCCGCCTGCTGCGCATCCGGTGGCTGGCCGACGGCGGACTGTCGCTGACGCAGGTGGCCGAGATGCTCGCCTCGGACGCGATCGGCATCGATCAGGACTCCCGCCACGAAGCGGTACTGCGCGATCTGCGGGCGACACGGGGCACGATCGAGGCGCAGCGGCGCAGCCTGGCCGAGCAGGCCTCCCGTATCGACGAGCTCATCGCCCGCGTGGAGCGAGGCGAGGGACTGTCCCCCGCTCCCAGCGCCCTGACACGTTTCTACGACGACATGGAGGCCAGGATCACCCGGCTGGGCGGCAGTATGCGAGTGCTGCGGGCCGAGCGTCAGATGATGGTGGTGCTCGCCTCGCTGGGCATGGTGCCCGACAGCACGATCCCCTTCATCGAGGGACTGGATGAGGCAGATCGGGAGCTGTCCGCCCAACAGATCGCGGACTTCACCCGTCTGCCCACCTTACCCGAGGAGGAGGGCCGGGCAGAGGCCCACAGGCTCGCGCAGAACAGCTGGATGCTGGCCAGCCGCCACAAGAAGCACACGCTGGCTGTTCTGAACGACCTTCCCTCGGGGGCCCTGGGGCGCGCCATGTGGCGACTCACCCATGTGCTGACCGCCTCCAGCTACCCCCACCCAGCGCAGCAGGCCTTCGTCGCTGAGCTCATGGAGCGCATGCTCGCCGACCCGGACTTCGCCGCGACCATCCGCCGCTCGGCGGGAGAGGAGCCAGTGCTGTGAGAGCCAAGGCAAAGAAGGCAGCAGGCACGTCAGCAGCAACATCCCACACGGGCGCTGCGCAGCCCACCACCGGATCCCTGTCCGACGCGACTCTCGAAGCCGGAGCAGGGTCTGAACCACCCGTACGCGTACGTGGCCTGGTCAAGCACTTCGGACGCTTCAGGGCCCTCGACCACCTCGACCTGGAGGTGGAGGCGGGCAGCGTCCACGGCTTCCTCGGCCCCAACGGGGCGGGTAAGTCCACAACGATCCGCGTGCTGCTGGGGCTCTACCGGCCCGACGACGGAATTGTGAGCGTCCTGGGCCGCGAGCCGTGGCGACAGGCCGCGGTCATCAACCGACAGGTCTCCTACGTCCCCGGGGATGTGGCGCTGTGGCCGAACCTGACCGGCGGACAGGTGCTCGATGCGCTGGCCGGGCTGCGCGGGTCGCGCAACGCCGGACGGGAGGCCGAGCTCATCGAGCGCTTCGACCTGGATCCCAGCAAACGAGTGCGGACCTATTCCAAGGGCAACCGTCAGAAGGTGGCACTCGTGGCGGCCCTGGCTGCACCGACGCGTCTGCTCGTACTTGATGAGCCCACCAGCGGCCTGGATCCTCTCATGGAGCGGGTCTTCACCGAGGAGATCGCCAGAGCCGCCGGCGAGGGCCGCACGGTTTTGCTCTCCAGCCATATCCTGGCCGAGGTCCAACGCCTGTGCAGCGCGGTGACGATCATCAAGGACGGCCGCGTCGTCGAGCACGGCGACCTGGGAACCCTGAGGCTCCTGTCCCGCACCCGCATCGGGCTGGGAGCATCCACTGATGCGCTCGGTGTGATCTGGCAGGCGCTGGAGGCCATGGATCTCGACGTCGTCGAGGACAACGGGCACCTGAGCCTTGAGGTTCCTGCCGAGCAGGTGCCTGCGGTGCTGAGTCTGGCCGGCGAGCACCGGGTGCAGGAGGTCACCTGTGAGCCGGCCAGCTTGGAAGACCTGTTCCTGCGTCACTACGAGGAGGCCTGACGAGCATGAGTACAGTGACATCGGTGCCGGCCTCAACCGGCGGCGCAGAAGACCTCCGAACCGGTAGAAGCGGTAGGGAAGGTTCTTCCACCCTGGCCGGCTGGGGCGTATACCTGCTCATCCTGCTCAGGCGTTTCCGGGTTCAGGTCGTGGCCTGGGTCTTGCCACTGTGGCTGCTGGTCAGCATCACTGCGCCGAGCTACGAGAGCATCTACCCATCCTTGGAGACCCGGGCGGTACTCATCGAGCAGATGCGCAAGTCTCCGGGAACGCGACTGCTCTACGGTTACGTGCCCGCTCCCGGCCGGCTCGGTCAGCTCCTGCAGTGGGAGACCGGGACCTTCCTGCTAGTGTGCACCGCGCTCATGGCGATCCTGCTGACGTGCCGGGTGCTGCGGGGCGACGAGGATGAGGGGTTTGTCGAGGTCCTGCGCGCTACGGGCGTGGGCAGGATCGTTCCTTTTCTCGTGCCGATGGCTCTGGTGTGGGCGGTCGTCGGCGTCCTGTCTGTGGGCGTCGGAGGCATACTGATCTGGCAGACCGGGAGCATCGGGGAGCTGACCGTCTCTGGCGCCTGGGCGCTGGCCGGGACGATGTGCGTGGCAGGTTGGGCGTTCTCCGCCTTTGCGGCGGTGGCCTCCCAGCTGGGACGTCAGGTCGGCCATGCCCGGAGCCTTTCAATGCTCGCGCTCGCGGCCGCCTTCGGCGTGCGGGTGGCCGCTGACGAGGTCACCGAGGACAGCGGTTCGGACTGGTTGAGGTGGCTTTCTCCTCTGGGTTGGCGCGACCTCGTGCGCCCGTACTCCGACGACCGGTTCACGGTGCTGGCGGTGTGCTGCGTCGTTGCTGTCGCACTCGTCATCGTTGCGGTGGCCTTGGCCTCGCGCCGCGAGTACCTGGACGGCTACCTGCCCGACCGCGGCTCGTCTCAACGCAGGTGGAGGATCCGCGGCCATATGGACATGCTCGGGCGCCTATCCTGGCGCGGTGTCCTCGGATGGGCTGCGGCGTCGGCGGGGCTCGCGTCGTTGTACGGCTCCGTGTCCGGCAGCGTGAACGAGCTAATGGCTCCGGACTCTCCAACAGCCTCCTGGGTCAGCAAGATGGCCTCGGGGTCCCCGGTGGAGCAGTTCATATCGCTGATGACGGTGGTGACAGTGCTGCTCGTGGTTGTGGCGGCGGTGCGACGGATGAACTGGCTGGCGGGGCTGGAGCGCGCGGGTCTGGTGGAGGTTGAGCTCGCTGCCGGGGTCAGTCGTGGCCGCGTGTTCCTCTCCCAGGTTCTGCGCGCGCTGATCGAGTCGATCATCTTGCTGCTGGTCTCGGCGACGGTCCTTGCGGCGACGACGGCGACTCAGCTCACGGATGACCACGCCGTGGCGCGCTCCTTCGTGTTCACGGTGAGCCAGCTGCCCGGCATGGTGGCGGCCGTCGGGATCGCAGCGGCGCTGGTGGGACTGGTGCCACGACTGGTCGGCCTGTCCTGGAGCGTAGTCGTCTGGAGCACCTTCGCCCAGTTCTTCGGCGGGCTCGTGGAGCTCAAGGACTGGGCGAAGGACCTCAGCGTGCTCGGGCACCATCTCGACGTCGTCGGCTCCCCCGACTGGAAGCCCCTGGCTGTCCAGACCGCGGTCGGCCTCGTCGGTATCGCGATCGGACTGGTCGCCTACGCTCGCCGCGATCTGCCCGCCTGAAATCGAGGCGTGAGTGTTACAACTGCTACGAGGTAACAGTTGTGCAGACGATCACGCACCGAGAACTGCGCAATAACAGTGCCGCGACCCTCCATCACGTCCAGGACGGTGAGACTTTCGAGATCGCTGACAACGGAGAACCTGTTGCGATGCTCTCACCTATTTCTCAAGACTGTCTTTCCCCCCTCAGACGACGAGAAGCAGTCCGCAGAGCGACTCAAGCGAGTGCCGCAAAATAATGCGGTTCACCCTCAGTCACTTCCCCTTGAGATCAGAGTGCGTCAAGCCCCCTCGTCTTGTTGCCCTCACAGGAGATACGCGGCGCTAGCCAGGTGGAGGACAGCAACAGCAAGAGGAAGCACCACCATTCCCGGCACACGGTGCACCACGCCGATAGTGGCATCTCCGAACTGAGCGGCGGCCGCTGCAGCCAGGATGAGCAAGGTCAGCGGCTGGGCAGGAGCCAACCAGACAACGGCAGCGACCAGCAGTCCGAGAGGGATACTCCGGGCCGCGTACATCGCCGGATAGAAATGTCCCCCCTGTCCGCCGGGGCAGGGAGGAGCGAGCACCGTCGGGCGGACCACCGCAACGACTCCCGCTCCTGCGGAGATGATTCCAAGCAACGCGTTCGGCAACGCCAACCACCACGGCATGAGGATCACTCCTTCATATCATTCAGGACTGAATCATTCCACAGTGTACCGTTAACGTCATGGGAAGAAAAGACGGTCACGCGATCCTGTCCTCGGCGTGCTTCCAGCTCGGTATCACGGGAGC
>CAUVMS010000162.1:0-5893 GCA_963552815.1 uncultured Actinomyces sp. | reverse complement strand
GTGGTGGACAAGCGCTGGAGGGAGCACCTCTACGAGATGGACTACCTCAAGGAGGGCATCGGGCTGCGGGCCATGGCCCAGCGCGACCCCCTGGTGGAGTACGCCAACGAGGGCGCCCGCATGTTCCGGGCCATGATGGAGGGGATCCGCGAGGAGACCGTCGAGCAGATCTTCGCCAACGTCACCCGCTTCGACGCCGCCGCCCAGCGCGCCGCCGAGGACGGCACTGCGGAGGCCGCCCAGGCGGTCGCCAAGGCCAACGCCACCGCGGCAGCCGGCATCCGGGTGGGCGGGGCCGCCGGCCAGGGCCGGGGCACGGTTCTGGGGAACACCGGGCGGGCCTCCATGGAGCAGCGGATCACCTACTCCGGTCCAAGTGAGTCCGGTGAGGAGGAGCGCTTCGGCGCCTCCTCGCGCCAAGGCTCCGGCTCCGGCTCCGGCTCTCCCTCCTCGGGCGGCAACCGGGCCGAGCGTCGTCGGTCCAAGAAGAAGCGCCGTCACTGAAGCCCAGCGAGAGCTGACGTTACCGCCGATGATCCCGTCGGACCTGGTAGACCGCCAGGATCCGGCGGGATCACGCGATCTCCAGGCCGGTGAGGATCCAGCGCTCGCGCAACAGCTCCAGGCGCGCCGCCGCGGCCCGGACCCGGTCGCCCTCCTCCAGGAGAACGGTCGCCTCGCAGGCACCCGACATCGTCAGCTCGGTGCGCACGCTGCGAATGCGCGGGCGCTTCGGTGATGGCTGGTGCCCCAGGATCCTGGAGGCCAGCCCCGCCCTGCGGGCAAGTGCATCGAACAGGGACGGACTGGTCCACCGGGCCAGGTGGTCCACCGGGCGCAGCCCCGCCAGCACCTCGCTGGCCGCAGTCACCACGATGGCGGCCGTGCGCGAGGCATCGGAGCCGGAACTGGCCTGCCTCCTGGTGAGGTGGTCATGAGACTCGGCGGTGCCGGGCTCATTGACGGGCTTGCGGGGCTTGGGCGGAGTGGCACGGGTCGGCGTCGGGTGAGTCGGTGTGGGGTGGGTGCGGTGCTGAGGGATGGCCTCGCGGCGGGCGGGGCGGATGGCGCGAGTGGCTCGAGCGGTAGTGACGGTGGCAGTCATGGCGGGCTCCTGGGAGTGCGTCGGTGCCTCGTGGGCACGGAGCTGGAGGTGGATGGAGTTGGCGGTGAGGCGGTGGCGGAGACTGCGGTGGAGTCTGACGGCCCTGCGGCTGGGGAGGGAGGCGGTTCATCTCGACGGGTTCTGGCCTCCCGTCGTCGTGCTCGGCGCCGTCAGGGAGCTCGGAACGGTCAGCACCGTCCCGGGGCGGATCAGTGACGGGTTCGCCCCGATGACACCGGCGTTGGCGTGATACAGGACGGGCCAGCTCCTCGCGATCTGCGCGCTGCTGGACCCGGCGGGCAGGAGACGGGCGGTGATCGACCACAGGCTCTCGCCGGGCGCGACGGTGTGGGTGCGGCCCGACGACGTCCCGGAGCCGGAGGAGGCGGGGGATCTCTCCCCGGATGCGCTGGGCGGCGTCGAGCCGGCGGCCTCACCCGGGCTGCCCAAGCCGGCCGGGGTGGTCGAGGGGGCCTGAGACGGCGGAGACGCGGACGAGCCGCTGTGGGAGCCTGAGCCGTCCGGCTCGACGGTGGGGGACGAGCCCCCTTGGCCGGCGGGACCCGACGACGACTGCCCGGCCCGCGGTGACGGCACGGGGGACGGGGAGGGTGAGGCGGGCGCCGAGCTCGTGGGCCTCCACCCCAGGTCGTCGCCGCCGGTGGCCTCCTCGGCGGCGAGGGCCGGGGCCGAGGACAGGGAGACGACCAGGGCGGAGGCCGCGATACGGCGGGCTGCCGGGGCTCCCCACCCATCAAGGATCCTGGCGGCCAGTCCGGGAACGTCGGCCTCCTGGCGGGGGTGAGGATCGGGGGAGCCTGGGAGCGCGAGGAGGGCCAGCGCGGCCGAGGCTACGTGCCACAGAGCCCCCAGGGCGCCGATCGTGCAGGTCCCGGCGACGACGGCGTCGGACAGGTGGCCCGTTCCCCAGGACTGTGGCGGGACCTCCAGCAGACTCGCCGTGGCGCTGCGGGCCGCGTATCCCAGAAGCAGCATGACGATGCCGGACACCCCGGCCAGTAGCGCCAGCTGTAGCCGTGTCCCCATGACAGCCTCCATCGCCAATGATGATGTTTGATGATGTTAGATTTACTATGATCGTGTCATCATGTCAAGGTTGATGGCGCGATGTCTGACATGGTGTCTCCGCTTTCAGCGAGTCGGTGACTCGCGGTGACTCGCGGTGACTCGCGGTGACTCACAGTGGCTCGTAGTGTGCTCGCTGCTGCGGGTGCCCATGGTCCGGGCCCGGGGCCCGGGGTCGGCAGGCGGGTGCAGGGGTGAGCGGACTTTGCGTCGGGTGCCGAGTGTGGTGAGGTGGGGGCATGGACTGGGACCTGATGCTCGCCGACCTGGAGAGCAGCTTCGATGCCGAACGTCGCGCGGACCTGGTGGCGCAGAGCGCCGAGCTGGCCGAGGCTGAGCACGCCTCGATCGAGGTGGTCGATCGGCTCCGAGGCTCGGTGGGACGTCTCATCCACCTGCGCACCCGCGGCGGCGTGCCCGTTGACGGCGTCGTGACCCGGGTCGAGCCCGCCTATGTTCTGGTTGACGAGGGGGAGGGCCTGCAGGCGATTGTTCCGCTGGTCGCGGTGGCGACGATGACGGTGCTGGCCGGCCCCGCGCCCCGGGACGATCGCCGTCGGCCCACGCTGGGGGCTCTGCTGCGTGAGATCGCTCGGCGCGGTGCGCGGGTGCGGCTGGTCCTGGGATCCGGAGAGGTGGTGGGGCGGCTGGTCCGGGTGGGCTCGGACCATGTCGACGTCGCCCTCGACCCTGAGGGCGGGGTCCGTGCACGCCGCGCACCCGGCGCGGGAGGCGCGGGGGTCATCAGCGTCATGACCGCGGCGATAGAGGTGCTGCGCAGTCGCTGACGTCTGCTTCCGTGTGGAGGTGTTGTCGGGGTGTCAGGGAGCGGCCGGAGACGGCGTAGTGGGTGGGGTCAGGACTCCTCGTCCTCGACCCAGCCCGCGGCCACCATGGCGCGGGTCGAGGCGAGCTGACGCTGGATGTAGTCCTCGAGGGCCTGGTCCTCGATGCGCCAGAGCTTGCGGGCACCGACCTGGATGGCTGGAAGGTCTCCGGTACGGATGAGGGCGCGCACGGCCTGGGCGGACAGCTGGAGCTGCTCGGCGACGTCGGCGATAGTCAGGAATCGTGTGCTCATAGAACGATGATCCCACTGCTTGTCCCTCTCCACAATTCTCAAAGAAGGTTGTGGATAACCGTGAGGTATCATTTTATCCTGACGATGATTGCAGGCGATCAAGGAGGATTCCCGTGACATCATCCCGCAGTGCGCGCTCTCGAGCGGTACCCGAGCGTCCCCGTGGTGGCCGATGGCGCCGCCCCGCCTGGAAGGACCCGCGTATGGCCGGGGGAGTGGTCCTGGTCGCCGCGGCCGTGGCCCTGGGAGCCTGGGCCGTCGACGCCGCCGCTGACACCACCCGCGTGTACGTGCTCTCCAAGGACGTCGCCCCCGGGACCGACCTGACCGCCGACGGCGTCCTCACTGCGGTCGATGCTCATCCCGGCACCGATGCCTACGTCGAGGTCGGACACCTGCCCGACGGCGCTGTGGCCACCCGCTCCATAAGCAAGGGAGAGCTGCTGGCGGCGGTGGCCGTGGACAGCAGCCGGGAGCAGGCGCTGCGGCCGGTGGTCCTCAACGTGGCCTCCAACCTGCCGGCCTCGACGAAGGTCGGTGACTACGTCGACCTGTGGCTCGTGCCCAAGGAGAGCGCCGTCGGCGGCCCTTCCGCCCAGGCGCCCACCACCGGTCAAGCCGCCCAGGCCGGGCAGGAGCAGGCCGGTGACGGCGGGGCCCGCCGAGTGGCCACGGGACTGGTCATCGCCTCGGTCGGCGAGGCCAACAAGGGGCTGATCTCGGCGCCGAGCACCGGGGTGGAGGTCAAGGTGCCCGAGGACTCCCTGGCCGCCGTCCTCAGCGCCGTCGGGCAGGAGGGGGCGCTCGTCCTGGTTCCCACCGGCCAGGAGGCGCCTGCGGAGAAAGCGTCGTGAGTGCCCCGGGCGTCGGGATCCTCCTGGCCCTCAGTGGCGACGACGCCGACATCCTGCGCGCGCTGAGCCAGTCGGGAAGCGGACTGTGCGTCGTCCGCAGGTGCGCCGACCTGCCCGAGCTGCTCTCGGCGGGCATGGCCGGGTTGGCGTCCTTCGCTCTGCTGGACACCGGGTTCGACGAGATCGACCGCACCGTCCTGGACCGGCTCGGCCGTGCCGGCCTGAGTGGGCTGCTCCTGGTGGAGGCCCACGAGGAGGAGCGCTGGCGCAGCGCGGGGTGGCCGGTCCTGAGCCGCGACTCGGCCCCCAGCCGCATCCGCTCCGTGCTGCAGGACCTCGTGCGCCGCGGCGCGGCCGGCACCGGCACGTCCTCACCGGACTCCTCCATCGCGGCCGGGACGGCCTCTGACGCGCCAGGAGGCCCGACGGCAACGGGCAACGACTGGCTCAGTGCCGCCACGCCCCCGTCACCCGCTTCATCGGCGTCGACCGTATCGCACAGTGCCGCGCAGGAGACCGCCTGGCTGGAGGACCTGTGGCGGCAGTCTCCCGGGCCGGAGGGAGCCGGGGAGGCGCCTGCTCCGCCCGGCCCCACGTCCTTCGCTCCCGGTCCCGGTGCGCTCGCGGGCGGACCCTCGGGGGCGGGACGGGCCCAGGGCGCGGGCGAGGGCTCCCCGGAGGTCTTCGCGGCGCCGCCGTCGATCGTGTCGGGCCGGTCGCACGCCGTCATGGCCACTGCGGGTGCTGAGAATGGCTCACACCCCGGCTCTCGGGCCCCGGCGCCCGACAGCGGGCGCGGGCGGATCGTCCTGGTGTGGGGGCCGCACGGCGCCCCCGGGCGCTCAACCGTGGCCGCCTCCCTCGCCCACGGCCTGGCCGCCTCCGGCGGGGCGATTCTTGTCGACGCCGACGTCGAGGCCCCCAGCCTGGTCCAGCTCCTCGGAATGCCGGAGGACTCCTCGGCCCTGGCCGGAGCCGCCCGCCTGGCCACCCACGGTCGGCTCGACGCCGAGAGCTTCCAGCGGGTCCTGGCCCCGGTGGGTGAAGGGCTCTCGCTACTGGGAGGGCTAGGACGGGCCGGACGCTGGCGGGAGCTGCCGCCAGCCTCCATGACCGAGGTCTGGCTCCAGTGCCGTCAGGCCGCGGCCTGGACCGTCGTCGACGTCGCCGGTGGTGTCATCGACGACGACGTTGACGACTTCACCCTCGAGCCCGGACGCGGGGCGGTCACCGCGGACCTGGTGTCCCGCGCCGATGTCGTGCTGGTGGTCGGCGGGGCGGATCCGGTCGGTGTGCGTCGCCTGCTCCAGCTCCTGGATGAGGTGGGCTCCTCCGTGACGCCCAGCGGCCGGGTCGAGGTCGTCGTCAACCGGGTGCGGGCCTCGGCCGCCGGGCCCTCTCCCCAGCAGGCGCTGCGCGAGGCCCTGGCACGTTTCGGCGGACTGGAGGACATCGTCCTGCTGCCCGACGACGCGGCGACCGCCGATGCCTGCCTGCTTCAGGGACGCAGCGTCCTGGAGGGGGCACCCGGCAGCTCACTGGGGAAGGCGCTGAGCGCACTCGTCGATCGAATCGACCCGCAGGCCGGCGCCGCCCGGAAGGGCAACTCCTCGCGCCGGTCGCTGCTGCGCCGCCGTAAGAAGCGTGACAAGGCGCATGGCTCCGCGGGCCGGACCAAGGCCGAGGCCAGGGCCGCCAGCGGGAGGAAGCGCTCCACCGCGCGCAGCAGGGGCGGGCGGCGTCGGCGCGGCGACGCCTCCCCGGCGG
>CAUVMS010000161.1:0-5907 GCA_963552815.1 uncultured Actinomyces sp. | reverse complement strand
CGAGCCGTCCGCGGGCAGTGGCGCGCGGACGGCACCCACCGGCACTCCGGGCGCGGCCCGGGTGCCCAATCAGGCGAGTGGCCGCCCCCTGGCTCGCACCGGCGCCTCGCTCGGCGCGGGATCGCTCGCGCTCTGCCTGCTCGCCGTCGGCGGCTACCTGAGCCTGCTCCGGCGTCGCCAGGCCTGAGGCCTGCCCTCGATCCGCGCGCCTCTATGGCGTCCGTGTCCACATCTGCAGCAAGGGGCCTTGCGGGCCCCTGGCACCGTTGGTGATAACCGCGGAATCATGCGGTTTTCATTCGGTGGTCCGACTCCGTTGCGGGCCTTTGCTGCAGATGTGGACACCGTCATTTCTCCTGGTGATCTCGTTGGTTGGGGACCGTTTTCAGGACAACCAAGAAAATGTATTGTGGGTCACTCAGGGTGGACGTGACTGTCTGAACGGACATACACTTATGCCCGTTCAGACATTGAGGGTCGGATAGATGCCCGAACAGGCGTCATCCGCCGGCGACACCGACGTCAGGGGTGAGCATGCGCATCGAGGACAGGCACAGCCGGATCGTGGAGCAGGTGCGCGGCGCAGGGCGCGTCCTGGTCACCGAGCTCGCCGAGCGCTTCGACGTCACCCCTGAGACGATCCGCCGCGACCTGACCGCCCTGGACCGCTGCGGCTCCCTGCGCAAGGTCCACGGCGGTGCCATCCCGGCCCCCGCCCTGCCGGAGACCGGCGTGACCCAGCGCGAGCAGGTCAACACCTCCGCCAAGCAGGCCATTGCCCGCGCCGCCCTGGAACGGCTGGGGCCGGAACCCGGCACCACCCTCCTGGTTGACGCCGGCACCACCACCGGGGCGTTCGCCCGCCTCCTGCCCACCGAGAGCGACCTGACCATCATCACCAACTCCGTCCTGACCGCCGCCTCCCTGGCTGCCGCCGGGCAGACCCGGGTACGGATCCTGGGCGGCCAGCTGCGCGGACTCACCCAGGCCGCCGTCGGCCCCGAGGCCGTCGAGACCCTTTCCACCCTGCGCGTCGACGTCGCCCTCCTGGGCGCCAACGGCGTCAGTGCCGCCCACGGGCTGTCCACGCCCGACCCCGACGAGGCCACCGTCAAACGCGCCATGGTGCGCAGCGCCCGCCAGGTGGTGGCCCTGGTCGACTCCTCCAAGATCGGCCAGGAGCACCTGGTCTCCTTCGCCTCCCTCGACGACGTCGACCTCCTGGTCACCGACGTCGAGCTCCCGCCCGCACTCACCGAACAGCTCGCCACCACCGAAACCGAGGTCCTCGTCGCATGATTCTGACCCTCACACCCAACCCGTCCCTCGACCGCACCGTCTCCCTGGCCGGGCCTCTCCAGCGCGGCGCTGTCCAGCGCCTGACCGCCGTCGTCATGGAGCCCGGGGGCAAGGGCGTCAACGTCGCCCGCGTCCTGTCCAACTCCGGGCGCGCCGCCACCACCGTCCTGCCCGCCGCCGAGCACGACCCCATTCTCACCGCCCTCAACGGCCTCGAGCTGCCCGGGCTCACCGTCCATCCGGTGCCCGTGGCCGGTGCCGCCCGCATCAACACCGCGGTCACCGAGCCCGACGGCACCACCACCAAGCTCAACGAGCTGGGTGCTGGCCTGAGCGAGGAGGAGATCGACGCCGTCGAGCACGCCCTCCTGGAGACCCTGGCCACCACGCCGCTTCCGGCCGGAGCCTCCCCCCACCACTGGGCGGTCCTGTCCGGCTCCCTGCCGCCGGGCGTCCCGACCAACTGGTACGCCCGCCTGGTGGGGCTCCTGCGCAAGGCCGCTCCGGGGCTGCGCATCGCCGTCGACACCTCCGACGAGCCCCTGGCCGCCCTGGCCGCCGAGCTGCCCGACTCGGCCCCCGACCTCATCAAGCCCAACGGTGAGGAGCTCGGCCAGCTCGCAGGCCTGCCGGCCGAGCGCGCCATGGCCCTCGAGGAGGGGGCCGTCGAGGGGAACTACGGCCCCGTCGTCGACGCCGCCCGCCTCCTGGTGTCCCTGGGCATCGGTGCCGTCATGGTGACGCTCGGGCCCGCCGGTGCCGTCCTGGTGACCGCCGACGGCGCCTGGCACGCCACTGCCCCGAAGGTCCCGGTGGTCTCCACCGTCGGCGCCGGGGACTCCTCAGTGGCCGGCTACATCCTGGCCGACGTCAACGGCGGCGACGAGGCCGAGCGCCTGAGCACCGCCATGGCCTACGGCTCGGCCGCCGCCTCCCTGCCCGGCACCACCCTGCCCACGCCCGCCGACCTGCCCGAGAAGCCGTCCGTCGTCACTCGCCTCGACTGAGTCGAGGAGGCCGGAGGAGCCGGGGCCACAGCCCTGCGAGCCTCTCCCGGCCCTGCACACGCCAGCAGGCACCGGCCGATCAACGGCCCCTGCCAGTCAGACCGATCAACCCGACCGTCCACGACAACCACCCACCGCACGACCACCACTCACCGCATGACAACCGCCCACCACCCTTGACCACCTCTGACACGCAACCGCCGCCCACCGGGCGGCAGTACCTCGGACACCAAGGAAGACCATGACCGAGAACACCCCACTGATCATCCCCGAACTGGTCTCGCTCGATGCCGACGCCGGCCCGGGCAAGGAAGACGTCATCGAGTTCCTGGCCGCCACCGTGGCCGGGGCCGGCAGGGCCTCCAGCCCCGACGGCCTGGCCGCCGACGCCAAGAAGCGTGAGTCGACCGCCCCTACCGGGATCCCCGGCGGCATCGCGATCCCGCACTGCCGCAGCGCCCACGTCCTGACTCCCAGCCTCGGCTTCGCCCGGCTGGCCGAGCCGGTCGACTTCGGGGCCGCCGACGGCCAGGCCGCCGACCTCGTCTTCATGATCGCGGCCCCCGACGGCGCCGACGACTTCCACCTCCAGCTGCTGGCCAAGCTCGCCCGCGGCCTCATGCAGTCCGAGTTCACCGACGCGCTGCGCCAGGCCCCTAACGCCGAGGAGGTCGCCCGGATCGTCACCGGACAGGTCCAGCCCGAGCTGCTCGACGGCGGGGGAGAGGCTGAGAAGAGCGGAGCCGTCGAAGGTTCCGGAGACGCAGCGGACTCGGCCGACAAGCCCGCGGCCGCTGCGGCGTCGTCGGCCCCGGCGGCGGGCGAGACCGTCATCGTGGGCGTCTCCTCCTGCCCCACCGGCATCGCCCACACCTTCATGGCCGCCGAGGCCCTGGAGCAGGCCGGTAAGGACCGCGGCATCACCGTGGCCATCGAGGGCCAGGGCTCGGGCAAGATCGATGCCCTCGACCCCGCCCTCATCGAGCGGGCCACCGCCGTCATCTTCGCCCACGACCTGCCCGTCAAGGGACGCGAGCGCTTCGCAGGCAAGCCCGTCATCGACGTCGGCGTCAAGGCCGCCGTCAACGACGCAGGCTCCCTCCTGGACAAGGCCCTAGCCGCGGCCAACGACCCGAGCGCGGCCCGCGTGCCGGCCGGCAGCGAGTCCAGCGAGGAGAGCGAGGAGGGCTCCGAGCACTGGGCGCGGCGCCTCCAGCGCTCCGTCATGACCGGCGTGTCCTACATGATCCCCTTCGTGGCCGCCGGTGGTCTGCTCATCGCCCTGGGCTTCCTCCTGGGCGGGTACGACATCGCCCTGACCCCTGACGGCGCCGACAAGTCCGTGGCCGAGGCGGTCGCCCACGACTACACCCTGTGGAGCCTGCCCGGCTCCGTGGAGGGCGCCGCCGGTTCTGGGCTGACGCTCTACCTCGGGTCGGTGTTCTTCCTGCTGGGGCAGGCGGCTATGAACTTCCTCGTCCCGGCCCTGGCCGGCTACATCGCCTTCGGCCTGGCCGGCCGGCCAGGCATCGCGCCAGGCTTCGCTATGGGTGCCATCGCCGTGTCGGTCGGCTCCGGATTCATCGGCGGCCTCATCGGCGGCATTCTCGCCGGCTACGTGGCGGCTTGGCTCACCGGACTCAACGTGCCGGCCTGGCTGCGTGGGCTCATGCCCGTGGTCATCATCCCGCTGGGGACCACGCTGGCCGTGGGTGCCGTCATGTACATGCTGCTGGGGCGGCCCCTGGCCTCCCTCATGACCGCGCTGCAGAACGGACTGACCTCCATGTCCGGGGGCGGCTCCGCCGTGTTCCTGGGGATCATCCTCGGGCTCATGATGTGCTTCGACCTGGGCGGGCCGGTCAACAAGGCCGCCTACCTGTTCGGCACCGCGGGCCTGTCCGCCGCCAGCGCCACCAACACCGCCCCCTACGAGATCATGGCCACCGTCATGGCCGCCGGCATGGTGCCGCCGCTGGCGATGTCCGCTGCGACCTTCCTGCGCTCGCGGCTGTTCACCAAGGCCGAGATCGAGAACGGGCGCAGCGCCTGGCTGCTGGGGCTGTCCTTCATCTCCGAGGGCGCCATTCCCTTCGCCGCCGCCGACCCGCTGCGCGTCATCCCGGCTACCATGGCCGGCGGGGCGGTCACCGGCGCGATGACCATGGCCATGCACGTCGGCTCGCGCGCACCCCACGGTGGTGTGTTCGTCGCCTTCGCCATCACCAACTTCGGTGGCTTCCTCCTGGCGATCCTGGTCGGGGCGGCGGTGAGCGCCGCGCTGGTCATCCTCCTCAAGGGACTGGGGCGCAATAAGGACGGCAAGGACGGCAAGGGCAGTGCCGAGGCGCAGCCCGCCGCCGCTGCCGCCTGATCCAGCTCCCGACCGCCGTCACGAGGACGGCCCGCCATCTGGGCGGGCCGTCCTCGTCGTCGTGGAGAGGTGCAATCGGTGCGTGTGTATGTGTGTGGAGGAGCGGCGTCGGCCCGCTCGGGGCAGGAGCCGCCGGGTGAGGCGCCGTCGCGCTGTGCTGACCCTGATCGGGGACGTACTTGTCGGTCGGGGACGTACTTATCGATTGAGGACTGCGTTCTCTCACAGAAGGTGACGGTTGAAACCCAGTCGTTTGTGAGAGAAGTACGTCCTGGATGGAAAACGCAGTCCCCGATCCACGCACGGCTGTCCGATACCGCCGTCGGGCCGGCCAGGAGAGGCCAGGAGCGGCCAGGCCGACCGACGCGACCTCCTTGTGGCCTGTGCTGCAGATGCGGGTGCTTACGCCCCCGTCATGGCTGATCGGTTTCGGACGCGTCTGGCAAGCACCTGCCGGCCACTGCTTGCTCCTCGGCTCCTTATGCGCTCTCACGCTCGGCCCCGGCGCTGGTGGCAGCATAGGCTTCGCGCCATGGCTGCTAGACGACGCATCGACCCCGTCGCCGGGGCCCAGGCTCTGCGCCAGTGGGCCCAGGAACTTGACGAGTCCCAGGAGGCTGCGGAGATGAACGCCGCTGGCTCCGTGAGCCCGGCCGACCGGGCCGCCCGGCGCCGGGTGACCGCCACTGCCGTGCGCTACACCCTCGAGGAGCTCGCCGCCTGCGCCCCCGGGCGCTCGGTCGAGGTGCGGGTCCCGCCCTTCGGCGTCACTCAGGCCGTCGCCGGGACCGTCCACCGTCGGGGAACCCCGCCCAGCGTCGTCGAGACCGACGCCTCCACCTGGCTGGCCCTGGCCACCGGCCGACTGACCTGGCAGGCCGCCCTGGACAGCGGCGCCCTCCAGGCCTCCGGTGAGCGCTGCGACCTGTCCGCCTACCTGCCCCTGGTCCGGCTCCCCGGATAAACATCGACTTTTTCTTCAAAAACGACCCGTATACGCGTCGTTTTTGAAGAAAAAGTCGATGTGTGAGGCGCGCTGGGGAACTGCACTCGCCTGTTTGTCACTGCGCCGACGCTCCGCGCCGGTAGGTTCACCCCATGAGTCGCACGCGCCTGAGCACCTACACCGCCCCGCCCGCCGAGGTCACCGAGGCCTTGGCCGCGCTGCGCGCACGCTACGAGGTGCCCACCGCCTTCCCGCCCGAGGCCCTCGCCGAGGCCGAGGCC
>CAUVMS010000160.1:0-5934 GCA_963552815.1 uncultured Actinomyces sp. | reverse complement strand
CGTCCCGGACTTCCCCGAGGACTTCCGCGCCGGCTTCGCCTGCATCGTGGGCCGCCCCAACGCAGGCAAGTCCACCCTCACCAACGCCCTGGTCGGCGCCAAGATCGCCATCACCTCCGGGCGCCCCCAGACCACCCGCCATAACGTGCGCGGCGTCATCCACAAGGACAAGGCGCAGATCGTCCTGGTCGACACCCCCGGTCTCCACCGCCCCCGCACCCTGCTGGGCAAGCGCCTCAACGACCTGGTGCGCGAGACCCTCACCGATGTCGACGTCGTCGTCTTCTGCATCCCCGCCAACGAGAAGATCGGCCCGGGCGACCGCTTCATCACCCGCGACCTCGCCGAGCTGCGCACCCCCGTGGTCGCCGTGGTCACCAAGGCCGACACCGTCTCCCGCGAGGCCCTGGCCGCCCAGCTCCTGGCCGTCAGCGAGCTGGGGGAGTGGGCCGACATCGTCCCGGTCTCGGCTCAGCGCGGCGAGCAGATCGACGTCCTCGAGGAGGTCCTGCTGAAGTACATGCCTTTGTCCCCGCCGTTGTACCCCACTGGCGAGATCACCGACGAGCCCCAGCAGGTCATGATCGCCGAGCTCGTGCGCGAGGCCGCCCTGGAGGGCGTGCGCGATGAGCTGCCCCACTCCCTGGCCGTCGTCGTCGACGAGATCGCCGACCCCGACGACGAGCGCGAGGTCGGCCGCATCAAGGGGGCGGGCGGGCGTCTTCAGGTGCGTGTGAGCCTCGTCGTCGAGCGCGACTCCCAGAAGGCCATCATCATCGGCAGGGGCGGGCGGCGCCTCAAGGAGGTGGGCGTCAACGCCCGCAAGGGCATCGAGGAGCTGCTGGGCCGCAAGGTCTACCTCGACCTGCACGTGCGCACGGCCAAGGACTGGCAGTCCGATCCCAAGGCCCTGGCCCGGCTCGGGTTCTAGGACTCCCGCTCTCCCACAAGGGGATTGAGACCCACCGCCGCTCCTGCGGGAGCATCGTGGGCGGTGACGGACCGGCTTAGGACTCGCCTAGCGCTTGCTGAGGACCTGAGCGTCTTGTGAAACGTCGGGGCTCAAGGCGGCGAACAGGTCGCGAGTAGGGGATGTTGTACCGCACACTATGTGTGTCTGATGACGATCCGAGCCTGGAGGCCCACGCATGACGAACACCGTTGTTCCCAGCCCAGCCCAACCCGACGCAGGCGCCGCAAGGCGCCGCTGCCCCGATGACCTGTGGGCGCTGGGTGAGCGAGCCGTCGCCCGAGCGCGTCGGTGGACTGACGAGTCGGCCTTCGAGCCGGTACCGCGCTCGGCCAAGCTCCTCTCCCGGATCCTGGCCGACCCCGAGGGCCTGACCTTCACCACGCGCTTCGTCGACGACGTCGTGCGCCCCACGGACCTCGACGTCGCCAGTGACGCCCTCAATCGTCTGTCCTCGGGCCGCACCGACTTCCTTCCGCCTGCCCTGGCCGGGGCCATGGGGCTGGGGTCGGCCGCCTCCCGCCTCGCCCCGCGCACCGTGACCGCCGTGGCCCGACGGGTCTTCCGCGAGATCGTCGGTGACCTCGTCGTCGACGCCACCGACAAGGGTCTCGGCCCGGCGCTGGCCCGCCTGCGCAAGGGCGGAAACCGCCTCAACGTCAACCTCCTGGGCGAGGCCGTCCTGGGGGAGAAGGAGGCCGCCCGCCGCCTGGCCGAGGTCTCCCGCCTCGTGACCCGCGAGGACGTCGACTACGTCTCTGTGAAGGTCTCCGCCGTGACGGGCCCGCACAACCCCTGGGGCTTTGAGGAGGTCGTCGCCCACGGCGTCCAGGCCCTCCTGCCGCTCTACCGCCTGGCGCGTGACCACGACACCTTCCTCAACCTGGACATGGAGGACTACAAGGACCTGGACCTGACGATCGCCGTCTTCACCGCGATCCTGGACCAGGAGGACATGCGCGGCTACGAGGCCGGCATCGTCCTGCAGGCCTACCTGCCCGACTCCCTGGGCGCCATGCAGCGCCTCCAGGAGTGGGCCTCCCGGCGGGTGGCCGCGGGCGGATCCCGCATCAAGGTCCGCGTCGTCAAGGGAGCCAACCTGTCCATGGAGAAGGTCGATGCGGAGATCCACGGCTGGGAGCTGACCACCTGGCCCTCCAAGCAGGCCACCGACACCAACTACAAGCGCATGCTCTCCTGGGCGATGACGCCCGAGCGCACCCGCGCGATCCGCCTGGGCGTGGCCGGCCAGAACCTGTTCGACATCGCCTTCGCCTACGAGCTGCGCGCCGCGCGCGGTGTCGAGGACAGCGTCGAGTTCGAGATGCTCTCCGGGATGGCCACCGGCCTGCAGGAGGTCGTGCGCCGCGACACCGGCCACCTGCTGCTCTACGTGCCCGTCGTCGACCCCCACGAGTTCGACGTCGCCATCTCCTACCTGGTGCGCCGCCTGGAGGAGAACGCGGCGCCGGAGAACTTCATGTCCGGCGTCTTCGACCTGGCCGCTGACGAGGCGGTCTTCGACCGCGAGCGCGACCGCTTCCTGGCCTCCCTGGCCGACCTCGACCCGGACGCCCCGGTGCCCGAGCCCAACCGCCGCCAGGACCGGCTGGCCGAGAGGGAGGCCGGCATCCCGGAGGAGACCGGGACCCTGGAGGAGCGGGCCCGGCGCCCCTTCGTCTCCGAGTCCGACTCCGACCCCGCCCTGGCCGCCAACCGCCAGTGGGCCCGGGACATCGCCGCCGCCATCCCGGGCTCCACACGGGGCACGGCTGAGGTTCAGGCCGGGGCCGCCCGCCTGGCCACCAACGCCGAGGTCGACGCCCTCGTGGCCGCCACCGCCGAGGCCGCCGGGAGCTGGCAGTCCCTGGATCCGGCCGAGCGGGCCGCCGCCCTGCACCGGGTCGGCGACGTCCTGGCCGCCCGGCGCGCCGAGCTCATCGAGGTCGCCGGCTCCGAGGCCGGCAAGACCATCGACCAGTCCGACCCGGAGGTCAGCGAGGCCATCGACTTCTGCCACCACTACGCCGAGTCCTCCCTGCTCCTGCACGATAGCGAGCACATGGTCGGGGCCCGCTTCACGCCCGTGGACGTCACCGTGGTCGCCTCGCCCTGGAACTTCCCGCTGGCCATCCCCACCGGGGGCGTGGCCGCGGCCCTGGCGGCCGGCAGCGCCGTCATTCTCAAGCCCGCCCCGCCGGCCAAGCGCTGCGCCGCCGAGCTCGTGCGCGCCTTCCACGACGCTGGGATCCCCGAGGACCTCGTGGTGCTCGCTCCGCTGGAGGACGGCGACGTCTCACGCCACCTGGTGACCCACAGGGGAGTCGACCGTGTGGTCCTCACCGGCTCCTACGACACCGCTCGCCTCTTCCGCTCCTGGAAGCCGGACATGCACCTGCTGGGGGAGACCAGCGGCAAGAACGCCATCATCGTCACCCCCTCGGCCGACCCCGACATCGCCGTGCGCGACGCCGTCTACTCGGCCTTCGCCCACGCCGGCCAGAAGTGCTCCGCCTCCTCGCTGCTGGTCCTGGTCTCCTCGGCCGGCAAGTCCGAGCGCATCGCCCGCCAGCTCGTGGACGCCACCGCCTCCCTGCGGGTGCGCCTACCGCGGTCCCTGGACTCCCAGATGGGGCCCGTCGTCGTGCCCGACGACGAGAAGGCCGTGCGCGGCCTGACCACCCTGGGCCCCGGCGAGCACTGGGTGCTCAAGCCCCGCTACCTGGGTGACGGGCTGTGGACGCCCGGCATCCGGGCCGGGGTCGTGCCCGGTAGCGAGTTCCACCTCACCGAGTACTTCGCCCCCGTCATCGGTGTCATGCGCGTGGACACGCTTGAGGAGGCCATTGAGGCGGTCAACGCCGTCGACTACGGACTCACCTCCGGGCTCCAGACCCTGGACGCCACCGAGCTGGCGATCTGGCTAGAGAAGGTCCAGGCCGGAAACCTCTACGTCAACCGCGGCATCACCGGGGCCATCGTGCGCCGCCAGCCCTTCGGAGGCTGGAAGCGCTCGGCCATCGGCTCCACCACCAAGGCCGGCGGCCCCTCCTACCTGCTGGGGCTGGGTGAGGTCGAGCCCGCCCGCGGTCAGGACGGCACTGATGACCTGGGCGAGCAGGGAACCGTCGCTCTCGACCCGCGCGTGGCCAGCCTCTGCGACGCCGTCAGCAGCTGGATCGACGACGCCGACCTGGCCGAGCTGCGCCGCGCCCTGGTGGCAGACGCCTCCGCCTGGAGGACCGCCTACGGCGCTAACCGCGACGTGACGGGCCTGGCCTGCGAGCGCAACATCCTGCGCTACCGGGCGGTCGACGTCGTCGTGCGCGCCGGGCAGGGAACCGCCCTGGCCGACGTCGTGCGCGTCATGGCGGCCGGGGTGCGTGCAGGCGGACTCATCAGCCTGTCGGTGGCCGACCGTCTGCCCCAGCCGCTGCAGAACGCGCTGCTGGCCGGCGGCGTCCAGGTGGCGGTCGAGGACCAGGGCAGCTGGGACATCCGCCTGGCCGAGCTGGCCGCCTCCGGCGGGCTGGGAACGCGCGTGCGCATCCTCGGCCCGCGTGAGGAGGCCTCGGCCACCCGCTGGAGCCACGCCAGCCGGGTGACCGGTGGAAGCCCCGACATCGCCCTGTACACGGGCGCCGTGACGGCCTGCCCGCACTCCGAGATGCTGCCCTTCCTGCGCGAGCAGGCGGTCGCCATCACCAACCACCGCTTCGGCACCCCGCTGGACCTGGCCGAAGGCCTCCTGTAGGCCGGGCGGCGCATCAGCGCCGGATCGGGACCGAGTGACAGAACCAGTAAGCGGGTGGGGCCCTCCCTTCTGAGGAGGGCCCCACCCGGCTTCCATATAGCAAGGGATCAGGGTGGACGGGACAGGGACAGGACTCACGCGTCCTGCGGTGGCACCGTGGCGGGATCGGGCATGCTCACCGAGGCGATGCCGGCGAGCCCGTATGCGACGATAGGCACCCACAGGGCGGTTGTGACGGCGTCGCGGGCGTCGGCCGTGTCCTGAAGGATCCCGAAGAACACTGTCCCGGCAAGAGCGACTCCGAGCACCATACCGATCTGACCGAAGGTGGTCAGGGTGCCGGATGCCGCTCCGGCGTCCTGAGTGGGCACCGACTCAAGCGTGATACTCGTCAGCGGCATGATGAGGGTCATCATCCCGGCACCTGTCAGCGTCAACGGGGCGGTGAGGTCCCAACCCGTCAGAGCCGCACCGGCGGTCCAGATCGTCCACGAGACCCAGGTCAGCGCAGCTGCTTGCACCATCCCTCCGAGCAGCACGGCCCACTTGCCGATCCGCCTCGTCGCGAGGATTGCCAGGGGCGTGGCTGCCATGGAGCCCAGCGCGAAAGGCAGCAGCGTGAGCCCCGCCGCCAATGCGGTGAAGCCGAGTGCACTCTGAACGTAGTACAGCAGGATGAGCACGTACCCGCCGTTGCCGATCGACGAGAGCACCTGCACCAGCTGCCCGCTCGCAAAGCCTCGATCGCGGAACAGGGGGAGTGGCAGCAGCGGGGCTCGGCGAGCCTTGAGCATGCGCCCCTGCTGCCACACGAAGGCGGCGATGATGAAGGGCGCCGTCATCAGCATGGCCCAGATCCACCATGCCCACCCCGCGGCGCGGCCGTTGGTGAGCGGGAAGACGACCAGGAAGACACCGAGACCGCCCAGCAGCACCCCGACCAGATCGGGCCTGAGCGGATGCTCCGAACGACTCCTCGGTACGAACAGGAGCGCCGCAGCGGCAAGCACGACTCCGACCGGCACGTTGACGAGGAAGATGCTGCGCCAGCCCATACCGAGAAGGTCGGCCGTGACGAGCCAGCCGCCGAGGATCAGTCCCCCGACGGCCCCCAGCGAGCTCAGTGCTCCAATGAGGCCCAGGACAGGTGCGCGTTCCTCCGGCGCGTACATCACCTGAACGCTGGAGAGCACCTGGGGCATCATGATCC
>CAUVMS010000159.1:0-6038 GCA_963552815.1 uncultured Actinomyces sp. | reverse complement strand
GGAAGGGAGCCGGTATGGGCGCGTTGTTCAGCCTGAACCATGTGGGGGCCCAGGTCGTCGCCATGACGGCGACCTTCATCCTGTGCCTGACCCTGGGCGCTGAACGCCACCTGCGTCACAAGGACGCCGGCGTCAAGACGCACGTCCTGGTGGGACTGGGCTCATGCCTGTTCACCCTCGTGTCCGCCTACGGGTTCGCCCCGGTCACCGGCGCGGATGTTGCTGTGGACCCCAGCCGTGTAGCCGCGCAGATCGTCTCCGGCATCGGCTTCCTGGGCGCCGGGGTCATCTTCGTCAACAACGACACCGTCCGGGGCCTGACCACCGCCGCCACCGTCTGGCTCAGCGCCGCCATCGGCATGGCCTGCGGAGCGGGCATGATCCCGCTGGCGGCCACGGCCGTCGCGCTCGACTACGTCGTCGTCCTGCTGCTGGGTCCCCTCACCTCGCGCCTGCAGCGTCGTCGCGGCGAGGTGACCGTGCGCATCGACTACGAGGTCGGACGCGCCATCATGCCCGAGATCCTCCAGGCCGCCACCGCCTCCGGCTTCACGGCGACCCTGGAGGAGACCGAGATGATCCGCGGCGAGCGCGGGCGCACCATGAACGCCGTCATGCGCTTCCACGGCAAGCGGCCCGCCGCCCACCTCATCGAGTCCCTGTCCAGTCTCGACGGCGTCGACGGCGTCGAGTGCCTCGAGGGCGGCCGGCTCGACTGAGCCCGCCCGGTGGGGGCGGCCGGGTGCCTCGACGCGGCCCACCGCACCACGCCGAGCCACCAGATCCCAGTGGCATCGTCCGCAGGTGTCCAAATCTGCAGCAAAGGCTTGGGAGCGGATCATGCCGACGCGCAGAAACCGCATGATTCCAACGTCTCACCAGTGAAGCCAATGGGCTCTGGAGGTCCTTTGCTGCAGATTTGGACATCCTCGGTCATGTTGACGCCCGATCCACACCCAGTGCGCCGGGGGCTGCGCCGAGCAGACCCCGGATCGTCGTCCGGGTATCAGGTCACGTGGGCCTGAGCCCGGCCGACTCCTCCGGCTGAACCCGGCCCCTCCTACTCCAGGGCGCGGATGATGGCCTCGACGGTGTCCTTGGCGTCGCCGAAGAGCATCGAGGTGTTCTCCCGGAAGAACAGCGGGTTGTCCACCCCCGCGTAGCCGGTGGCCATGGACCGCTTGAAGACGATGACCCGGCTCGCCTCCCACACGCGCAGCACCGGCATGCCCGCGATCGGCGAGCCCGGCTCCTGGGCGGCCGGGTTGACGGTGTCGTTGGCGCCGATGACGAGGACGACGTCGACGTCGTTGAAGGAGTCATTGACCTCGTCCATCTCCAGGACGATGTCGTAGGGGACCTTCGCCTCGGCCAGCAGCACGTTCATGTGCCCGGGCAGGCGTCCCGCCACCGGGTGGATGCCGAAGGTGACCTCCACTCCCTCCGAGCGCAGCATCTCGGTGAGGGTGGCCACCGGGTACTGGGCCTGAGCGACGGCCATCCCGTAGCCGGGGGTGATGACCACGCGTCGGGCGTTCTGCAGCAGGTGAGCCACCTCGCCGGCGCTGGTCTCCTCCACCGAGCCCTCATGCTGAGAGCCGCCCGCGGCGGCGCTGGTGGAGTCGGTTCCGTAGCCGCCCAGCAGCACCGAGACGAAGGAACGGTTCATGGCCTGGCACATGAGGTAGGACAGGTAGGCCCCCGAGGAGCCCACCAGCGCCCCGGTGATGATGAGCAGGTCGTTGTCCACCATGAAACCGGTGAAGGCGGAGGCCCACCCCGAGTAGGAGTTCATGATCGAGACGACCACCGGCATGTCGCCGCCGCCGATCGCCAGCACCAGGTGGGCGCCCAGGACCAGCGCGATGACGGTCATCGCCGCCAGGAAGGCCCAGCCGGCACCGGAGCCGGCCGGCACCAGCATGAACCCCACCATGAGGAGCAGGGAGACGATGAGCGCCCCAAGGTTGAGCAGGTTGCGGCCCGGTAGCGTCAGCGGGCGCCCCGGCACGCGGCCGGCCAGCTTGAGGGCCGCCAGAACCGAGCCGGTGAAGGTCACCCCGCCGACGAACATGCCCAGGAAGACCTCGCCCAGGTGGAAGGCCCCCAGCGAGGCGGACAGGGCATCGGGGGAGACGTAGGAGTTGTATCCCACCAGGACGGCCGCCAGCCCCACCAGACCGTTGAGCACGGCGATGAGCTGGGGCATCCCGGTCATTGCCACGCGCCTGGCCACCACCAGCCCGATGACCGAGCCCAGGGCCAGGCCCATGGCGATGAGCAGCAGGGTGGGCAGCACGCCCCGCGCGGGCCGGCTGCTCAAGACCAGGCCGATGGCGGCGAGCACCGCCACCCCCATGCCGATGGCGCCCGCCACGTTACCGGCCACCGCGGTCTCGTGGCGTGACAGGCCGGCTGCGGCCAGGATGAACAGGATCGCGGCGGCGATGTAGGCCAGGACCACGGGGGAGGGCAGCGACGGCACGGCGGCAGTCAGCATGTCCGACGACGCGGCCGGCATCAGCATGTGAGTCATCATCTGGTCCTCACCTCAGTCCTTCGTGAACATGGCGAGCATGCGGTGGGTAACCGCGAAGCCGCCGACGATGTTGATCGTTGCCAGGACCACCGCCGCCAGGCTGATAGCGCTGATGACGGGGTGGGGATGACCCACCTGCGAGATCGCCCCGACCAGGATGATCCCGGAGATCGCGTTGGTGACCGACATGAGCGGCGTGTGCAGGGCGGGGGTCACGTTGGAGATGACGTGGAAGCCCAGGATCACCGAGAGCATGAGCACGATGTAGTGGCTCGTGGCGGCCGGCGGCGTCACCAGGATCAGGGCGGCGGCCACCAGGCTCGCCGCCGCCAGCCCCAGCCACTGCCGGGAGCGGGAGCGCGCCTGCAACGCTCGGGCCGCCTCCTGGGCGGCTGCGTCGTCGGCTGTCTCCGCCGGGCGCCCCGGAGCCGGAGCGGCCGAGACCTGGATCGGGGGCGGGGGCCACAGCAGGTCGCCGTCGTGGGTGACCGTGATGGCCCGCACCACCTCATCGTCCAGGTCCAGGGTGAGGGCGCCGTCCTTGGCCGGGGTGAGGAGGTCCAGCAGGTTGACGATGTTGCGCCCGTAGAGCTGGGAGGCCTGCGAGGGCATCAGGCCCGCCAGGTCCGTGTGCCCCACGATGGTGACGCCGCCGTCGGTGGTGACCGTCTCGCCGGGCACCGTCAGCTCGGTGTTGCCGCCGGTGGCCGCCGCCATGTCGATGATGACCGAGCCGGGGCGCATGGCCTCGATCGAGGCCCGGTCCAGGAGCTTAGGCGCGCGGCGTCCCGGGATGTTCGCGGTGGTGATGACGATGTCGGACTCGGCTGCGTGCCGGGCGTAGAGCGCGTTGGCCTCGGCCGCCTGGTCGGCGCTCATCTCCTTGGCGTAGCCGTCGGAGGAGACCTCCTGGGCGCTGGGCAGCGGCACGAACTGCGCTCCCATGGAGCGGACCTGGTCGGCGACCTCGGGGCGCACGTCGGTGCCGCGCACCTGTGCACCCAGGGAGTAGGCGGTGCCGATCGCGGACAGCCCTGCCACGCCCGCACCGATGACGTAGACGGTTGCGGGCGGGAACTTGCCCGCGGCGGTCACCTGCCCGTTGAACAGCCTGCCGAAGTGCGAGGCCGCCTCAATGACGGCTCGGTAGCCGGCGAGGTTCGCCTGCGATGAGAGCACGTCCAGCGACTGCGCCCGCGAGACCCTCGGGACCACGTCCAGGGCCAGGCAGGTGATGCCCCGCTCCCGCAGCGCCTCGAGGCGCTCGGGCTGGCGCGCCGGGTCCAACCGGCAGATGAGGACCGCACCTCGGCTCATGAGCGCCAGCTGCTCCTCGGCCGGCGCTGAGGCGCTCACCACGACCTCACAGCCCCAGGCCAGGGCGCCACCGGTCAGCTGGGCTCCGGCAGCCTCGTAGGCATCATCGGGGAACTGCGCCCGCGCCCCAGCGCCGCGCTCGACCAGGACCTCGTAGCCCAGACGGATCATCCGCTCCACCGTCTGCGGACTCGCAGCGGCGCGCGGCTGATCCACCGGTTCGCGGGGGACTCCGATACGCATAGTGCCTCCTTGCAGGATGACAGGTACCGTCACTGGCACGTCACAAGAAACTATCGGCAAGATAGAAGGTTCCGCAGTTTACGGGCAAGGGACTGTTGGTGCCAGTCCAGAGCGGAAGGGAAGCGAGAAACGCTACCGAGGCAGGGGGTGACAACGAGGCGACGTCGACGACGGGGAACGGGTCAGGGCCGGGCCATGTCCCAGCAGCGGGCGCCACCGGTCATGCCGGCCTCGTTGGGGACCACGACGACGTCGTCGCCGGTCTTGGCCAGCTGGGCCGCCGTGATCCGGCGCGAGTTGCCGCCGCCCAGGTAGAGGCGGTCCCACAGGTACATGGGGCGCAGGGCGTCGACGACCCGGCGCACGCGGCGCGACCAGTGGGCATCGCCCAGGCGCAGGCGCTCGTGCTCACCGATGTAGTCGTCATAGGTCAGGCCCCAGCGCACCGGCCCCTGAGAGACCTCCACGTGCGGGGCCAGGACGCCGTTGTCGAAGACGGCGTTGCCCAGGCCCGTGCCCAGGGTCACGATCATCTCCAGACCGCGGCCCGTGACGACGCCGGCCCCGGCGACCTCGGCGTCGTTGAGGACCAGGGAGGGGATGCCTAGGGCCCGCGAGACGCCGGCGCTCATGTCGAAGCGGGCCCAGGCCTCCACCAGCTCGGGCAGCACCTTGGAGCGGGGGCCGTCCTTGGTGATGTAGTGCGGCGTGGCGATGACGACCCCGTGGCGGATCATGCCCGGCATCCCCACCGTCACCCGGTCCGCGCCCGGCAGCTGGGAGGCCAGTGAGGTGATGGTCTCCACCAGCTTCGTCGGCGGCAGCGGGTAGGGGGTCGGGGTGCGTACGGCGCGGGAGATGATGTTGCCCTCGGAGTCCAGCACCGAGGCCTTGATGCCGCCGCCGCCGCAGTCCACGGACAGAGTCGTTGTACTCACGGCTGCGAGCCTAGTGGAAGTGCCTACTCGTTTGTGGGAAAGCGGCAAAAAGGGCCGGCGGTTCAGGCGCTCTCGGCAACCAACCGCGCCGCTCGTTCCTCGCGGCGCTCCCGCCGGACCCGCAGAGAGAGTCGACTGCCTTCGAGCACCTGTCCCGCCCGATCCGGAACGGCCTTGCCGCATCGTACGAAACCAGTGCGGTTCAATGGGGTCATGCCACGCATCCGCCTTGACCTGGCCTACGACGGTACCTTCTTCTCCGGGTGGGCCGCCCAGCCCGGGCTGCGCACCGTCGAGGGCGTCCTGACCTCCGCCCTGGCCACCGTCCTGCGCGAGCCCGTCCGCCTCACGGTGGCCGGTCGTACCGACGCCGGTGTCCACGCCGCCGCCCAGGTGGTCCACCTCGACGTGAGCCCCGAGGCCTGGGGTGCGCTACCCGGGCGCTCCGGGCGTAGCCCCGAGGTCGCTCTGCTCACCCGGCTCGCGGGCGTTCTGGCGCGCGAGGCGCAGGACAGCCTGCCGCGCACCCCACGAGGAGCCAGTGACGTCATCGTCTCCGAGGCGCGCACCGTGCCGGAGGTCTTCGACGCCCGCTTCGGCGCACTGACCCGCCGCTACACCTACCGGATCGCCGACGCCGCCGCCCCGCGCGACCCTGCCCGGCGCGCCACCGTCCTGTGGCTGCCGGGTCGGCTCGACGTCGAGGCCATGGCCGCCTCGGCGGCGCCCCTGCTGGGCGAGCACGACTTCCTGTCCTACTGCAAGCCCCGCGAGGGCGCCACAACCATCCGCACCCTACGGACCCTCGACTGGCGGAGAGCCCCCGCGGGGCCGGACGTCGGGCTTGTCACCCTGTGCGTCGTCGCCGACGCCTTCTGCCACTCCATGGTCCGCTCCCTGGTGGGAGCCGGCCTCGCCGTCGGGCAGGGACGGAAACCCGCCACCTGGCCCGGCGAGATTCTGGCGGCCCGCACCCGCGACGCCGCCGCCCCCGTCGCCCC
>CAUVMS010000158.1:0-6075 GCA_963552815.1 uncultured Actinomyces sp. | reverse complement strand
GAGCCCGAGCCCGAGAGGCAACCGAGGCGGTGGCGGGCGAGGCGATGATGGCCCTCCGGAGATGCCGCCAAGGACCGGGCGCCACCGGTACTGACTCCCGGTGCGGGTGGCCGTGTGGTGCGGGGCCTCCATGCTCACGGCCGTACGCTGCGGCGCGGTCTCCGGGGCTGCGGTGCGGTCCGAGCGCGGTAAGGCACGGCCGTGAGCCCCTGTCCTCCGCGGTCCACCGGGGCAGGACCGGTAAGGCAGACTGGGGCCATGCGCATCTACCTTCCCGCCACCGCCGCGCACCTGCGCGCCGCCGTCCTCGGCTCGCCACAGGAGCCTTTCCTGGCCCACGCCGCCACCCCCGCCCTCGCCCGCGCCCTGCCGGAGGAGGATGAGGAAGGGCTGGAGGTCTCCGCCTCGCTGTGCGCCGCCGATGCCTCCCTCGTGCTGCTGGCCGAGCCCGGCGCCGAGGGGCTGGCCGACCGACGTATCGTCATCGCCGCCGACGTCGACGCCGAGCACGTGCGCGAGCTCGCCGTCGAGGGGGACGTCCTGCCCGGCACCGTTGAGGTGAACGCCGAGATCCCCTGGGAGGACGTTGCCGCCCTGCTCGTGGACGAGGCTGAGGCGGAGGCCGACGTGCACGCCGCCCGGCTCGGCGACGAGGACGCCTTCGAGCGCGCGGCCGAGGCCGACCTGCTCTGGTACGACGTCACCGAGCGCGAGGCACTGGCCGACAGCCTCGGGGCCTGATGCTCCTTGAGGCGACGGCGGGACGAGGACGCAGACTCCGTACCCCGGCGTCGAGCCTGTTGCCGGCGTCGCGGCGAGCTCCGGTCACCAGGGCCAGTGACCAGTTCCACGGCGGCCTGCCTTGCGTGAACGGGTGCGCCACTGGGTATGGTGCTCTCTGCCAAAGACCGCAGGTCTCCCGCTCCGGCGGGACCAAGCTCACTTGAGGTGAGGCCGGCGCAGGTGAGAACGTGACCCCTTCCGGGCGTGCCCGGAAGCGAGCCCCGTGCCCACCGGCGCGGGGCTTTTCCAGTGGGTGGGCCCTGCGGCATACCACGGAAGGAGGGCCCATGGCACGGCCTGACAAGGAAGCAGCCGTCGCTGCTCTGGCGGACAAGTTCCGCCAGGCTGACGCGGTTCTGCTGACTGAGTACCGGGGACTGAGCGTCGCCCAGCTCAAGGAGCTGCGTCGTTCCCTCGCCGGTAACGCCGAGTACACCGTGGTGAAGAACACGCTTGCTGCGATCGCTGCCCGCCAGGTCGGGCTCGAGGGCTTCGCCGACGACCTCAAGGGCCCCTCCGCCCTGACCTTCGTCACCGGTGAACCGGTTGAGGCTGCCAAGGCTCTGCGTGACTTCGCCAAGGACAACCAGCAGCTCGTCATCAAGGGCGGTGTCATGGACGGCGCCGTGCTGTCCGCCGACGGCGTTGACCAGCTTGCCTCTCTCGAGTCCCGCGAGGTGCTGCTCGCCAAGACCGCGGGCGCCGTCAAGGCGTCCCTGTCCAAGGCTGCGTACCTCTTCGCCGCACCGGCCTCCCAGGCCGTGCGCACCGTCGACGCCCTGCGCGAGAAGCAGGAGACCGCGGCCTGAGGCCGCACGCGTCATCCACCAACCCTGCGCGCGCAGGAACCAGATAAGGAAGGAACGCCCATCATGGCGAAGCTGACCACCGAAGAGCTCATCGAGCAGTTCAAGGAGCTCACCCTCATCGAGCTCTCCGAGTTCGTCAAGGCCTTCGAGGAGACCTTCGACGTCACCGCCGCCGCTCCGGCCGCCGTGGCCGTTGCCGCCGCCCCCGGCGCTGCCGGTGGCGAGGCCGCCGTCGAGGAGAAGGACGAGTTCGACGTCATCCTCGAGGCCGCCGGCGACAAGAAGATCCAGGTCATCAAGGAGGTGCGCGCCCTGACCTCCCTCGGCCTGAAGGAGGCCAAGGAGCTCGTCGACGGCGCTCCCAAGGCCGTCCTCGAGGGCGCCAACAAGGAGGCCGCCGAGAAGGCCAAGGAGCAGCTCGAGGGCGCCGGCGCCACCGTCACCCTCAAGTGAGCTTCTCCCCGCTGCCTGACGCGGCCTGAGAGCCGTCGACGGCCGGGGGAGCCCAACATCACCGGGTCCCGCCCACCACCAGGTGGACGGGACCCGGTTGCGTGCCAGGGCGGCTGCGGCGTCGGTGGTATGCGTGGGCGCCGTCGAGCGTGGGCTGCTGGTGCGGAGCCCTCGAGTCTGGGCCGTTGTGGCGTCGTCGGGTCGGTGGGATGCTGTCGGGCCGCAGGCCGGTCGTCGGCGGCGCTGGTCGGTGGGCTGTTGATTGGGGACGTACTTTTGTTGTGAGGACTGCGATTCTCGGTAAACGACTGGTGTGGGGGCGTCGTCGTCTTTAGGAAAGCGCAGTTCTCGTGCGGAAAGTACGTCGTCGAGCTGGTCGGTGCACGGTTGGTGAGCCGTGAGAGCGCGTGTGGGCCCGAGGTCTCATGGCACGAGCACCCCTGGTGGCCGCTCGCCCCACAACCCGGCGCCTTGCAGATCGGCGGCCGGCGAGAGGTGGGAGACCACCTCAAGCGGGAACGTCGCGAGCAGCCGGTCCGCCTGGGTACGCATGTCCCTCAGCGAGGACCATGTCGCCCGGAAGAACCTCCACCCCTTCGCCTCGAGCTCGTCCTGGCGGAGCTTCTCGAGGAAGACGTCCTCCTCGGTGCGGTACTTGGTCCGACCATCGAACTCCGCGACGACGTGATGCTCGGGCCACCCCAGGTCGAGGAACCGGTCCTTCGAAAGCCCCGATACCGGGTACTGGACAACGGCGCTGGGCAGCCCCACCACGAGCGTCATCCACCTCAGCACGCTCTCCCCAGGCGAGACCGCCCACGGGCTCGCGGCAGCGAGAACCGCTCGAGCCTGCGCGATTCCTCGTCGTCTGCGATGGCGTGTAACGAGTGCGTCCCAGCAGGCGCGAGCCTCGCGCAGGCGCGTTGCGCAGGCGTCCCGGTGCCACGGATCGGGGTGGCAGTAGCGGTTCAAGGCGGCGTCGGCGATCGAGAGCGCGTTGTACGGGGGCTCGTCACAGGCGCAGTCGAAGGCGGTACGCAGCACCGACGTGACGGGGACACCCCCAACCACCTCGATCTCATCGTCCCCCAGCTGCAGCCGTCGCCGACGCAGCCGGATCGGGGTGTCCTCCGACGACGTCTGCTCAACGGGTACGGGGACTCCCGAGGGCGGATAGTGAAACGCGGGCAGCATCTTCGTGGTGAGGCGCGAGGTGCCGGGGACGGCGACGTAGACGTCCGGCTCCCGCGTCCACATCGCCAGCCCCTGAACCAGGGCAGCCGAGGTGTGAGACAAGCATGTCGCCGACGGCAGGAGTTGTTGTGCGGCGACGGCCCGGGCCAGCGAGACCATGAACCGCTGCTCCCAGCGCCGTCGGTCCGGGACGGGACGCAGGTAGGCGCCCGGCATGAGACGGAGCAGGTGCGGCTTCTGGGCGGCAATGAGGCAGCGCTGGCTGCGCGAGTAGACGATGGTAGGACGAAGATGCGCCGGGACCGGGCAGACGGAGGTGGGGTGACCGGCGGTGGTGGCAACAGGGGACATGCGGTGAGTCTCCTCGGGAGCCGTGGTCGTTTCGAGCCGACGGCGTGGAGCCTGTGGACTCAGCGGTGTCCTGCTGGACGAAAGCAGGTGTGTGGTTCCCGGAGGCGGGGAGCAGGTTGCTGATTCCTCGGCAACGAGGCCGCAGGATCGTTCCTCGCCCTTGGAAGCCTGGTTACGAACCCCGCAGTCCGTGCCGACATCGCTCGACGCCGTCGGAGACGGTGTGGTGCGGGGCCCTTGAGCCTGGGTCGTTGGGGCGTCGTCGGGTTGCAGGCCGGTCGGGGTCGGTGGGGGTCGGTGGGCTGTTGATTGGGGACGTACTTTTGTTGTGAGGACTGCGGTTCGTGGTAAACGACTGGTGGTGGGGCGTCGTGGTCTTTGAGAAGACGCAGTCCTCGTGCGGAAAGTACGTCGCCGATGGCGGCGACGGCGTCGGGTGCCGGGGTCGGTGGTGGGCATTGGTGGCCAACGGCAGTCAGCAGCGGCAGGTAGCGGTGGGCAGCAGTGGCCAGCCGGCCGGGAGATCCCTCAGGAGGGCACCGAGAGCCGAGCGTCGAGCAGGACTCAGGTCACGCGGAGGGCACGGGCGGGGCAGTATGCGCGACTGTGGTGGGAATCGCAAGGATCGGGTGAGAATCGGCGTGGAGTACTTGACGCCGGCCGTGTACGCTAGCGCTTTGCGTGCATTGTGTGTATTGGTGCGAGGAGTATCTGCCCTCCGCGCGGGCCCCGGCCCCGCGGAACCCCTGGCGGGCGCGAGCCCGACACCGCAGATTCTACTCAACCCGGTGCCCGCGGTGCGCGTTGTGTGATCCCCGATCTGAGGGAAGGATCCCCCTTTGGCTGCCTCGCGCACCTCTGCACCCACTGCTGCTGACATCGCCGCTCGTACCGCGTCGCGTCGTATCAACTTTGCCAAGATCGCCGAGCCCATGCAGGCTCCGAATCTGCTCGCCCTCCAGACCGAGAGCTTCGACTGGCTCGTCGGTAACGAGAGGTGGCGCGAGCGGATGATCGCCGCCAACAAGGCACACCCGGGCTCCCTGCCCGAGACCTCCGGTCTGGAGGAGATCTTCGACGAGATCTCCCCGATCGAGGACTTCGGGGAGACCATGGCTCTGTCCTTCCACGACCACCGCTTCGAGGAGCCGAAGTACACAGCCGAGGAGTGCCAGGAGAAGGACCTCACCTACTCCGCCCCCCTCTACGTGGTGGCGGACTTCGAGAACTTCTCCACCGGTGAGATCAAGTCCCAGACGGTCTTCATGGGCGACTTCCCGCTCATGACGGACAAGGGCACCTTCATCGTCAACGGCTCCGAGCGCGTCGTTGTCTCCCAGCTCGTGCGCTCGCCCGGCGTGTACTTCGAGCGCACCACCGAGAAGGCCACGGACAAGTACGTCTACAACGTCAAGTTCATCCCCTCGCGCGGCGCCTGGCTCGAGTTCGAGATCGACAAGTCCGACCGCGTCGCCGTGCGCATCGACCGCAAGCGCAAGCAGGACGTCACCGTCTTCCTGCTGGCCCTGGGCATGGACGAGTCGGAGGTCCGCAAGGAGTTCGCCGACTTCCCGGCCCTGACCTCCGCCCTGGACGAGGACCGCAAGATCACCACCCAGGACGAGGCGCTCCTGGACATCTACAAGAAGATCCGCCCCGGCGAGCCGCCGAGCGTCGAGGCCGGCCGCACCCTGCTGGAGAACTTCTACTTCAACCCCAAGCGCTACGACCTGGCCAAGGTCGGCCGCTACAAGATCAACAAGAAGCTGGGCCTGGCCTCGGACCTGACCGAGTCCACCCTGCGGATCGAAGACATCGTCGCGGCCCTGCGCTACCTGCTGGCCCTGCACGCCGGCGCCGAGACCGTCGAGGGCGTGCGCGACGGCGAGATCACCGAGATCGCCGTCGAGTACGACGACATCGACCACCTGGGCAACCGCCGCATCCGCGCCGTCGGCGAGCTCATCCAGTCCCAGGTGCGCACCGGCATGAGCCGCATGGAGCGTCAGGTGCGCGAGCGCATGACCACCCAGGACGTCGAGGCCATCACGCCGAACACGCTCATCAACATCCGGCCGGTGACGGCCGCGATCAAGGAGTTCTTCGGCACCTCCCAGCTGAGCCAGTTCATGGACCAGAACAACCCGCTGGCGGGTCTGACCCACAAGCGCCGACTGAGCGCCCTGGGCCCCGGCGGTCTGTCCCGTGAGCGCGCCTCCATGGAGGTCCGCGACGTCCACACCTCGCACTACGGGCGCATGTGCCCCATCGAGTCCCCTGAGGGCCCCAACATCGGCCTCATCGGCTCGCTGGCCACCTTCGGGCGCATCAACCCCTTCGGCTTCGTCGAGACCCCCTACCGCGTCGTCGTCGACGGCCACGTCACCGACGAGACCCACTACCTGACGGCCGACGACGAGGACCGCCACATCATCGCCCAGGCCAACGTCACCCTCACCGAGGACGGTCACTTCGCCGAGGACCA
>CAUVMS010000157.1:0-6103 GCA_963552815.1 uncultured Actinomyces sp. | reverse complement strand
AGCTGGTCGACGGTGGCGGCAGCGGCGGGCAGCTGGCTGCGGCAGGTGTCGCACACGAGCAGCAGGGCCTCACGCGTGGTCTGCTGCAACGGGGAGACGACGACGCGGCTGGCAGGCAGCCCGTAGACGGTGCCGCCGGAGTCTGTGGTGGTGATGGAGAGGATCTCTGCCTCGGCCAGGCGGGCCAGGAGCGCACAGGCCAGACGGGCGGCGTGGGTGGGCACCACGCCCAGGCACTTGCGGGTCCAGATGGCGTACCAGGACTTGGTGGAGCCCACGGGAGCGAAGGCCGACTTGCGGGTGTCGAGGGCGCCACCGACCTGAGGGAAGGCCGGGGCGGTGCGCCCGGCGGGGAAGGCCGGCTGGCCCTGGTTGCGCTTGCGCTTGTACCAGATCCACAGGCGCTTGCCGTCGTCGCTCTTGTAACGCGTGAGCCACTCGTGGTCGATGGCGCCCTCGCGGCGCATGTGCTCCAGGGTGCCGCGCACCCAGGCGAGCAGGGCCGCGTCGCTGGTGTCCTTGAAGCCGTCGAGGACGCCCTGCTGGTCGGTGCCGAGGGCCTGACGGGCCAGGGCCGCCAGGGCGTTGGCCCGCCCGGCGCTGACGTGGACGGTGACCGAGCCGGTGGCCTCCAGGGTGCGCCCGTAGGTGGACTGGAGCCCCACCTCCAGGGCGATGTCGAACAGGAGCCGACGGCGCACGTGCGGCTTGGCCCGGCTGCGCTTGGAGGCCGGGGCTTTCGGGTCCCAGTAGGGCTTGAATCGCTGGTGCTCGGACAGGGTTGCGGGAACCAGCCGGTAGCGGTCGAAGGCACTGGCCTGGGCGTCGTCGAGGGCGGCCTCGGCCCACTCCTCGATGGGCATCTCTGCCCGCAGCGCCCCGCGCAGGGCCGAGCGCAGGCTCATGGTGTGGGAGCGCTGGTTGACGAAGCCGGCGCGGTGGGCGGCGTCCTGCACGGAGTCGGTGAAGATGAGGGCGCGTTTCTCGGTGTCGTCGAGGGCGTCGTCGCCGAACAGGGTGGTCAGGGACACTGACAGGAGGGTGGCGACGGCCGAGCCGAGGAAGCGGATGGAGTCCCTGGCCCCGCAGGAGGGACAGACGTCGTTGGTGGAGTCCTCGGAGATGCTGCGCTCGTCCCCGGTGAGCATGAGGACCGGCAGGACGAGCCCCTCCTTGGCCTCGGTGCTCTCCTGGGCGGGGCGGCGGGTGAGGATCTCACGGCTGTTGATGGAGTACCAGCGCAGCCCGGGATGGCGGGCCTCCAGGTTGATCTCGCCGGCCTCAGCGCGGGTGCGATAGTCGGCGTCCTCCCCGGGGGCGTACAGGAGGGCCCGGAAGCGGGGGTCACCGGTCTTGCGGTCGCGGCGCACGTGGGACTGGTCGTCCTTCTCCTTCTGGCCGGTGGGGGCCAGGACAATGCCCCAGCCGGAGCGCCCGCAGGAGCGGCAGTACAGGGCGGGGCGCGCGGGCTCCTCGGCCCGGGTCTGCTCGGAGGCGGCGTCGGCCCAGCGGAAGGAGGGCAGGGAGTTCAGGGCCCGGTCGACGCGGGTGACCTCCCGGATCCACAGGGTGACCTCCACGTTGACCGCGCTGCGGTCTGGGTTACCGTCGAGTCCGGCGCGCACGACGGACAGGGCCGCCAGGATCGCGGAGAGGACCCGCCGGGCCAGGCCAGGCTCGGGAGCGGGACCCAGGAGGTTACAGGCGAGGGCAGCCAGCGGCGTGGAGTGCTCGGCGGCGCGCACGAGGTCCAGGACGTCGGGGTGGGCCTGGAGAGCGGAGGCGAGGCCGGCGGCGTCAAGGGTGTCCTCGACCTCCTCGGGCAGGTCGTAGAGGTGGGCGACGACGCTGTGCAGCAGCTCCTTGGGGTCGGGGGAGCCGGCCTCGGCGAGGCGGGCCAGGGCCTGCAGGTTCTCACTGGGCAGGGAGCGCAGGCGCAGGGCGCGGCCGGCCAGGCCCTTGGACTCGGCGGTGGCAAGGTGCGTGGCGGCCCACTGGTCGAGGTCGGCACGGGTCTCGGTGACGACGGCGCCCGTGGGCAGGTCGGTTCCGAAGACGTCGCGGGCGAAGGCGAGCATCTGGGAGGGGTCGCCGCCGTCGCCGAGGGTGGCGGAGGTGGCCACGGGGCACACGGGGCCGAGCGGGGCCGAGGCAAAGGCCTCCTGGCGGGGGTCGTCGGCGCTCAGGTGGGCGCGCAGGGTCAGGCCCAGGCGCCGCAGCAGCATGGCGACGTCGGTGCCCTGGGCGCCGTCGTAGGTGTGGAACTCGTCGAGGACCAAGTAGGTGAGTGACCCGGCTGAGGCCCGCCACAGCTCGCGGTCCTCGGGGCGCAGGAGGAGCTGGTCGAGCATCTTGTAATTGGTGAGCAGGATGTCCGGCGGGTTGTCGCGGATGACGTAACGGTCGGTGATGAGGGAGTCGGCGGTGACGTGCTTGCGGGGGCTGGCGGAGGAGTCCCCGGTGTAGATGGCGGCGCGCACGCCGGAAAGGGCGGGATCCTCAGTGATGAGGCTGGCGAGGCGGCTGGCCTGGTCGGAGGCCAGGGCGTTCATGGGGTAGAGGATGAGGGCCTTGATCCCGGTGATTCCCTGGGCGCGGGCGCGCAGGACGTGGTCGAGGACGGGGTGGAGGAAGGACTCGGTCTTACCTGAGCCGGTGCCGGTGGTGACGATGGTTGGCTCGGGGCAGTGGCCGCCCTTGGTGGTCAGGCGCCGGTAGGAGTCCTTCTGGTGCTGGTAGGGGGTCAGGCCCGGGTCCCAGTCGAGGGGGCGGTCGGTGGGGTGTGCCGGGTCGGTTGTACCGGGGCGGGCGCTCGCGGCCAGGTAGGGCAGGCGCAGGCGGACGAAGGGGCCGACGAAGACTCCCTGCTCCTCGTCCTGAAGGAAGTCGGTGAGCACGCGCCGTGGCTCGGCGTCGGTGAGGGCGAAGGTCGTCGAGAGGTAGTCGACGATGGACCGACGGATGCGTTCGGCCTGGAGGCTAGGGAGGAGGAGCGTCATAGCTGGAGCGTGCTGGCGATGGGCGATGGGGTGGATGGCGGCGAATGGTGTACGGGAGTGGTGTCTGCCGGGGCCGGCACTACCTCGTGCGGATCGTCGTTGTTCCGGGTTTGATTCCGCAGATCAGAGGCTACCGCAGCGATGGGAGGGGAGAAGCGGAGCCTGAGTCGCGTCTTGGTGACAAGACGTGAAAACTGCGACCTTCACCCATACTGGGGTCATGCTCGACCTGCCTGTCTCTGTTGCGTGTAGCCGGCTCGATGAGATCGTCGATGACGTCCGCGTCAGACGTGAGCCTGTCTTCCTGACCCGCCGGGGCCGTCGTGTGGCCGCGGTGATCGACGCGGATGACCTGGAGCGGCTTACCCAGGCGGCGGAGGAACTGGCGGACATTGAGGCCGCCGACGCCGCCCGTGCTGAGGTCACAGAGCAGGGCACCATTTCTTGGGGCGAGGTCAAGGCGGGCCTCGGGCTCGCATTCCCTTCACGGTCCACGGACTTCGCGAGCAGTTCTCAGTGAGGCACCGAGCCTACTTCGCGGGCATCCCTCATGAGTCTCGTCGCGCTGTGGACAGGGCTGAGCGGGGCCAGCCATAATGGTGGGGAGCCACCCGGGTAGCATGCGGGCGACTCCCCTAGCAAGAGGATGGCCTAGCCGATCCACTTGCTGAGGGCATCCACAAGGACACCGACGGCCCGGACGAGGCGAGCGACGGAGTTCAGTACTTCGCTCACCTTCCGGACCGTTACCTTGCCCTTGCGGACGTGAACGCGTCGGCCTTGCGGCTTGGACACGGCCCTCACCTCCTTCCCAGCTCCTCCCCGGCCAGGACACATGAGTGTTCCGGGGGAAGGTGCCGAGGGGAGGCAGGCTCCATCATGCCAGCCGGTACCGACAGCCTGTGCTGATATCCTGCGCTTGACCCTGGCTATCATAACTGCAATGGAGACTGTGGAGACCCTCGCCCAGGTCGTGGCGGCCCGTTGATGGGGACGGATGCTGTGAGTGCGGCGATGGGTAGTTAGTTACCCGTTGATGGTACGCACAGTAGCGATAGGTGCGTTGGGGTGGCACGATAGGAGAGTAAGCGGAGCCTCCTTGCGAGCAGGTTTTCTTGGCTGAAAACAACTCTGACGCGCGGCTCCACGTGCACTCCTGTCCGATACGCCCCACTTCATCCCTATCACCCGTACCCGCGATCGCGGTACTTAGGCCACGCACATCCTCACCCCCGTAGAGAAAATCTCATTGTCCGCAGTTTATGAGGCGCCATGAAAACATCCTTAATAGAACGCTCTTTATCCTGGATTATTCGGGTACTTGGTGGAGGGGTTCTTGTAAACATATTGTCGTCACTTCTTTTGGATACTAGTAAGCTTGGAACTGTAATAACAGTCGTATTCCGGCTACTCCCGGCCACTGTCCTGGTTCTCTTGGCTTGGGCTACTTTGCCTTCCGGAGCGTTAGGGCCGTCAAAATATGGCGGAAGTAATTTATCGCGAGTGCTTTCTGTTGTGCTTGTGTTGGGCTATATATTTGGTTCTGCGAGCCTAGCAGTCATTCCGTCTTGGTATTCAGTCGTATCAATACTGTGTCTATGGTCAAGCGCTTCGCTAGTTACCTGGCGTAGTTTTACGGCAAAATACGCAATTCGGTTCACATTGGCCTTGATGTCGAACTTGTTGCTTTGTGCAGGATTGGCGTATATCGGGATAGCATTAATGCTGCGAGTGGAACTCGTTGAGGGAGTTCCGTATCTCATCTCTTCCATTGCTCTGCTTATATTTATATTGTCTCCAATCTTCTGGGAAGAGTACCCATGGCGGTGGACAGGTTTGCCGCCGCTGTTGCTGTGTATTTCTGGAGCGTTTTGGGGAATGAGTATATCGAATCACGCCTTTTTGGTTGGTGTGATGATTGCAGTCGTATACGGACTGTCTTCGCTTCTCATGACAGCGGTCGGCATAATTGCGATTATTGCGGTTTCATGTAATGAACTTACTAATAGTGAAAAGCGAGAATATCGAGAAGGGATCATACGTATTTATGGAATAACTATTGGTCTCATGGTGGCGGTTGGTTGTGTTTCGCTAATTGCTCTTCATGTAGACTGGTTGTTGACAATCTGCGGAATCCTAGGACTCATTGCGTCGGCCCTGATTCCACTTCCCTACCTAGCCAACATCTCGGTGGCAGATAGAGTGGGCTTCGTTCTGTTGGTCACTAGTCCTTTGGCTTTGCTTTGCGGCTTAGAAGGGTGCAATCATGGAAGATGGTTGCTTGGGGTGTCGCTTTTATGTCACGGCTGCGTCGGAGGGTATACCGGATTAGTTTATTTCACAACGCTCACGCCGTGCTCTTTGAAGGAATGTGGTGAACGAATTTTAGTGTGGCTACAGAAAAAACCTAACAATGAGGTTTTCTCACCAGATGCCTTTGTGGAGGGTGAGGATGACCAGGGCTGCGGCGGCGATCGTGGTGATGGCTCTGGGATCGAGGGTGACGTGTCGTAGGGCTTTGAAGTGCTTGATCAGGGTGTTGGCCCTCTCGGCGGGAGCCCTCATTGAGGTGATCAGCTCGTTGCGCCATCTGGTGTCGGGGTCGGGGTGCGGGTTCTTGGCAGGGACCTTGATGCCGATGCCCGCTCCGGTGTAGCCCTTGTCCGCCAGCGTGGGCAGCCCCAGCGAAGCCGCCCGGTACAGCGCCGGCAGGGCGTGGGTGCGCGCGGCGGTGATGTCATGGGTCGAGCCGGGCTCCACCGGACCGGTCCACACCGGGGAACCAGTGTGATCGGTCGGGACCTGCACGTTGCGGCCGAAGGCCCTGTGCCTACCGGAGTACCACAAGTGGTTACTGGCCTGGGTGCGAGCGGCGACCCGGTCAGTGCGCACCAGGGTCCCGTCCAGGCAGACGAACGGCTCGCCGTCCCGGCGGAGCCTGTCCAGGACGTCGGTGATCTCGGGGGATCGTTGGGCGATCACCTCCAAGGCCTCGCGGGTGGTAGCGGTAGCCGGTGGCCTGCGAGACCCCGGCGTCGCGGGCCAGGGCCCGCACATCGGTGCCGTCCTTGAGCCACCGCAGCACCAGGACGGCCTGGCCCCAG
>CAUVMS010000156.1:0-6104 GCA_963552815.1 uncultured Actinomyces sp. | reverse complement strand
CCCTCCAGGGTGACGGTGGCGCAGGTGCCCGGCACCTCGGAGCGGGCGGCGGACAGGAACAGGCCCGAGGGGTCCGCCAGCCCCACGATGCCCCGCTCGCCCAGGTCGAAGCAGCCGACCTCGTCGGTGGGGCCGTAGCGGTTCTTGACGGCCCGCAGCAGGCGCAGCCGGGCGTGCCGGTCGCCCTCGAACTGGGCGACGACGTCGACCAGGTGCTCCAGGACCCGAGGGCCGGCGATCCCGCCGTCCTTGGTCACGTGCCCCACGAGCAGCACCGGGATGCCGCGCTCCTTGGCCACCGCGATGAGTGCGCTGGCCACGGCCCGGACCTGGGTGACGCCTCCGGCACTGCCCTCGACCTGCGCCGAGGCGATGGTCTGGACCGAGTCCACCACCAGCAGGGACGGCCCGGCCTGCTCCACGTGCCCCAGCAGGGCCCCGAGCTCGGTCTCCGCGGCCAGGAGCAGCCCGGGATCCAGGGCGTCGATGCGTTCGGCCCGCAGCCGCACCTGCGAGGCCGACTCCTCACCGGTGACGTAGAGGACCGGCCCGTCCCCGCGCTCGCGCCCCACGGCGGCGGCCTTCGCGGCGACGTCGAGCAGCAATGTGGACTTGCCGACTCCGGGCTCGCCGGCGAGCAGCACGACGGCGCCCGGCACGATCCCACCGCCCAGGACCCGGTCCAGCTCACCCACCCCGGTGGGGCGGGCCCTGGCCTCGGTGGCGCTGACCTCCCCGATGGGGCGGGCGGCCACCACGGGGCGCACGGCGCTGGCGGCGGCCAGGGCGCTTCCGCCGGTACTCCCACCCGGGGCGACGGCGGAGCGGACCTCCTCCAGGGTTCCCCACTCCCGGCACTCCCGGCACTGGCCCATCCACTTGGGACTGGACCAGCCGCACTCGGTGCAGCAGTAGGAGACCTTGGGAGCCTTAGGACTCTTCGATGCGGGCATGATGGGAGCGTATCGGGCCCCACCGACATCTACTCGGGTATCTGTTCGGCGCCTGCCGCGACTCAGTAGCCGACCGGACCGGTCTGCCCCGACTGCCCGCCCTGGCTGTAGGGCTGCTGGTTCTGGGGTGCCTGAACGGCGGGAGCCTGTCCGGACTGCACCTGCTGCGGCTGGCTGTACTGGTCCGACGGCGGCACCTGGCCCGGCTGCTGCGGCTGGCCGTACAGTGCCTGCTGCGGTGCGCCGGGAGCCGTCTGCTGACCGGGGGCTTGACCAGGGCCCTGGCCGTAGCCGGTGCTCTGCGGCGCCACCGGCTGGGCGGCCGGCTGTCCGTACTGGGGCTGGCCGTACGGGGCCTGCTGCGGGACCTGTCCGCCCTGGTACTGGGGGGCCACGTAGCCGGGCACCAGATGGGGAGACTTCTTGGCCAGGGCGGCGTCGGCGAATCGCCCGATCGCCAGAGCTCCGATAACGGGAAGAATGAAGACCAGGTAGGGGATGCGCACCGTCCCCTCGGCGTTCGTGATGATCCCGATGTAGATCGCGATATCGATGACGACGCCGATCACGACCATGACGGTCATGATGAGGTAGTAGTAGCGCGTGCGGAGGGGCTGCTCCTCGCCGGAGTCGTTGCTGCCAGGGATCTGGGGGTCGTTCTGGGCGGGTGCGGTCATGAGAGATGGCCTCTTCTGTGTCGGGGTCGTTGTTACGGAGTGCGCCCGGTGGCGCGACCGGTCCCCAGCGTGCCCAAAACCGGCCGGTAAGTCACCCGTGCGGCATGGGGAGTGGTATCCCCGTGACATATGTTTCTCATAGGCTGAGACGGGCAAATTTCGCGTAGCCCTACAGAAAAACCGTAGGGCTACGCGAAATTTGCCCGGCTCAGTGGTCGGTGGCGAGGGGTGGGGCGCCCGTCAGCCGCGCGTGCGGGCCAGGGCCTGGCGGGCCCGGGCGGCCACGTCCTGTCCGGTGAAGCCGTGCTCCTCGAACAGCGCGGCGCCGGGTGCGGAGGAGCCGTAGTGGTCCAGGGAGACGATCTCGCCGGCGTCACCGACGATCTCGCGCCAGCCCATGGCGATACCGGCCTCGACGGCGACCTTGGCGGCGCCTGCCGGTAGCACCTCGGCCCGGTAGCCGGCATCCTGCTGGGCGAACCACTCCAGGCAGGGGGCGGAGACCACCCGGGTGGGTGTGCCCTGCTCCTGGAGGATGTCGCGGGCGGCCACAGCCACCCCGACCTCGGAGCCGGTGGCGATCAGGACCACCTCGGGGCTGACCTGGCCGCCGCCTGCGTCGGTGGCCTCGGCCAGGACGTAGGCGCCTCGCCTCACGCCCTCGGCCGCAGCCTGAGCGGTTGCGTTGACCGTGAGGTTCTGACGTGACAGGGCGATACCGACCGGCTCGCCCGGGCGGGCCAGGATCTCGGCCCAGGCCGCGGCGGTCTCGTTGGCGTCCCCGGGGCGCACCACGGCCAGTCCCGGGATGGCTCGCAGCGCCGCCAGGTGCTCGACGGGCTGGTGGGTGGGGCCGTCCTCGCCCACACCGATCGAGTCGTGCGACCACACGAAGATGCTGCCAACCCCCATGAGCGCCGCCAGGCGCACAGCCGGGCGCATGTAGTCGGAGAACACCATGAAGGTTCCCCCGTAGGGGCGGGTGAGCCCGTCCAGAGCGATCCCGTTGAGGATCGAGCCCATGGCGTGCTCGCGCACGCCGAAGTGGATCGTGCGGCCGAAGGGCCCGTCGCCGTCGGCCTGCGCCAGGGCGGAGGGAAGGAAGGAGGGCTCTCCGGCCATGGTCGTGTTGTTCGAGCCGGCCAGGTCTGACGATCCGCCCCACAGCTCGGGCACCACACCGGCCAGGGCCGACAGCACCTTGCCCGACGCCGCACGGGTCGCCACGGACTGGCCGACCTCCCACGTCGGCAGGGCCGCCTGGAGGCCCTCGGGAAGGCGGTGGGCCTGAAGGCGCTCCAGCAGCGCGGCCCCGTCGGGGTTGGCCTGCTGCCAGGCTGCGAAGCGCTCGTCCCACACCGCTCGGGCGGCCCGAGTGTTCTCGGCGGCCCGCTTCCGGGCGTGGGCGACGACGTCGTCGGGCAGGATGAAGCTCTGCTCGGGATCCAGCCCCAGGGCCCGCTTGAGCCCGGCGATCTCCTCACCCCCGAGCTTGGCGCCGTGGGAGGAGGCCTGCCCCTGCTTGGTCGGTGAGGGCCAGGCGATGATCGTGTGCAGGCGGATGAGGGAGGGGCGGGTCGTCTCGGAGCGGGCCGCCACGATGGCCTCGTGCAGTGCCTGGAGATCCTCCGCGTAGTCCCCCGAGCCGCCGGCGCGCCAGTCGACGTCGAGCACCTGCCAGCCGTAGGCCTCGAAGCGGGCCGAGACGTCCTCGGTGAAGGCGATGTCCGTGTTGCCCTCGATGGAGATGTCGTTGTCGTCGTAGATGGCGATGAGGTTGCCCAGCTGCTGGGTGCCGGCCAGGGAGGCGGCCTCCGAGCTCACGCCCTCCTGCATGCACCCATCACCCAGGATCGTGTAGACGAAGTGGTCGAAGACCGACTCGCCGAGCGGGGCGCCCGCATCCAGCAGCCCGTGCTCACGGCGCGCCGCCATCGCCAGCCCCACCGCGTTGGCGAAACCCGCTCCCAGCGGGCCGGTCGTCGTCTCCACGCCGGCGATCTCACCGAACTCGGGATGGCCCGGCAGACCCGCCGGAGAACGGAAGGACGTGAAACCCTCCAGATCGATCTCGTAACCGGCCAGGAACAGCTGAATGTACTGCACCAGCGAGGCGTGCCCGATCGACAGCACGAACCGGTCGCGCCCCAACCAGCCCGGGTCGAGCGGGTCGTGGACCATCTCGCACTGGTAGAGCAGCCACGCCACCGACGCCAACGAGATCGGCGTACCGGGATGACCCGACCCCGCCCTCTCCACGGCGTCGGCGGCCAGGGCCTTCGACACGGCAACAGCCTGACGATCCAGATCGGTGAGCAGCAGCTCAGCACTCATAACTGAGGACTCCTTGTGCATGAGGGTGCATATCGCTCGCGGCCGCAAGCACCGTGCTGGTGTGCTTGCGGCCGGGCATCATGACTGAATACTTCCCGCTTCCGCTGAGGTGAGCAAGTGCATCAATGAACGCGTGTTCATTCCAGCCTCGCCCCGGCGCCTCCCCTCAGATGCCCTCCAGGAGGGAGCGGGCGGTGCTCTCGTCGGTGACGAGGGCGGACAGGTAGCCCAGTCCGAGCTCGGCCGCGCCACCGCCTGGACCACCAAGCTGCCCCGCGGCGAGCTGGCCGACCGCATCGCCCTGGAGTACTCCGCCGTCGGCGTGGACATGAGCCACGTCGTCATGACCGACGAGGGCCGCGTCGCCCTCTACTTCCTCGAGCCGGGCGAGTTCCCGCTGCCGGGCCCTGCGCGAGGAGATCGGGGCCCCACGGTCGTGTCCACCGACGGACGCGCCGGCACCTACCTGTCCACCGCCGCCGAGGGCGAGCGCGTCTACGAGATCAAGTCCGTCCCGGTCATCGACCGGCCCGGTGCCGGCGACTCCTTCGTGGCGGGCACGCTTCACGGCTGGCTCGACGGCGACGTCGGGCGCGGCATCGAGATGGGCACCAAGGTGGCCCAGCTCGCCCTGACCCACCACGGCGACCTCACACATGTGCGCCCCGGCGATCTCCTGGCTCTCCAAGGCTCGGACATCGTGCGCTGAGGCGCCTCTTTCTTGCAAGGATTGGTTCACTCATGAGCACCCACACACATACTGAGCATGGTGCCGCGCCGTTGGGGCGCACCGCTCCCGAACAGATCGACAACCACCGCCTCACCGGCCACCAGAGGTCCCTCATCGGGATGGCCATCGTGGGCAACGTGTCGGAGTTCTTCGACATGTTCCTCATCGGCTTCATCGTCAACATGCTGATCGAGACCCCGGGATGGAGCCTCACCGGCTTCCACTCCGGCGTCATCCTGGCCGGAGCGGGTCTGGGCACGGTCCTGGGCTCCATCACCTGGGGGCGGATGGCCGACGTGTGGGGACGCAAGCACGCCTTCATCTGGTGCATCATCGTCCTCGTCGTCTTCACCGCCGCCTCGGCCGTCACCCCGGTCAACGGCTGGATCCTGCTGGCGATCCTGCGCACCGGCGTCGGGTTCGGCGTGGGCGGTCTGAACATCACCTCGGTGCCCTTCGTCCAGGAGTTCGTGCCCGCCAAGCAGCGCGGCCTCCTGGCGGGCCTCACCAGCGTCTTCATTCCCGCGGGCATCTTCCTGGGCGGGCTGGTCACCAGGTACTTCGGTGACGCCCTGGGCTGGCGCGGACTCATCGCCGTCGGCTGCATCCCCATCGTCCTGCTGGTCTGGACCCGCTTCGTCCCGGAGTCGCCGCGCTTCCTGCAGTCCCGGGGGCGTGAGGAGGAGGCCAGGGCCGCCTACGCCTGGGCCATGGAGATCCCCGTTGAACAGGTCGCTGATCTGCCGCCCATCCCCGACAAGAGCTCCGCATCCTACTCAGTGGTCTTCACCAAGTACCCCAAGCAGCTGCTTGTCGTGGCCCTCGGCTCCTTCTCCTTCATCCTGGGCTCCTTCACCGTCCAGTCCTGGGGGCAGACGCTGTTGGGACAGTCCTTCAAGTTCGAGGCCAGCACGGTCGCGACCCTGTTCATGCTCGTCTCGCTGGGAGACCTGCTGGGACGCCTGGGCTCGGCCTGGATCTCGGACCGGATCGGGCGGCGCTGGACGATGTTCGGCTGCGGCATGATCGGCGCCGTCGGGGCCCTGATAGCGGCCTTCTCCACCCGCATGGTCCACGGGGACGAGATCGGCAACGCCGGTTACGTGTTCTTCGCGGGCATCTTCATCGTCATGATGTTCGGCGACGGCGCCTTCGGCATCCTCAACGCCTTCGGCGGTGAGCAGTTCCCGACCGAGGCCCGGTCCACCGGTCTGGGGCTGGGGTACGGAATCGGATCGGTCGCCAAGGTCGCGGGCCCCTACTTCGTGGGAGCCCTCATCGGAGGCAGCGCGCTGAGCGCCGAGGTGGTCTTCCTGCCCTTCCTCATCTTCGCGGTGCTGCTCTTCGCCGGAGGCATCATCTACCTCTTCGCCCGTGAGACGAAGGGCGCCTCCCTGGAGGACATCTGAG
>CAUVMS010000155.1:0-6225 GCA_963552815.1 uncultured Actinomyces sp. | reverse complement strand
AGAAACTCAACGACATCATCAACGGTGCAAACACCACCTGACCCCACCGACAGAATCTCTGCACCCAACCGCGTGACATGTCCCCGTCGCGTGCGCGGCAGCGTTCTCGCGGCCGTCGGCGTCGACTGGGAACGACTGTGAACATTCGTGCGCCGGGCGTGGTGACGCCGACCAGCAGGTTCCGAAGAATCGCCAGTGACACCGGATATCACTGACGAGCAAAGGAGCGCGCGCATGAGCGAGAGGATCGTCCTGACCGACCTCGACGAGCAGACGCAGGAGGCGGTGGCGGACACCAGACGTCGGGTAGCCGCCCTGCACGCCGAGCTGCCCCGGTGGGGGCTGGTGGTGTGGACCGCAGGCAACGTCTCCGAGCGGGTCGTCGTCGACCGCGGAGACGGGCCCGTCAAGACCGACCTGTTCGTCATCAAACCCTCCGGCGTCTCCTACGACGAGCTAACCGCGGACACCATGGTGGTCTGCACGCTCGACGGCGAGAAGATCGACGACGGCACGCCGGCCTCCCTGACGCCCTCCTCGGACACGGCCGCGCACGCCTACGTCTACCGTCACCGCAGCGATGTCGGTGGCGTGGTCCACACCCACTCCCCCTACGCCACCGCCTGGGCCGCGCGACGCCAGCCGATTCCCTGCGCCCTGACGATGATGGGCGACGAGTTCGGCGGCGACATCCCGATCGGCCCCTTCGCCCTCATCGGCGATGACTCGATCGGCCGCGGCATCGTGGAGACCCTGGAGGGTTCCAGGTCTCCGGCGGTCCTCATGGCCAACCACGGCCCCTTCACCATCGGCAAGGACGCGCGTGACGCCGTCAAGGCCGCCGTCATGTGCGAGGAGGTCGCCCGCACGATGAGCATCGCCGAGCAGCTCGGCGATGTGAAGCCGATCCCGGCCGACATGGTGGCTCGCCTCAACGACCGCTACCAGAACGTCTACGGCCAGCACTGAGCAGCGCTGGGAAACCGACAGAAGGGCCAGCGAAGACGTCCGATCTCGATCCCGGATCCGCAGGTGAATGGATCGGCGTCGGCCCCGGGCCCGCAGGGAGGCCTGCACCGACGGCGCCGATGCCTCCGGGGACGTTCAGTGCCTCACCGCTTAACACATATGTACATGCGAGTCGGATCGACCTAGGGCACTCCCTGACATTTACTCGATCATTACGGAACTTTCAGAGACCATACTCCCGATTCAGGTACATATGTACATGAAGGGCCTGTTGGTCCGCTTTCTTCCCGCGTATGGTCGAGACCGTGCTTGAGGGGATCTCAGGGGTGAGCGCACCGTAGCGCACCGAGTCCCCCTCCGGCACGATCAAGGAGGGAACCATGCAACGCGATCTTCTGAAGCACGACCTCATCCAGCTGGACTGGGAGGTCGCCGATCAGGATGAGTTCTTCAATCGGATGAGCGACAAGCTCCTGGGACGCGGCTACGTCAAGGAGTCGTTCCTGACAGCCATCAAGGCGCGCGAGCAGGCCTATCCAACAGCGCTTCCGACACAGCCGGAGGCCATTGCGATCCCGCACTCCGATGCCGCACACATCATCGAGCCGTTCATAGCCTCGACGAGGCTCGCGTCTCCCGTGACCTGGCACGAGATGGCGAACAACGACGAGACTCACGCGGTCCGCTTCATCTTCATGCTCGGCTTCACCCAGGAAGACGGGCACGTGGAGGTCCTCCAGACCCTTCTCGAGAACTTCCAGGACCCCGAATTCATGAAGAGACTGGGCCAGGCGCGCACCGAGGACGAGTACGTCACCGCCCTGTCCACCATGTCGGGCTTTGACGCCTGACCCGCTACATCGCACCCGCTCCGACCACACCCACGATCACAAACTCAACCACACCTCACCATCTGGCAAAGGAGCCTCACAATGAGCGCCAAAGTCATCGTCGCCTGCGGAAGCGGCGTCGCCACCTCTCAGACCGTCGCCAGCAAGGTCGCCCGCCTCCTCAAGGAGGCGCACATCGACGCCGACGTCCAGGCGGTCGATCTAAAGTCCGTCGATCGTCACCTCGAGGGGGCCGCCGCCTACATCACTATTGTCCGAGAGACCAAGCAGCGCGACATTCCGGTCATCAACGGCATCGCCTTCCTGACGGGAATGGGGCAGGACCGGGAGCTCTCCAAGCTGATCGACGCCATCAGGGCGAGTGGCAACCGCTGAGTTGCGAGCCGAATCACCGCACGACCTCGAAAGGAGAACGTCATGCATATTCTTCAGGGCTCGGTGAACTTCCTGCTCTCGCTGGGAGCGGCGATCTTCGTCCCACTCATCATCATCGTCGTGGGCCTGCTCGTGCGCATGAAGTTCAAGGACGCCGTCTCAGCGGGTATCACCCTCGGTGTCGCATTCTCCGGGATGACGATGCTCATCAGCTACATGACCACCGCCATCACCCCCGCGGCCCAGGCGATGTCGGAAACCGTCGGCGTCAGCCTGCCCGTCACCGACGGCGGCTGGACGACCATGTCCACCATCTCCTGGTCATGGCCCTATGCCTTCCTCATGTTCCCCCTTGTGATAGGCATCAATATCGTTCTCATCCTGCTGAAGCAGACCGAGACCTTCAACGCCGACCTGTGGAACGTCTGGGGGAAGATCTTCACGGCGGTGGCCGTCTACTACATCACGGGCTCGGTCGTGCTCGCCTTCGTAGTCGCAGCCGTTCAGACCGTCTTCGAGCTCAAGACTGCGGACTTCCATCAGTACCGTGTCGAGACGATGTCGGGGATCCCTGGCGTCACGATCACGCACCGCATGGTGTTCCTCGCCGCGCCGATGTATCCGGTCGACTGGCTGCTGCGCAGGATCCCCGCGCTCAACCGCTCATTCAATGCTAATGACCTGCGCGACAAGGTGGGGATCTTCGCCGAGAACCACATTCTCGGCTTCATCCTGGGCATCCTGTTCGGGATTCTGGCGCGATTCGACGTGACCGCCACGCTGACGCTCGGCATCCAGGCCGCAACCGCCCTCACGCTCTTCCCGGTGATCTCGAAGTACTTCATGCAGGCTCTTGAGCCCATCTCGAACGCCATCTCCGAGTTCACGCAGAAGAGATTCAACGACCGTCAGCTCTTCGTCGGGCTCGACTGGCCCTTCCTCGGCGGAGCGAACGAGATCTGGCTCGCCGTCATCTGGACGATTCCGGTGACCCTGCTCTACTCCTTTTTCCTGCCCGGCAACAGAATCCTCCCATTCGCGGGCATCATCAACATCTGTATCGCGGTGTCCGCCTACTTCGTCTCCAAGGGGAACATCATCCGGATGCTCATCCAGTGCACCGTCTTCGCCCCGGTGTTCCTGTGGGTCGGCACCGCCTTCGCCCCGTTCATGACCGAACTGGCCAACTCCACCAAGGCCGTCGACCTGGCCGACGGCCAGCTCATCTCGAACTCGTCGATCGATGCACCAATCTTCACCTACGCCATTTCCCATCTCATGCAGGTGGTCGACGGCAACGTCCTGCCACTGATCATCCTCGTCGTCTGGCTCGTCTGCTTCGTCCTGTACTCGCGCGAGCTCGTCGTCGAGCGCAACGCGGCACGCCGGGCCGAGTCCACAGACGACGGCGCCGCCGTGCCCGCATAGCGCTCTCTCCGCCCATCCGTAGAAATCTCACCGTACTCCTACCGAACTCTTCAAAGGAAAAGGAACACATCATGCTGGAATCTTTCAAGAAAGACCTGTGCACCATCGCTAAGCGCGCCCAGCGCGATGGCCTGTGCAAGCACAAGTCCGGTAACTTCTCCATCCGCGACGCGGAGAGCGGACTGCTCGTCGTGTCGCCCACGGGCCTCGACCGCGAGGAGATGAGCCCACGCGACGTCGTCGTCATGGACCTCGACGCGCAGGTCGTCGAGAACGAGTCGGGACTGCGCCCCACCTCCGAGGTGCTCATGCACATCGAGATCTACAAGGCCCGGCCCGAGGCACGTGCGATCGTCCACACCCATTCGCCCTACGCCACGTCCTTCGCCGTCCTGGCCAGACCCATCCCGGCGATCGTCTATGAGGTGGCCAATCTGAGTCTGAGTCGGGGCCGGGTCCCCGTGGCTCCCTACGGACGCCCGGGGACCCCCGAGCTCGCACGCCACGTCCGTGAGGCCGCTGCAGAGGCCGACTGCATCCTGCTGGAGAAGCACGGCACCGTCGCCATCGACGACCGCACCATCTATGAGGCCTTCCTGAAAGCCTCCTATATCGAGGAGCTCGCCGAGCTCTACCACCACGCCCTGACCGCGGGCGGCGGCGCGGAGCCCGACTGCTTCGAGCAGGCCGAGCTGCTCAAGTGGGAGTACCCCGCACAGATCGGCCTCCCCCACAGCTGAGTCCGGTCTCGGGGCCACGTGGATTGGCCCCAGGACCGCAATGGTCGGAAGAAGACGAAGAGAATAGAGAGAAGAGGACGAGAAGAATGAAGAAGATACTGAACAGTGCGGACACGTTCGTGCGCGACACCATGGAGGGCATCGAGGCGGCGTACGGCGATCGCGTCGAACTGCTGGGAGGCGATTTCCGGGTGCTCGTATCGAAGTACCCGAAGAAGGAGGGGAAGGTCGGCATCGTCACCGGCGGGGGCTCGGGGCACCTACCGCTTTTCCTCGGCTACGTCGGTCAGGGCATGATCGACGGCTGCGCGGTGGGAGAGGTGTTCGCCTCCCCCTCGGCAGAGAAGATGGCCGACATGATCCGAGCGTGCGACAGCGGTGCCGGGGTCCTGTGCCTCTACGGGAACTACAACGGAGACATCTTCAACTTCCGCATGGCCTGCGAGGATGTCGAGTTCGACGACATCGAGACCAGACAGCTCCTCGGACGCGACGACGTCGCCTCCTCCCCGGCCGACAGGGCGGACAAACGCCGAGGCATTGCCGGCATCGTCTACGCCTACAAGATCGCGGGCGCGGCCGCCGATGAGCTGCGAAGCCTGGACGGGGTCGTCGAGGTCACCGAGCGGGCCCTGGCGAACACCCGCACCATGGGAGTGGCGCTCTCCCCCTGCATCGTCCCGAAGGTCGGGGAGCCCACCTTCACCATCGGCGACAACGAGATCGAGATCGGTATGGGGATCCACGGCGAGGCGGGAATCGCCGTCGAGCCCATGATGACCGCCGAGGAGATCGCCGCGCTCATGATCCAAGCCATTGAGGCGGACATGCCACTCACCGAGGGCGACGAGGTCTCCGTCATGGTCAACGGTCTGGGCGCTACCCCGCTGGAGGAGCAGCTCATCATCTACCGATCGGTCTCCGCCCTCCTGAGGCAGAGGGGCGTGAGCGTCTTCATGCCGCACATTGGCGAGTTCGCGACCTCCATGGAGATGGCGGGTCTGTCCGTCACGGTCTTCAAACTCGACGAGGAGCTCAAGCGGCTTCTGAGGGCACCCGCCTCCACCCCGTTCTACACGAACACCAACAAGTGACGAGGACAAGCGAGGACATGATGCTCAACGCAAGGACTTTGAGCCGGATCTTCTCATCGATCAGCGAGTCGATGGAGCAGAACCGGGACTACTTGATCCGTCTCGACCAGGTCAACGGGGACGGTGACCTGGGGATCTCGATGGACGACGGCTTCAGGGCCGCCGCGGCCTTCTTCGCCGCGGCCCTGGAGACGGGCGAGGAGAGCGACCTCGGGCAACTCCTGCGTCAGGGCAGCAAGGTGCTCAATGAGGCGGCCCCCTCGTCGCTCGGCACGATTCTCGCCTTCGGGCTCATGGGCATGGCCAAGCGCCTGCGCGGGAGCCACGAGGTCGACTTCACCGCCGCCGTCGGCGCTCTGGATGCGGGCGTGCAGAACATGATGGACAAGGCGGAATCGAAGCCGGGGGAGAAAACGATCATCGACGCCCTCGCGCCGGGCGTCGAGGTGCTGCGCGACGGGGCGGCTCGGGCGGCTGGCGATGCAGAGGCCGAGAAGGCTCTGCTGCGCGATGCCGCGGCAGCCGCTGCCGCAGGATCGGAGGCGACCCGGCAGATGAAGGCCGTCCACGGACGGGCCGCGTACTCGGCCGAGCGCAGTATCGGGGTGCTCGACGGCGGCTCCGTCGTCGGGCGTCTCATCTTCGCCGCCATCGCCTCCGCCCCGGCCGAGACGCGGTCGGAGCGCTGATCCGGCCGGAGCGCCGATTGGCGGAGGGAACGGCGGCCCGGCCCTGGTCAGGCTCTTGCGGTCCTGTAGCCGCCCGCCC
>CAUVMS010000154.1:0-6238 GCA_963552815.1 uncultured Actinomyces sp. | reverse complement strand
GGTAGGCCTCCAGGTCGTTGAGCATGCGCTGGCCCTGGCGCTCCTGGACGTCCAGCCCGGTCAGCCGCATCACCTGACGGTGGTAGTGGCCGGCGTCGACGACCTTGGGCTGGATGGTGATGTGCTCCCCCTGGGAGTCGGTGTTCATGGTGAGCTCGGCGACGTCGTAGCCCATCTCGTTGAGCTTCTGGACGCGGCGGCGCAGGCGCCAGCGCTCGTCCATGGAGAAGGACTCCTCGGCGGTGAGGACGTCCCACAGCTCGGTGTAGCGGCTGACGATCCGGTCCCCGACCTCAATGGTGTCGACGCTCGGCTCCAGCAGGGCGCCGGCCTGCAGGTCCATGAGCTCACCGATGATGTTGGTGCGGGCCACGTCGATGTCGTAGAGACGCTTGCCCTCGGTGAGCCCCTCGGGGTGGAGCTCACCGGTCTCGGCGTCCACGAGGTAGGCGGCGAAGGCGCCGGCGTCCCGGCGGAAGAGCGTGTTGGACAGCGACACGTCCCCCCAGTAGAAGCCCAGCAGGTGCAGGCGCACCAGCAGTACGGCGAGAGCGTCGATGAGCCGGGTGGCGGTCTCGGGCCGCATGTACTGGCTGAACAGCGCCCGGTAGGGCAGGGAGTAGGACAGGTGCTCGGTGATGAGCACCGAGTTGAGCTCCTCCCCGTCCAGGCTGCGCCGGCCGGTGATGACCGCCGTCGGATGCACGCAGGGCGCCCCCAGCCGCAGCAGGTCGCGCAGGAGCTCGTACTCGCGGTGCGCCACGGTCTCGCCGATCTCCTTGACCGCGATGACGCGCTCGGAGAGGTTGACGAAGCGCACGATGTGGCGGGACAGACCACGGGGCAGCGCGGCGAGGACCTCGGTGGGCCAGTCCTCCAACGCCGTCTCCCAAGGGAGGTCGAGCAGCGCCGGATCAATCGTCGCTGCCGTGATCTTCATGGACTGGGGCATAACCTTATTCTTTCAGGCCAAGGTCCTCTTCGCCTTTCGAGGCGTGAGCGGCAGCCCACACCCTCCGGGGCGTCGAGAGCGATCCGGGTAGCACCGCGCGGTGATCGTATCCGGTCCGGCGCCAGACGGCGCTGCGGCACCATGTCCCGGTCCGTCCGGCCCGGCCTTCTTGGCCGAGCCTCGGTGAACGCGACGACGGCGCCGCCCCCGCAAAGGGGAACAGCGCCGTCGTCGTCAGCATCCTCAGGCAGGCAGGCGCTTGCCGGTGGAGGCGGAGAAGATGTGCTCCTGACCGGGGCGGATCCGCACATAGACGGTCTCACCCGGCTCGGGGGCGGTACGCGGAGGAACACGCACGATGATCTGGCTGGAGTCCTCACCGGAGCCGAGCTTGGCCTCGGAGTCCTCAGCACCCACGAGCTCACCGTAGATGTAGGCGTCGGAGCCCAGCTCCTCGACGAAGGACAGGCGCACCGGGATGGAGTGCTCGTCCTGGGCGGAGACGACGTCGAGCGACTCGGGCCGGAACCCGATGGTCACCTTGCCGCCGTCCTCGGGGGTGATGGCGTCCAGAGTCGCCTTGGACAGCTGGATCTTGGCGGCACCGACGGTGGCGACGTCGCCCTTGACCGTGAACTGCCCCAGGTTCATGGCCGGCGAACCGATGAAGCCGGCGACGAACTCGTTGGCGGGGTGGTCGTACATCTCGCGAGGGGTCCCGACCTGCTGGAGCACGCCGTCCTTGAGGACCGCGATACGGTCACCCATGGTGAGGGCCTCGGTCTGGTCGTGGGTGACGTAGACCGTGGTGACGCCCAGCGAGCGCTGGAGCGAGGCGATCTGGGTGCGGGTCTGGACACGGAGCTTGGCGTCCAGGTTGGACAGCGGCTCGTCCATGAGGAAGACCTTGGGCTTGCGCACGATGGCGCGCCCCATGGCCACACGCTGACGCTGACCACCGGAGAGCGCCTTGGGCTTGCGGTCCAGGTACTCGGTCAGGCCCAGGATCTTGGCGGCGTCGCGCACGCGCTTGTCGATCTCGGCCTTGGGGGTGCCCGCGATCTTCAGGGCGAAGCCCATGTTGTCGTGGACGGTCATGTGCGGGTAAAGCGCGTAGTTCTGGAAGACCATGGCGATGTCACGGTCCTTGGGCTGAACGTCGGTGACGTCGCGATCACCAATAAGAATGCGACCGGCGTTGACATCCTCCAGACCCGCGAGCATGCGCAGGGAGGTGGACTTACCGCAGCCGGAGGGGCCAACGAGCACGAGGAACTCGCCATCGGCGATCTCGAGGTTGAGAGCGTCAACACTGGGGCGGTCATTGCCCGGGTAAATGCGCGTGGCGTTCTCGAAAGTAACAGTTGCCATGGGTGGTGCTTCCCTTCACCGGCAGGTACGTGCCGGACGATCCGTCGTGAAAGGTGCCGATGCGTGTCCGCATTGACACGTACCGCGGTCAGCCATTCGACCGTGGACGGGCTCATCTTGACACAGGTTCCTCGCTTTGACCAGTAATTCACAGGAAACTGTCAGGGTGATCTTCCTCAGCAATGACGGTGAAAGACCACCGTCGGGTCAACGAGGCCCCTCCCGGAGCTCGTCAGACGCCGACGAGGCCCCGCTGAGGTCTGGGCCGAACTCGGCTGAGCCTGGGCCTGCCCTCCCCGAGGGACGGTCGGTATAGGCCTCCCCATTCACGCCGTCGGAAACGGGCTGTATCGCTACCGATAAGGCGGCCCCAACACTGGCTTTTTTCCCGCGACGTGGCCCACAGTCGGGCGAAGAGGCCCACAGGGACGCGGCGCCCGCGAGCCGATATAGCCCGGTACTGTGGGGTCCATGACGCAGAACATCGACGCGCACCCGGGCGAACCGGTCACCCTGAGCAAGCTGCGCGCTGGCACCCTGGTGGGGGGCTACCGGCTTCTGCGTCGCCTGGGCGCCGGAGGGATGGGCGTGGTCTGGGAGGCCACCGACGAGGGCGGCCGCCACGTGGCCATGAAGATCCTCCACCCCCAGATCGCCGCGGACCCCACGGCCCGGCGCCGCCTGGACCGCGAGGCCAGTGTCCTGGCCCGAGTGAGGGACACGCGTGTGGCCCGCATCCTGGACATCGAAACCGGGGACGGGTCGCTGGGGATCACCTTCGTCATCACCGAGCTCGTCGAGGGCCCCACCCTCCAGCACGAGGTGGAGCACGAGGGCGTCTACGACCTGACCACCGACGCCCGCGACCTGGCCGACCTGGCTCACGGGCTGGTCGACTCGCTGCGCGCGGTCCACGCCGCCGGGGTCATCCACCGCGACCTCAAGCCCTCCAACGTCATGCTCAGCGCGCAGGGCCCGGTCCTCATCGACTTCGGCATCGCCCAGGTGGCCGACGACGTCCGCCTCACCCAGACCGGTCAGGTCACGGGCACCCCGGGGTTCATCCCCCCGGAGATGCTCGACGGCGGTGAGCCGAACGCCGACGTCGACTGGTACGCCTGCGCGGGCGTCCTCCTGTTCACCGTGACCGGGCTGGCGCCCTTCGGATCGGGCGCATGGCAGGTGGTCTTCCGCCGTGTCTACGCGGGCACCCCGGAGCTGGGCACCCTGGAGCAGGAGAATCCGGCGCTGGCGAGGGCCTTCACGGCGGCGCTCGCCCCGGAGGCGCAGGACCGGCTGAGCCCGGACGGCCTGCTGGAGGTCCTCGACGAGATCGCCGAGGGCGGCACCGGACAGGAGGCCGTCGACCGGCTCCTGGGACCGGAGGAGGACGACGTCGACTCCGACGAGTCGGAGACGAGCACCAGCACCTACGTCCCCGGCTACGGCGTCGCTCCGACGGGCTACGGCGTTCAGCAGAGTGCCGGTAGCGCAGCCTCGGCGTCTCCGGCCGCGTACGGCAGCCCCGTCTCTGCGGGCTCGGCCGCTGAAGGCGGGTACGGCTACGGCGCGCCGTCGGCGTCCTCGGCGTCATCCGTCCAGCCCCCTCCCGCCATCCCTCCCCGGTCGTGGTACCAGAACGGTTCAGTGACGCCGGCAGGACCGGCACAGTCCATGCAGTACGGCGTCGGAGGACCCGCTCCTGTCACGCCGTCGGGCCCCTACCCGCGACCCGCGCCGTCCGGGCAGGTGCCCATGTTCCCCTACTCGGGATACAACCCGACGGCGCCCCGGCCCGCCTACCCCCAGCCCGTTGCCCGCCCGGCGACCGTGCCGGCGGCCATGCCGGCGACCGGCGGAATGACGGGGCCGACGATGACCGGCGCCCAGCCCGCGCAGATCCGCCGCTTCACCCCGCCCACCCACACGGGCAGCCTGCCCGAGTGGGCGCAGGAGCCGCAGCGGCACCCCATGGTGCTCCTGGCCTTCGGGTTCGCGCTGTCCGCCGTGGGGATCATGAGACCAGGGTGGATCGCGATCCTCGGCGCGATCCTGACTCTCATCGCCGGTACTGTCGGCCGGGCCCAGGACGCCCGGCGCTGGAACCGGCTCCAGCGCGGCTCCACCTCGCCGGCAGACACCTCCCGCATGTGGGCGGCGACTCCCTGGTATCTCCTGCGCTCCCTGATCGCCACCGGTTTCGCGTTCCTCGTCGCCATGGCCGTGGCCATACTCTTCCTCTACATCGTAGGCTCGAACTTCGCTGGCCTCGGCACAGGCTCCGTCTCCACCCCCTCCGGATCAATCAGCAACACGCTCTCGTTGCTCTTCATCTCGACGGAGGCCCTGTATCTCCTGGTCCTGTGGCTGATTCCCTGGGGAGCATCGACGCGTCGCGGGGGAGCGCACATCGTCAACATGATTGCCCCCAATCCCCTACGCCGGGCCAGTATCTGCACGAGCCTCTTGCTCATCGGCCTGTTCACGTTCGCACTGTGCTTCATGGGATTGTCGCCCGTTCCCACGCTCTCCCCCTTCGGCAGCTGAGCCTCACAGGTCGACAACGCTCGAGGTGTGCCTGCGCCAGGCCGCATCTGCGACGACCGATGCGTCACAATCCGCCAGCGACAGACGTCAGGCATGGTCTCGTACAGCATCGTCGGGCAGAATGAACCGCTACAGCCGTGACCCATTGACAGTTCGTCTTCTTCGCCGTCCGCTCGCCAACGCACCACAAGGAGCACCGAGTGTCCAGTAACCAGCCCCGCCAGTCCAAGGCCCAGCGCCGCGAGGCCGCACGCCTCAAGGCCAAGGAACTGAAGGAGGCCGAGGAGCGCCGCGCGCGCCGCAACGCGATCGCCCGCCGCAGCTTCATCGGAGGCGTGGGAGTGGCCGCGGCCGGAGGCCTCGGCTACCTGGGTTATCTGGCGCTCAACCGGAACAAGAAGCAGTACCCCGAGGCGGGCAAGGGCCTGGCCACCGAGAAGGCGAACCAGGACGGGGTCCCCAAGCAGGTCCTGGCGGACGCCTCCTGGACCTACGGCGACGGCAGTCAGCTGGACACCGTCGCCGCCTCCGCCCCCATTCTTGACATCTACTTCGACTATTCCTGCTCGCACTGTGCCCAGTTCGAGGGCATCCACACCCAGGAGATCAACCAGCTGCTGAGCGACAAGAAGATCACCCTGGCCCTCCACCCCTGCAAGATCCTCAAGCAGGACTGGACCAGCGCGGTCATGAACGCCATGGGCGTGGTGCTCGATGAGGCCCCGGCGCAGTCCCTGAGCTTCCACGGCGCCGCCTTCGAGATCCTCTCCCAGGTGCTGCAGACCAAGGACCAGCGCAACATGACCGTCGACGGCCTGGTTGCCGCCGCCACCAAGGTGAATGTCCCCACCGAGGTGTCCGCCAAGTTCAAGGCCGCCATCGACTCCGACAAGTACAAGAACTGGGTGGAGCTCGGCGATGAGGCCTTCTCCGACAGGAAGCTTCAGGCCACCCCGACCGTCTTCTTCAAGGGAGAGAAGATCGACCTGAACACGCTGCAGTCACCGACCTCCCTGACCGAGCTGGTCACAGGGAGCACGCCGACGGCGCAGCCCGCTGAGCAGTCCACCCAGCAGCCGGCCGAGCAACCCGCTCAGCAATCCACTGACCAGCCCGCTGAGCAGCAGGGCGAGCAGGGCTGAGCCGGAGGCCTGTCCCGTCCTGATCCAGCACTGTTCCCGCGCAGATCTCGGAGGCACCGGAGCAGACTCATCCTCCTCTCGGGTTTTCCACCCCGGGGCGGTCTGTGCCAGACTGTCCTCCGCACCCGCGGCCGCCTTGCCGGCCGTACGCCGCTTTAGCTCAGTTGGTAGAGCAGCTGTCTTGTAAACAGCAGGTCGTCGGTTCGAGTCCGACAAGCGGCTCCAC
>CAUVMS010000153.1:0-6238 GCA_963552815.1 uncultured Actinomyces sp. | reverse complement strand
CCGGGAACGATCGCCACGGTGTGCTCCCACTGAGCGGCGTGGGAGCCGTCCTGGGTGACGACGGTCCAGCCGTCGTCGAGCTCGCGCGTGACCGGGCTACCGGCGGTGAGCATGGGCTCAATGGCGAGCACCATGCCAGGCCGCAGCCGCGGCCCGCGCCGCTTGACCGAGTAGTTGAGGACGTCGGGGGCCATGTGCATGCTCGTGCCGATGCCGTGGCCGACATACTCCTGGAGGATCCCCAGCTCGTGCCCCTCGCGCTCGGCGGCCGCGGCCACCACGGCCTCGACGGCGTCGCCGACGGCGTTGAGACACAGCTCGCGTCCGCGCCCCTCCCCCGCGGCGGCGCGGGCGACGGCGGCGATGGCCGCCCACAGGGCCTCCCGGGTGGTGGTGTCCACGAGCCGGTCGGTCTCGCTGCGGTACGTTCCGCCGACGACGGTGGTGAAGGCGGCGTCCCCGTGCCACTGGGTGCCGTCGTCGTCGACGACGTAGGCACCGCAGTCGAAGGTGACGAGGTCGCCGTCGGCCAGGACGCGCTCGCCGGGGATGCCATGGACCACCTCGTCGTTGACGGAGATGCACACGGTGGCCGGGTAGTCGTAGTAGCCCAGGAAGTTCGAGTGGGCGCCGGCGGCCTCGATGACACCGGCTGAGACGGCATCGAGCTCGCCGGTGGTGATCCCGGCGCGCACCGCCTCGCGCAGGGCGGTGTGGATGTCGGCGACGACGAGTCCGGCCTTGCGCATGAGGCGGACCTGCTCGGGCGTCTTGATCTGAATCTGCTCGCGTGAGAGCACGCTGCCTCCTGTGGTCGCGTGGACGAAAATGAGACTGCCGGCGGGTTCCGGGGGCGCCGGCGGAGGCCTGCGAGCACCGGGACGGGTCGGAGCATGCGGAGGCGGGCCGTCCGCATGAGCAGACGACCCGCCGGTGGGGTCGGGGTCAGGAGGCGGTGACGCCGCGGGCGGCGAGGGCCTCCATGATGCGGCCGGTGACGACGTCGATCTCGCCCATGCCGTCGACCTGGACGAGCAGGCCGCGCTCGGCGTAGACGTCGGCCAGCGGCGCGGTGGACTCCGCGTAGACCTCAAGGCGGTGGCGGATGACCGGCTCGGTGTCGTCGGCGCGTCCCTGCTCGCCGGCCCGCTTGAGCAGTCGGGCGACGACGGCCTCGGCGTCGGCCGTGATCTCGACGACGGCATCGAGGGCGAGACCCGAGGCCTCCAGCATGGAGTCGAGCTCAGCGACCTGGGCAGTGGTGCGCGGGTAGCCGTCCAGGAGGAAGCCGGCCACACAGTCGCTCTGGGCGATGCGGTCGGCCACCATGGCGTTGGTGATGGAATCGGGAACGTACTCGCCCTTGTCCATATAGGCCTTGGCCTGGGTACCGAGCTCGGTGGCGCCGGCGACGTTGGCGCGGAAGATGTCACCGGTGGAGATGGCCGGGATACCGAGACGCTCGGCGATCCGTGCGGCCTGGGTGCCCTTACCCGCTCCGGGGGGGCCGAGAAGAACCATGCGTGCGCTCATGACAAGAACCCTTCGTAGTGGCGCTGCTGCAGCTGGGAGTTGACCTCCTTGACCGTCTGGAGGCCCACACCCACCATAATGAGGATAGTGGTTCCACCGAAGGGCAGGTGCTGAGCCAGGTCCATCCAGATCACGGCAAGCGTCGGGATCAGGGCGAGGACCACCAGGTAGATGGAGCCCGCCGTCGTGATGCGGTTGATGACGTAGGACAGGTAGCGCACGGTGGGCTCGCCAGCACGGATGCCCGGGATGAAGCCGCCGTAGCGCTTCATGTTGTCCGCGATCTCCTCGGCGTCGAAGGTGATGGCCGTGTAGAAGAAGGCGAAGAACAGGATGAGGATGCCATAGGCGGTCAGGTAGATCGGGTGCGTCTGCTGCAGGTGGGTCATGACCCACTGCACCCATTTGCTCGTGGGGCTGCCGAAGCCGGCGACGAGCTGAGGCATGGCCAGGATCGAGGAGGCGAAGATGACCGGGATGACACCGGCGGTGTTGATCTTGACCGGGATGTAGGTGGTCGAGCCGCCGTACTGACGGCGTCCGATCATCCGCTTGGCGTACTGCACGGGGATGCGTCGCTGGGCCTGCTCGATGTACACGACGGCGAGGGTCGCCACCAGGACGACGCCCACGACGATGAGGAACTTGGCCGCGCCGTTGTTGCCGCCGGCGATGGAGAACATGTTGGAGGGGAACTGGGCCACGATCGAGGTGAAGATCAGCAGCGACATGCCGTTGCCGATGCCGCGCTCGGTGATGAGCTCGCCCAGCCACATGATGAGGCCGGTGCCGGCGGTCATGGTGATGATCATGAGCAGCATCGTGAGGACCGCACCGCCGGGAATGATCTCGCGGGTGCAGCCGGGGAAGAGGCGGCCGCTGGAGGCCGTGGCCACGATGGTGCTGGACTGGAGGAGCCCCAGGCCGATGGTGAGGTAGCGGGTGTACTCGGTGAGCTTGGCGGTGCCGGCCTGCCCCTCCTTGTGGAGCTCCTCGAAGCGGGGGATGACCACCCGCAGGAGCTGGATGATGATGGAGGCGGTGATGTAGGGCATGATCCCGAGCGCGAAGACGCTCAGCTGGAGCAGCGCACCACCGGAGAAGACGTTGACGAGGCTGAGCAGGCCCTGGTCCTCGGACTCACCGATGCAGGCCTTGACATTGGCCAGGTTGACACCGGGGGCCGGCAGGATCGACCCGAGCCGGAAGAGGGCCATGATGCCAAGGGTAAAGAGCAGCTTCGCCCTGAGGTCTGGCGTTTTGAACGCCTGGGTGAACGCGCTGAGCACTCGATCTCCTGTGGACTCGGGGTTGGGTTCGGTCTTGCACGCAGCAAGGAAGAGCGCAGGGAAACTGCGCTCGGTCCAGACTACCCCGCCAAGGCCCCGACCTGGGCGCTGAGACAGCCTTGCAACACCGATGGGGTGCGGGTTTTGTCACGTCCCTCCCCTGTTCTGCGGCACCGGGTGACTCAGCGCACCTCCTTGCCGGAAAGCGGCCTTCTCCCCTGGTGCTCGACGTCGGGGCACGACAAACCCCGGCGGCCCAGGTTTCCCTGGACCACCGGGGTCTGTCGTTGCTCGCTACTCGCCGGCGTCGTTTCTCAGCGGGGTTCACTCCTCCGCCGGAACGCCGGAGGCTCAGCGCGTGGCGATGGTGCCGCCGGCGGCCTCGATCTTCTCCTTGGCGGAGCCGGACCAGGCGTCGGCCGTGAGCGTCAGGGCCACGGTGACGTCGCCGCCGCCGAGGACCTTGACGAGCTGGTTCTTACGAACCGCGCCCTTGGCGACGAGGTCCTCCACGGTCACCGTGCCGCCCTCGGGGAACAGCTCGGCGATGCGGCCGACGTTGACGGGCTGGTACTCGACCCGGTTGGGGTTACGGAAGCCGCGCAGCTTGGGAAGACGCATGTGCAGCGGCATCTGGCCACCCTCGAAACCAGGACGGACCTGGTAACGAGCCTTGGTGCCCTTGGTACCGCGACCGGCGGTCTTACCCTTGGACGCCTCACCACGACCCACACGGGTCTTGGCCTTCTTGGCGCCGGGGGCGGGACGCAGGTGGTGCAGCTTGACGACGCGCACCTTCTCCTCCTGCGTGTTCTCGGTGTCAGCCATCTCAGACCTCCTCAACGGTGACCAGGTGGTGCACCGTGGCAATCAGGCCGCGCACGCTGGGGGTGTCCTCACGCACGACGGACTGGCGGATCTTGCGCAGACCCAGGGTCTTGAGGGACTCGCGCTGGCGGTGGGTGCCCCCGATGCCAGAGCGAATCTGAGTGACCTTGAGCTGCTTGGTCATCTGCTTCGATGCGGACTCAGCCATCACGCACCCACTCCTTCAGCGGCCTTCTCGGCCTCCTGCTTCTCGGCCTGGGCGCGCTTGTCGGCCTCACCCTCGGCGCGGGCCCGCAGCATGGACTGCGGGGCGACGTCCTCCAGGGGCAGGCCACGACGGGCCGCGACGGCCTCGGGCTGCTCGAGCTGCTTGAGAGCGTCCACCGTGGCGTGCACGATGTTGATCGCGTTGGCGGAGCCCAGTGACTTGGACAGGATGTCGTGGACACCGGCGCAGTCCAGCACGGCGCGCACCGGACCACCGGCGATAACACCGGTACCGGGGGACGCCGGACGCAGGAGGACGACTCCGGCGGAGTCCTCGCCCTGGACCAGGTGCGGGATGGTGCGGCGGATCATCGGGACGTGGAAGAAGTTCTTCTTCGCGATCTCGACGGCCTTGGCGATGGCGGAGGGGACCTCCTTCGCCTTGCCGTAGCCCACGCCGACGGTGCCCTCGCCGTCGCCGACGACGACCAGCGCCGTGAAGGTGAAGCGGCGGCCGCCCTTGACGACCTTGGACACGCGGTTGATGGTGACGACGCGCTCGATGTACTTGTCGTCGTTGCCGCGGCCGTTGCGGTCGCGGCGGTCGTTGTTGCGGTCGCGGCGGCCGCGGCCCTCGCCGCGGTTCTCGCCGGTGCGGGCCGAGCCGTCGGACGACGCGGACCTGTCTCGCTGCGGTGCAGCCATCAGATGTTCCTCTGCTTTCTCGTCGTCTTAGTGCTCACAGCTTCAGGCCGCCCTCGCGGGCGCCCTCGGCGACGGCCGCGACACGGCCGTGGTACTTGTTGCCGCCGCGGTCGAACACGACTGTCTCAATGCCCAGCGCCTTGGCGCGCTCGGCGATGAGCTCGCCGACCTTGCGGGCGGCGCCCACCTTGTGGCCCTCGACGCCCTTGGCGGCCTCCTCCAGGGTGGAGGCGGCGCACAGGGTGTGGCCGATGGTGTCGTCCACGACCTGAGCCACCATGTGGCGGTTGGACCGGGTGACCACCAGGCGGGGACGCTCGGGCGTGCCGGAGATGTGCTTGCGCACGCGCTGGTGGCGGATCTTGCGGGCGATGGCGCGGGGGTTGCCCTTGCCCCTCTTGATCGAGTAAGCCATGGTCACTTACCAGCCTTTCCGACCTTGCGGCGCACGTTCTCGCCGGCGTAGCGCACGCCCTTGCCCTTGTAGGGCTCCGGCGGGCGGATCTTGCGGATGTTCGCCGCGACCTCGCCGACCTGCTCCTTGGAGATACCGGAGACGGTGATCTTCAGGTTGCCGTCGACCTTGAAGGTGATGCCCTCGGGGGGCTCGACGGTCACGGTGTGGGAGAAGCCGAGGGAGAGCTCGATGCCCTGGCCCTTGGCGGCGACGCGGTAACCGGTGCCGACGATCTCGAGCTGCCTGGAGTAGCCCTCGGTGACGCCGATCACCATGTTGTTGATGAGGGTGCGCGACAGTCCGTGCAGCGAGCGCGAGCGGCGCTCGTCGTCGGGACGCGTGACCAGGATGGAGCCGTCCTCCTGGCGGGTGACGCTCAGGGGCTCGCTGATCGTGCGGGACAGGGTGCCCTTGGGGCCCTTGACCGTCACGTCCTGGCCGTCGATGGTGACGTCCACTCCGGCAGGAACCGGAACGGGGAGCCGTCCAATACGAGACATGGTTTTCCTCCGTTCCTTCTCTTACCAGACGTAGGCGAGGACTTCGCCGCCCACGCCACGCGACTCGGCCTGCTTGTCGGTCAGGAGGCCGGAGGAGGTGGACAGGATCGCCACTCCCAGGCCGCCAAGGACCTTGGGCAGGTTGGTGGACTTGGCGTAGACGCGCAGGCCGGGCTTGGAGACGCGCTTGAGGCCCTGGATGGCCCGGCGGCGGTTGGCTCCGTACTTGAGGCTCAGCGTGAGCGTCTTGCCGACCTCGGCGTCCGTGACCTCGTAGCCGGCGATGTAGCCCTCGGACTTGAGCATCTCAGCGATGTTCACCTTGAGCTTGCTCGACGGCATCGACACGGTGTCGTGGTAGGCGCTGTTTGCGTTGCGCAGACGGGTCAGCATGTCTGCGATGGGGTCTGTCATTGTCATGAGTGGGCCTTGGCCCTTCCTCGTCGTGGTTTCCTTACCGGACCTGCGACGTAAGTTCTTACCAGCTGGACTTGCTCACGCCCGGGAGCTCGCCGCGAAGGGCCATCTCACGCAGGCAGATACGGCACAGGCCGAACTTGCGGTACACCGAGTGCGGGCGGCCGCAGCGCTGGCAGCGCGTGTAGGCACGGACACCGAACTTGGGCTTGCGGTTCGCCTTCTCAATCAGAGCGGTCTTCGCCATGTCACTTCTCCTTGAAGGGGAAGCCGAGCTGCTTGAGCAGCGAGCGGGCCTCCTC
>CAUVMS010000152.1:0-6245 GCA_963552815.1 uncultured Actinomyces sp. | reverse complement strand
CCCGCGAGATCGTCCTGCGCGGCGGCAAGCGCCAGCTGCTGCGCTCCCGCCGCCCACTCGTCACGGCGGCGCAAGCCACCCGTGACGGCCTGAGCCTGCTCCAGGCCGCACGTCGGGGCGAGCTGCCGGACGTCGACGAGCCCCTTATCCGCGGCTGACTCAGCCGGAGCCTCGGCGCCCTGCCGTGTCTTGCCTCCCTCACTTTGGAGACGCCGCTCGGGTGGGACCCCGAGGGCGGGGCAGCACGACAAGGTCCCTCACCTCGGGGCCGGCATCTCCTTCCTCTGTCTGCCCCTTCCGGCTTTCGCTCAGGGGCCCAGAGGCTGTGGTTCGGCGTCGCCCCTGGCCCACGTTCCGGCCCGAGCCGGTCTACTCCACGAGGGTCGGGAGCCACTGGCCAAGGGTTGTGCGTACTGCACGAAGGCCCCACCTACCCGCAGTACCCCCAACCCTCCTCCAGTAGCACCCCAGGCTCGTGCAGTGCGCACCAGAAACCTCCCCAGCGACTGTGAACGACCAGGCCCGGCTCGGGCTGTCCGCGCGCCTCACAGGTAGTGGGCGCGCAGGTCCTCGGGAGTCGTGGCGGACAGGTCGGCGAGCGTCACGTCGAAGACGGTGCGCGCTCCGGACTCGCCGCGGGCGGCCAGCCTCGCCACCGCGCGCCCCATGGCGGCCACGACCGAGCCGGTGAACTCCGGGTTGGAGCCGAGCTGCAGCTCGAAGCTCACGGTCTCGGCCACGCCGTCGGAGGTGTGCCCGCGGCGGATGACGGAGCCGCCGTGCGGGATACCGGCGTGCTCGGTGGCCAGCTCCTCGGCGGTGACGAAGGTGACGGTGGTGTCGTAGTCGGCGAAGTAGTTGGGCATCTCCACGGTCTCCCGCTCGATGCGGGCCAGGTCAGCGCCCTCCTCGGCCACCACGTAGCAGTCGCGCGTGTGCATGGAGCGGGTGGTCAGCTCGACGTCGTCGCCGGCCTTGACCGCGGCAACGGTCGCCTCCACCGGGCGGGTGTACTGCTTGGCGTCCACGACGCCGTCGATACGGCGCAGGGCGTCGGAGTGCCCCTGGGAGACACCGGGTCCCCAGAACGTGGTGGTGGCGCCGTCGGGCAGAACGACCTCACCCAGGACCCGCAGCATGGAGAACAGGCCCGGGTCCCAGCCGGTGGAGATCAGGGCGACATGCCCGGATGCCTTGGCGGCGGCGTCGACGGCGGCGAAGTGCTCGGGGATACGGGCGTGGGTGTCGAAGGAATCGACCGTGTTGAACAGGGTGGCGGCGGCCGGGGTCTGCTCGATCAGGTCGGTGGCCGAGCCTCCGCAGTTCAGGCAGACGTCCACTTTGTCGGCCCAGGCGGGCATGTCGTCCACGTGGGCGACGGGAGCCCCCTGGGTGACGACTGCGGCCGGGTCGCGCCGGGTGAAGACGACGACGAGCTCCATGTCCGCGTTCTTGGTAATGGCCTGCTCGGCGCCGCGGCCGAGGTTGCCATATCCGTTGATCGCTACCCTGATCATGGTTCCTCCTGGTGGGTTCTCGCTACAGGGCGATCCTAGGGACGGACCGTGTTGCCGCCGTGTGACATATCGGGGAGTGACCGAGTCTTGAGCGGTGGAACTACAGATGTCCGGCGGGGTCCATGCGTTGGTGGAGAATACGGATCACTTCAACGTTGCGACACCCCACTTCGCCGACAGCTGTTCGCAGCGCGCACCGCAGCGGGTCGGGCCGGGAAGAACGTGTCCTCCCGGCCCGACCCGTGTGAGCGCTACGCCGATGGCGTCAGTGCTGCTTGATGGTGACCTTGTCGACCGACAGGGTGACGGTCTCCGGCCCGGCCGAACCGGACATGTAGGTGGTCAGCCCCACGGTGCCGGCCTCGTTGAGGGTCTTGTCGTTGTCGACGACCTCGACCCCCCACTCGGCGGGCTCGGCGTCCCCGGCCCAGAACTTGGTCTGGATGTTGGTCGACTCCGCGCCGTCAACCACCATGCGCAGGTGGAGGGGCTGGCCGGCCGTGTAGGGCTGCGGCAGGACATAGGTGCCCAGAGCGGTCTCCCGTCCCTTGACCACGCGCGAGACCGTGACGACCGGGTTGCCGGCGCTGCCGATGCGGACCGTGGCCTGGTACTGGCCGGCCTTGGTCGTACGGGCGGCGTAGGAGATGAAGGCGCCGTTCCCGGAGGGCACCGCGTCCAGGGAGAAGTCCACGACGGCGTCGGTGGACGTCGACTTGATCTGATCGGAGATGATCGACGCCGAGGAGCGCGGACCGGCCATGGCGATACGGCCACTGGTGCCGTCGACGGAGAAGGCCGCGGCGTTCCAGGTGGTCTTCCACTCACCGCCGGTGTTGGCCTTGCCCCAACCGCCGTTCACGCTGCGCTCGAAGGAGTCGTCCAGCAGGGCCTTGCCCGCCTCCTGCTTGTCCTTGCCGGCACCGTCCTTGCCACCGTTGTTGTCACCCTTGTCGTCGGGCTGGACCTCCTTGCCGGTGGCGGCGGTGTAGTGCTCGGCGATCTGGCGGGCGGACAGCGGCGTGCTGTAGACAGCGGCCTCGTCGATGTCGGCCTGGATGTTGGTGTTGGAGGGCTGGCCGTTGACGCCGTCGAGCGAGTCTCCACCGATGCGCCAGTAGCCGGAGTAGCTCTGTCCGCTGGTCATGGTCCCGTCGAAGGCGGCCAGGTTTCCGTCCACGTAGAGCGTCGCGCCAGCGGTCGGGCTCATGGAGGCCACGATGTGGTGCCACTGGCCGTCGTTGTAGCTCTTGGGTGTCGTGACGGTGGTCAGCTTGTCCGGGTAGAGCATGAAGCTGAGCGTTCCGTCGTTACGCATGTAGACCATACGGTCACGGCTCCACGACTGGTTGTCCTCGGAGGACCCGTAGCCCATGATCTGCCCGCCCGAGGTGGAGGTGGTACGGACCCAGGCCTCCATGGAGAAGGCGGTGGGCGCCTGGGAGGCCACTCGCGTTGCGGCGTGCGACTTGTTGTTGCTGTCGGAGGTCATGGCCAGCGAGGCGCCGGAGCCCAGGACGGACTCACCGCCGCGCTTGTAGGCCCCACCGCGGATCGTCATGTTGCGCTGGGCCACGAAGTCCTCGGCCTTGTCGCCGTCGGTCTCGTCGAAGGACCAGTAGTGAGCGGCGCCGTCGGCCAGGACGCGGGCCCCGTACTTGCTCAGGCCCTGCCCCTCACCGGCCTTGACCGTCACCCAGTCCGAGACCGTGGAGGCCCCCCACTGGTCCGTCACCTGAACCCGGTAGCGGTGGGTGGTTCCGGGGTCGACGACGTCGGTGGCGCTGAGGTCGGAGCGCTCCCAGAAGCCGGCGGTCACCGACTGGCTGGAAACCGGTTGGCCATTCATGGAGTCGCGGTAGACGTTGTAGGTCAGAGTCTTGTCGTCGCGGTCCCAGTTGGCCTTGAAGGACAGGGACACGACACCGGCGCGCGGGGAGGAGCCGGTGACCTTGAAAGCCCCGCCCTTGTCCATGGGGCCCTGCTTGTTGGGGGCGATGTCGCGCCGGGCGAAGCGAACCAGGCCCTGCTGGGCCGTGCCGTTGACGGCCAGGAACTCGCCACCGTAGACGACGTACTTGTCGTTGCCCTCAACGGTCCAGGTGGCCTGGGTGGCTCCGGAGATCTTGCCCGGCGTGAAGTCGGGGTAGAAGTTGAGGTTGGTGGTGGCCGCCTGGCCCTCGTAGTCCTGGTAGCCCTTGTGGTGAGTGTGCTGGACCGTCCCGGTGGGAGCATTCGTATAGGCCACCGCGTTGTGGTACTGGTTGGTGGCGTCGGGGAATCCACCGATGTTGGAGCAGTCGTGGGTGTGGCTGGCCGCGTAGACGACGTCTCCCGCGGGCAGCATGTCGTAGGTGTCGCCGTGGCAGTCGGCCATGTAGTCGATATCCCCGGTGGTCCAGTTGAGGCGCATGACGCCCTCGAAGGAGCCGGTCTGCGAGTAGCTCGCGGCGTACAGGCCCTGCTCGTCGGCCTTGACGCTCATGACCGAGGCCCAGGCGCCGGCTCCGCGCACGACGCTGGAGGCGTTGTTGCGACGCAGGCTGCCGTCGTTCTCGAGGATCGCGATGCCGTAGCCGGGCTTGTTGCTGCCATCGACGGACTCAAAGGCTCCGCCGATGGCCACGGCCGAGCCGTCGGCGGCTCCGACGATGCTGCGCACATAGTAGTTGTCCACCTTTGGCGCGAAGTCCGTCAGCCGCTGGGTGCCCAGGTTGAGCGCAGCGGCACGCTGCCGGGCCGAGGAGTTGATCTGGGTGAAGGCACCACCCATGTAGAGGGTCTGGCCGTCAGCGGAGACGCTGAGCGCCTTGACACTGCCGTTGGCGGCGGCGCCCAGCGGGACACGCTGGCCGTCGGCAGCCCTGACCGCGCCGACGCGCCACGCCGTCTGGTCGTTGATCGCCGTGAACTCACCACCGAGGTAGAGGGTCTGGCCGTCGGCGGAGGCGGCGATCGCGTTGATGGTGCCGTTGGTGGTGGGAGCCCAGTTAAGGACCTCACCGGTGTTGATGTTGTAGGCCATCGCGTTGCCGCGCGGCGACTCGTTCTGCCCGGCCAGCGAGCCCGCTGGACGGACCGCGGAGAACTTGCCGACGGCATAGACGATGTCACCCACCACCACCTGGTCCCAGACGATGCCGTTGATCTGGGCGGTGGGCAGGGCATCGGCGGAGACAGTGGCGGGCGCGCCGGCAGCACCGGCGGGGGCAGGATCGGCGGCGGCCGGTGCCGCTGGGGCGAGCGTGATGGCACCGAGGGGAACAAGAGCCGCGGCCAGCAGGCCGCTCAGGAGTCGGCGGGGGAGCTTCACAGGTATTCCATTCAGAACATACTCAGATCACGGATACGCAACCGTATGAATGGGAGGTATTCCGCGCCCGACCAGGGTCGTCGGGCTGGTTTATGGTACACCAACGACAACAGATTTGCCGAATTTTTAGTTCATTCCACAGTCATGAGATATCCTGCGCGACGCTGACCTTTTGGTCAGATTGCGCGGTTTACCGTCGCTCCAGGCAATCTGCGCTCCCATGGCCGGGAGCCGTCTGAACTGAGTCCACCACGCACGGGCTCATTCAGTCCGCCTCACCCAGAACAACCCTGGCAATATCACGACGAGGCAACATCTACCAGCACGCCACGACACCGCCCGCACTCGCTTGCGCGAGTGGCGGACGGCGCCTGGACGCGTGCTGAGCGCCCGGGGGCCGAGTCACGTCAGCCGGCCGCTCCCCGGAAGGTGGCGGCCCCGTGGTCGGCCCCCAGATCGACAACGACCTTGACGCTCCCACGTCCCTCGGCCGGGACGACGAAGGCACGGTTGATGGTCACCACCTGACCGGCGGCGAGCGTGGGGGGCACCGCGTCCGAGGCCGAGATGATCTCACCGGCGGGCGTTCCAGAGCCCTCACCGTAGTTCACGGTGGTGGACAGCACACTGGCCAGCGAAAGGTCCTGGCCGGAGTTGTTCGTCACCGTGACCGGTACCAAAACACCGGGCCCTCCCACCTCACCGGGAGCGCTGGCGAAGTCTTGCGACTGCAGCTGCCCCAGTGAGATGACGATGCCCCCATCGATACTGACGGACTTGTCGAGCGGAACCTCGGGGTACTCATCCTTCGACAGGTCACCGTTCTCGACGGCCTTGGGATCGATCGACGAGGTGTCCGGAGTGGCGGCGCTGCCCGATGGCGCCGCGGGCGCCGTGGTGGGCTGCGCGGTCTGGACCGTCGGGGTGGCGGCCGCTGACGAGGCAGCGGGAGCCGACGCCGAGCCACTGGCGGACAAAGACGGTGACGCCGAGGAGGAGGCACTGTGGGACTTTCCGCCTCCGCAGGCGGCCAGCCCCAACCCCAGGACCAGGACGGTGGGAAGGATCAGCATGCGAGTTCGTGACACGTGCCGAAGCGTACGACCTCCACTGCCGGGGACGGCACCCTCAGCGGCTACTGAGTCCGGGAGCACAACACATCCCTCCATAAAACCGGATGATTCGGCGGAAAACTCGCCGTGATCAGCAAGCTCGGTGGGCCTCATGGTCACCACCACCAGCCGCCACGCTGGTTATTGTCCCAGTCCCAGTCCCAGTCCCAGTCTCCGTTTCCGTCCCCATCCTGGTCCCAGTCTCCATCCTGATCCCAGTCGTTCTCCTTGTCCTTCTTGTCCTTCTTCTTGCCATTGTCATTGCCGCCGTCACCGTTGTCCTGATCCTTGGCGTTGGGGTCG
>CAUVMS010000151.1:0-6289 GCA_963552815.1 uncultured Actinomyces sp. | reverse complement strand
CGTCGGCTACGACGAGGGCGGCCAGCTCACCGAGAAGGTGCGCCGCCGGCCCTTCTCCGTGGTCCTGTTCGACGAGGTCGAGAAGGCCCACCCGGACATCTTCAACTCGCTCCTGCAGATCCTGGAGGACGGACACCTCTCCGACGCCCAGGGCCGCCTGGTGGACTTCAAGAACACCGTCATCATCATGACCACCAACCTCGGCTCCAAGGACATCGGCAAGTCGGTGGCCACCGGCTTCCAGTCCACCGAGTCCGGCGCCATGGACTACGAGGAGATGAAGTCCCACGTCAACCGCGAGCTCAAGCAGCAGTTCCGGCCCGAGTTCCTCAACCGCGTCGACGACCTCATCGTCTTCCCGCAGCTGACCAAGGAGGAGGTGCGCCAGATCGTCGACCTCATGATCGCGCGCCTCGACAAGCGCCTGGCCGAGCAGCAGATGACCATCGAGCTGACCGACGCCGCCAAGGACCTCCTGGCCGAGCGCGGCTTCGACCCGGTCCTCGGAGCCCGGCCGCTGCGTCGCGCCATCCAGCGCGACATCGAGGACGCCCTGAGCGAGAAGATCCTCTTCGGGGAGATCGATCGGGGCCAGAAGGTCATCGTCGACGCCGAGGGCGAGTCCATCCTGGGCGAGTTCATCTTCCGCGGTGAGCCCTGGGAGCAGGGTGAGGCTGAGGTCGCCGCGCTGCGCGAGGCCGAGGAGGCTGCAGCCGGCGGAGGGGGAGGCTCCTCCAGCCCGCTGCGCATCTCCTCGACGCCGATCAGTCGCGACGGCGGCGCCTCGCCGGCCGCCGAGCCCGGGTGCTGACCGGGTGCTGTCCGGGCATCGACCCGGGGCTGCGGCCCGCCGCCGCACCCGAGTCCTGATGGGCCAGCGAGGGCATTGATCTCAACTATCGGTTCGATAAGATGGGCCGCAACTCAGATGGGTTGCGGCCCATCGTCGTTCTCCCTTCCCCCTGCCGACGCCCTGGTGCGAACCGTGACGGGGCGAAGGCACAGAAATGTCCGCACCGCTTTTGTCCGGGTGGGGCATCTCGTTGCGCGGTTAGCCCTTGCGGATGGCTGGAGAGGGGCGTGAATAATTGCAGGCGAAGCGGATCGGTATCGTGGTGGAGCGAACCGAGTGAAGTTTTAATGAATCCTGGGTGCAACAAGAGAATGGGCTGAAAGTTTGGCTTGACCGGCTCATGTCCGTCATCCGCCCGATACAGTGGGGTGATGCTCCGACGAAAGTCGTCCCTAGGGCTTGGTTGGGGTCGTCATTCCGCGCTGTGCGGAGTTGTTTAATCAGCCGTCTCTACCCGTACTCGTCCGTAAACGTCCGTACCTGTCTGCCCTCGTTCAGGCCGCCGTTGCCCCCTCACCCACGGTACTGAATGCTGGGCTCGGATTGCCCGTGCGCGCCTGCGCATCCTTGGTGCCACTACTCCCATGACACAACTCAGATACGAACCGCGACATTTTCATCAGCATCGTTTCCCGCGCTTGCGGACCGCCAACTCTGCTGCGGCCCTGAGCGCCGTTGGCGTCGTGACGGCGGTGCTGGCATGGGTCGCCTGGCCGATGGTGGGAACGATCGGCGTCCTGGTCGTCACCGTCCTCATCGGCATGGGGCTCATCACGGCTCCCCCCACTCGGGCGCTCAAGCGCGGCGGCATCGCCCCCGGGGCGCGCTGGCACTGGGGTGCTGCGATGCTCCTGGGGATGTCCCCGGCCATTCTGCTGGGCCTGAGCTTCCCGGTCGTCTCCCAGAAGATGGCGGCCAGCACGATCGGCGGCACCGGCCTACCGGTCATCGTCCTGAGCGTGTCCGTGGCGGTTCCCTGGCTCAGCCAGATCATCGGCACCCCCGTCTACCGTCTCCTGGGCGACTCGATCGGGCGCGGACCGCGGGCGGTGCTGGAGCGCTACTGCTCCATCTGGCCGGCCCTGTTCCTGTGGGCACTCCCGCCCACGGCGCTGGAGATCCTCGTGATGGCCACCGTCACCGGCTGGAACCTGCATGTCATCGGAGTGCACACGGCGCTGCTCTTCCTGCACGTCGTCTTCGTCCAGTCACTCATCGTCGCCGACGTCTCGGGCCGACGTCGCCTGTGGTCGGTGGGATGGCTCTTCTACGCCGTCGCCCTCATCGCTGCGCCCACCTGGTGGTACCTGCCCCCACTGATGGGCACCCTCAGTCAGGTGCTGTCCATGGGGCGGTCCCTGGGCAAGGTCCTGCGCCCCCGCGGGGTCTCCACCGGCATCCTCGTGCAGGACATGCTCCGAGGTGCGATCCTGGGAGGAGTGCTGTGGTCGGACAAGTTCTTCCTCTTCCTGGGCGCCGGTCGCGACTTCGACGTGGCGCTGGTCTATCTGTGCCTTCAGCCTGCCGTCGTCGCCTACTGCTACTATTTCGCGGTGACCGCCCCGCGGGTCAACACCGAGATCGCCATGTTCCAGACCGTCCTCAAGCGTGAGGGCATGGCCAGTCTGCGCGACCGTGGGCGTACTCTGCGGCGCCTGCTGGATGCCAGCCTCATCCGCGCCTGCGTCGTGGGAGTTGCCGGCGTCATCATCGTCATCTGCTCCATGGCGCTCATCGCCCCAGAACAGGTGCTCCTGGTCCTTGAGGTGTGCGTCTCCTCGACCCTGTTCACGGTGCTGACGCTCCTGTGCTACGAGATCGACCACATCGGCGACTCGACCACCGCCCTGCTCCTGTCCGGCGTCCACGTGGCCATCGCCGCGGCCCTGCTGCTGCGGGTGGCCAGCACCGGCGCCTATCTGCCGCTGGCCGGCGTGGACCTTGCGCTGTGCGTGCTGGGGCTGCTGCTCTACCGCAAGCGGTGGGCCGTGCCGGAGTACTCCTTCTTCTGGGGAAAGGCCATGTCCTGGTGAGCTCGTCGTCGTCCTTCCGCGCCCGGCTGGAGAGTCTTCCGTTGCGCTACTCGGCCCCAGCTGGCGGCTACGCCCCGATGCCCAGTCCCGACGACGCACCCGGCATCGGTGACCGGGGCCAGGAGAACGGGCCCACGGTCAAGGTCGGTCCTGACGGCTACGGCGTCGTCGTCACCACCGGCGGGGCGAGCGCCCTGAGCGGCCCCTCGGGCGCCAGTGCCGCCAGTGCACACAGCGCTTCCGGCGCCGCTGGCTCCGCCGGTGCCCCCAGCGCTCGCAGCGCCTCAGCCGTCTCGGGGGAACCTGGTACGCGTCGGGGTCGGCGCGCCCAGCACCGGGCGGTGCCCCGCAGCGCATCGACGCCGGCGGGCGTGGCGAAGTCCCCGGGCCGTACGGCCTCTGGCGCCACCCGCCCCGCCAGCGAGTCGGTCCCCACCCCCGATATCCCGGCCTCGCCGATCTACGGCGTCGTCCAGACCCCGGCCCCGGCCGGCTACGGCGTGGTGCAGCCGCGTCTCCAGCCTCAGGCGCCGGCCGCCTCGCCCGAGGAGGCCGACGTCCTGGACTCGCCGATCTTCGGGGCCGTCCGCTCCGCCTCCCAGGCTGCGTCCCCGCCGCAGGCGGCGCCGCCAGGATCCGCGGGCTCCCCGGCGCAGATGGGCCTGCCGGACGCCCCGGCCACGCCGTCGGCCTCCGTTGGTCCCTCCACCGAGACGGCCTACGGGATCGTCCCGGCGCCGTCGTCCGCCGCCGTGGCCCCGTTCCAGGAGGCGGCGCTGAGCCCGGAGCGAACCTCCGCCGTCGGCCCGGATGGCCCCGAGAGCCCCGGCGACGTGGGAGACGCGGGCCTGCCGGAGCCGGCGGCGCCCGTGGCCCCCCGCGCCATCGCCTGGGAGTCCGTGGCCTCGGCCGCCTCCGACGCCGCAGCCCTGCCGCTGTCCCAGCAGGCCACTGAGGATGAGACCGAGGAGGCTCCTGCCGGCAAGGCCGAGGCCGCCCTGCCGCCGGAGGAGCCCGAGCCTGAACCCGACGCCGTCCGGCCCGACGGCGTCCCCGAGGACGGCGTGTACGTGGACGTCGACGTCGCCATCGTCATGGAGTCCACCTACCCCTACCTCAAGGGCGGGGTCTCCGCGGTGGTCCACGACATCATCACCGGCAACCCGGACCTCACCTTCGGGATCATCCACATCACCTGGGACTCCCACTCGCCCCTCAAGGATCTGTACGGCATGCCGGACAACGTCGCCTGGGTGAAGGTCCTCTACCTGTCCATGGAGGAGCACCAGGAGGACTTCCTGCGCGCCCGCCCGCGCGACCTGCGCATGAACCGCCGCCAGCGCCGCGAACTGTCCCGGCGCATCCTGGGGGCCCTGCTCGCCCTGGCCCAGGACGGTCAGACCGAGCCGCTGTGGGACCTCATCAGCGAGGGCCTGAGCGCCTCGCGCCGCTACCCGGTCTGGGCGATCCTGGGCACGCGCGAGTTCATGGAGGCCTACCACGACATGATGCCGGACCTGGGGATGTCGATGACCGACATCTTCTGGTGCCTGCGCGACTTCTTCTCCCTGGCCTACGCGGTCCTGGCCGAACCGGTCCCACGCGCCCAGGTCTACCACGCCCACACCACCGGCTACGCCATGCTGCTGGGCGTCAACGCCGCCCGCGAGCACGGCACCAAGGTGCTGCTGACCGAGCACAACCTCTACGTGCGCGACACCGTCAACACCCTCCTGGAACGCCGGCTGGACCTCAACGTCAGGCTCACCGACTACCGCACCTTCGACGTCACCGGGCGCGAGCGCATGTGGATGGCCTGGTGGCTGGAGATGGGGCGCCTGTGCTACCCCTACGCCTACGCCTCCACCTACCTGTACCCTCGGGCCATCACCGAGGCCAATGAGCTCGGCGGCGACTCCGGGCGCGCCATCGTCATCCCCAACGGCATCGTCACCTCGGAGTTCGACACCTCCTACGCCGCGCGCCTGGCCGCCATCGAGGAGATCAAGAAGGAGGGTGCGGACAAGCACCTGTGGAAGCTGGTGTACATCGCCCGCGTCGTGCCCATCAAGGGGCTGCTGGACATGATCGACTCGGTGCGCCTCATGGTGGACCGGGGCCTGAACATCCACCTGGATGTGTGCGGGCCCACCGAGCACATGCCCTCCTACTTCGAGCAGTGCCTCACCCGCATCGTCGAGCAGGGCCTGGAGAGCGTCATCACCGTGCGCGGCACCGTCAAGGTCCGTGAGCTCCTGCCCGAGTTCGACCTGTTCGTCCTGCCCAGCTACAACGAGGGCCTGCCGGTCGTCTCCCTGGAGACCATGGGGGCCGGTATCCCCACGGTGAGCACCGACGTCGGCGCCGTGCGCTCCGTCGTCGAGGACATGATCGTCACCGACGACGGGCAGACCTGGGACCCCTGCGGCATCATCATCGAGCCCGGCGACCCCACCGTCATGGCGGACAAGGTCCAGGAGGTCATCAGCGATGTCGATCTCTACGAGCGTCTGAGCCTCAACGCCCGCGGTCGCGTGGAGGCGGCCTACGACCTGGTCAAGGTCAACGCCTCCTACAACAAGATCTACCGTCAGGGCGGCGCTGGTGAGCAGGCCGGCGCCCGCGCCGACCAAGGAGGAGCATGAGGAGCAGCACCGGCGGCGTCGGAGCCTGGATCCGTTACGGCAACCCGCTCGAGCCCGGGGAGCTGGACTTCGCCATCGCCCACTACCGGGCGGCGATCCTCCAGCCCTGGGAGACCGAGGCGGCCGCCCGCCTCAAGGAGGCGCGACCGGACATGACGGTCCTGGCCTACCGGTGCCTGTCCTCCACGCGGGACTTCGAGCCGGACTCCATGCGCGCCTCGGGGCTGTCCTACCGCGAGGCCCGCCGCCGCGGCTGGCTCGCCAAGCGCGACAACGGCGACCTGGTCGAGTGGAGCACCTACCCCGGCCACTTCCAGGCCCGCGTGTGGGACCCCGACTACCGCGCCCGCTGGGTGGAGGAGGTCTGCCAGGCCACTGCCCCCACCGCCTTCGACGGCATCATGGCGGACAACGACGTCTTCGATGACTACTACGACCTGAACCTTCCGCTGGAGAACATCGCCGACACCGCCGCCCTGCGCGCCGAGCTGAGCACCTTCGTCGACCAGGTCGGCGCCGGCCTCAACGCCGTGGGCAAGATCCTCGTCCCCAACGTGGCCGAGGCCCGCCGGGAGCCCGGCCGCTGGGAGCGCCACTCGGCCTGGGGCGGCGGCTTCGACGAGTGCTGGCTGGGTTGGGGGGATGACAACCTCTTCGACGAGGCCACCGCCCTGGCCCAGATCCACGAGCTGCGCGGGCCGGGCCTGTCCATCGTGCGCACCCCCGACGGCGGGGGCGGCGGCTCCATGGCCGGCTCC
>CAUVMS010000150.1:0-6289 GCA_963552815.1 uncultured Actinomyces sp. | reverse complement strand
ACACGGACCTGAACCGTGCGCGTCTACCAATTCCGCCACTCGCGCGAGAAGCGAGCACGAGACTAGCCCGCCGGCCCCGCATTCGTCCAATCCCCAGCCCCACATCGGGCCGTGAGACCGCTCACGACACAATTACCTCACACAGACTGGGCCGCCTTCCCTGCAATGTCTTCGATACCGTTACGATGGGAGAACGGTATCGGCCTGCGAGCAGGTCCGTGCAGGCCCAAGCGAGGCGGGGCAGTCCCGCCTCCCGGCTCCATCCCGGGGGCCGCCACACCACATTGGGGGAGGTACTGTCCATGGGGTTCCTGGACAAGTTCGAGAAGGGCGTCGAGAACGTCACGAACCGCGCCATGTCCCGTTTCTCGGACGACATCGAGCCCATCGAGATCGCCTCGAAGCTCCGTGAGACCATGGACAAGCGCGCCGCGTCCTTCGCGCGCGACCGTTCAGTGGTTCCCAACATCTTCCGCATCCACCTCACCCCGCCGAGCATCGAGCGCATCACGGCCTGGGGCCAGGACGAGATGGTGCGTCAGATGGAGGAGGTGGCCACCTCGCACGCCGCCGACCAGGGCTACTCCTTCGTCGGCCCGGTCGAGGTCTCCTTCCTGGTCAACAACAACCCCAACGCCCCGGCCATCGAGGTCGAGTCCTCGACGCGGCGTGGCGCCGCCGCCCCGGCCGCCGCCGCCACCGCCACCCCGGCGCACCCGATCGTCGACATCAACGGCCAGCGATACCTGCTCACCGGCCCGGTCACCGTCATCGGGCGAGGCTCGGAGGCGGACATCATCGTCGACGACTCCGGTGTCTCACGCCGCCACCTGGAGATCCGCCTGACGCACGGCAACGCCATCGCCAGCGACCTGGGCTCGACCAACGGAACCTTCGTCGAGGGCCAGCGGGTCGACGCCGTCACGCTCGTCGACGGCAACACCCTCACCATCGGCCGCACCCAGATCCTGTTCTGGGACGGCACCCAGAACAGCGGAGTCAACGGGTGAGCGCACTCGCCTTCACGATCCTGCGGCTGGGCTACCTGGTCCTGCTGTGGTTCTTCCTGTACCTCATTGTGCGCGTCATGCGGCGCGATATGGCCGACTCCCCCGCCGCAGGCCCGTCACGTCGGCGCTCCGCGGGCGCCTCCGAGCAGCCGTCGGGCCCTCCCCCCAGAGGCCGACGCCGTAGCGCCACCCGCCTGGTCATCACCGAGGGTCCCCTGGCCGGCTCGACCGTGCCCCTGAGCCCCTCGTCGATCATCATCGGCCGCTCGCCCTCGTGCACCCTGGTCCTCGACGACTCCTACGCCTCGTCGCGCCACGCCCGCGTCTTCCCCAAGGACGGCGCCTGGTGGCTGGAGGACCTCGGCTCCACCAACGGAACCATGATGGACGGCCGCCCCGTACACGGCGCCGTGGAGCTCCCCATGAACATTCCTGTCAGAATCGGCCAAACGACGCTGGAGCTGCGCTCATGACCATCTCCCTGCGCTTCGCCGCGCGCTCCGACGTCGGCCTGGTCCGCCAGTCCAACCAGGACTCGGGCTACGCCGGCCCCCACCTGTGCGTCCTGTGCGACGGGATGGGCGGACCTGCAGGCGGAGACATTGCCTCGGCGGTCGCCGTCGAGCACCTCATGCCCCTGGATGCCGACTCCCACCAGGCCGGCGAGCTGCTGGGCCTCATGCGCGACGCCATCCAGGCCGCCCACACCGAGCTCGTCACCCTGTCCTCCCAGGACCCCGACCTCGCCGGGCTGGGCACCACCTGCATCGGCGTCATGCGCAGCGGCAACAAGCTCGCCATGGTCCACGTGGGCGACTCGCGCGCTTACATGCTGCGCGACGGCACCCTCACCCAGGTCACCACCGACCACACCTTCGTGGAGTACCTCGTGGAGACCGGGCGCCTCACCCGCGACCAGGCCCGCCAGCACCCCCAGCGCTCGGTCCTCCTGCGCGTCCTGGGGGACACCGAGGGAGAGGTCCAGCTCGACGAGTCGATCCGCGAGGCGGTGCCCGGCGACCGCTGGCTGCTGTGCTCCGACGGCCTGAGCGGCCCAGTGACCGCTGAGACCATCGGAGAGGTCCTGGCCGGCGTCGCCGACCCCGGCCAGGCCGCGGACCAGCTCATCGACCTCGCGCTGCGCGCCGGCGGCCCGGACAACGTCACCGCCGTCGTCTTCGACGTCGTCAAGGACGACCCCGAGCCGCAGACCGTCCCCCAGGTGGTGGGCAGCGCCGCCACCAAGCGCCTGGCCCAGGAGCGTGCGGCGGTCGCCCACCGCAAGACCGGGAGCGAGACCAAGTCCAAGGACACCGAGGGCGCCAGCCCCGCCGCCAAGGCTGCGGCCCTCATGGCCGCCCTGGAGGAGCAGCCCGACTCCACGTCCAAGAAGGGCTCCTCCGACGTCGACAAGGCCATCGCCGCCGAGGCCGCCACCCAGGAGAAGGCCCGACGCCGTCACCGCCGTCGCGTCCTGGTGGGAAGCCTCGTCCTGCTGGCCACGATCGTCGGCGCCAGCGTCCTGTTCTACCGCTGGACCCAGACCCGCTACTACGTCTCCACCTACGACGATCAGGTCGCCATCTACCAGGGGATCCCCCAGTCCATCGGCCCCCTCAAGCTGAGCCACTCGGTCAGGGCCTATGCCGACCTGCCGGTGGACAAGCTCGACGACAACATTCGCGAGCGCCTGGAGGACACCGTCGCCCAGAAGTCGATGAGCGCCGCCCAGACCTACGTCGACAAGACGGTCCGCTCCCACGTCAAGCCGGCCGCCTCCCGACAGGGCTCTCCGAAAGCCACCGCCACGCCCTCCCCCACATCATCCCCAGCGCCCGCTCCCGCACCGGAGGCGCCCGCCGAACCCGCTCAGCCCGATCAGGCCGGGCAGGAGGGATGAGATGACTGCTGCTCCAGGCCCCTTCGGCGCCCCCGCGGGCGTTGCGACGATCCAGCCCGCCGGCGCCGCGCGACACTCGGGCCGGTGGGCGGAGGCGGTGCTGCTCGGTTTCGCCCTGGTTCTCGGCCTGGGCGGCTTCGTGCTCACCGCGCTCAACCGCACCGGCTCCTCCCCTGCGCAGACCGTCATGCTGGGGGGCGCTTTCCTCGGTCTGACCGTCCTCATGCACCTGTGGGTGCGCTACACCGCCCCGTGGGCCGACCCGGTCCTCCTGCCTGCGGCCGTGGCGCTCAACGGGCTCGGCCTGGCCATGATCCAGCGCCTGGACCTGGCTTATGAGGCCAACGAGCAGTGGCAGTTCTACGTGGGATCCAAGCAGCTCATCTGGACGCTTCTGGGCGTCATCCTCTTCTGCGCCGTGCTCTTCCTGCTGCGCGACTACCGGCGCCTGCGGCGATGGGACCGCTGGGCCATGTGGTCCGGTCTGGTCTTCCTCGTCCTGCCCTTCCTGCCGTTCATCGGCCAGAGCATCAACGGAGCCCGGATCTGGATCCGGATCGGCCCCATGAGCTTCCAGCCGGCCGAGCTGTCCAAGGTGCTCCTGGCGGTCTTCTTCGCCTCCTACCTGGTGGCCAACCGCGACAACCTGGCCCTGGCGGGCCGCAAGGTCCTGTGGATGAGCCTGCCTCGCGCTCGGCACCTCGGTCCCCTGTTCATCGTGTGGGGCGTGAGCATCTGCGTCCTGGTCCTCCAGAAGGACCTGGGCTCCTCGGTCCTGCTGTTCGGCCTGTTCGTCGTCGTTCTGTACGTGGCCACCGACCGGCCCTCCTGGCTGCTCATCGGCGCCGCCCTGTTCCTCCCGGCGGCCTGGTTCGCGGCCACCCACCTCCACCACGTCCAGCAGCGCATCAACGGCTGGCTTCACGCCACCGACGACGCCGTCTACAACGCTGCCGGCGGCTCCTGGCAGCTGCTGACGGGCATGTTCGGCATGTCCACCGGCGGGCTCATGGGTGCCGGCTGGGGCAAGGGCTCCCCGACGCTCGTCACCTTCGCCAACTCCGACTTCATCTTCGCCTCGCTGGGTGAGGAGCTGGGCCTGACCGGCACGCTCGCCATCCTCATGCTCTACCTCATCCTCATTCAGAGGGGGCTGCGCACCGCGGTCTCGCTGCGCGACGGCTTCGGCAAGCTCCTGGCCGTGGGCCTGTCCTTCGCCATCGCCCTGCAGATCTTCGTCGTCATCGGCGGCGTGACCCGGCTCATCCCACTGACCGGACTCACTCTGCCCTTCCTGGCCTACGGCGGGTCCTCGCTCCTGGCCAACTGGATCATCCTGGCCCTCCTGCTGCGCCTGTCCGACGCGGCTCGCCGCCCCGCCACCCAGGCCCCCCGGATCATCGACACCGCCGAGCTGCCGGTCTCCCTGCGCCGCCAGGTCCAGGACGCCGGGGCTGAGGAACCGGCCGAGGTCGCCGTCGACGACGTTCCTGCCGACGCTCCCGCTGGAGGCTACGGTCCCACCGGAGGCTACGGCGGCGGCTACGGAGCCGAGCCGGCTGACGCGGCCGGCGGCTACGCCCTCCCGTCCGCGGCACCCTCCTCGAGCAACGCGTTCAACGCCGCGGTCCCAGCGGTCACCGTCAGCCCGGAGGCGCCGCCCCCACCGCGTACTGCACTGGACGGGGAGACGCTGCGCTCATCGCGCGCCCCGGGTTTCACTAACGACAGCGACAGGAGGCAGCAACCATGAATCGACAGATCCGTCAGGTCGCCTTCCTGGTGCTGGTCATGTTCACCGCGCTGTCCCTGTCCGTCACCAGCGTCCAGGGTCTGGCCCGCCCCGCCATCTGGGAGCCGTTGTCCGCCAACGGCGCCCTCAACTCCGACCCACGTAATCGCCGCACCGTCAGCCGCAACTTCGACACCGAGCGGGGCCCGATCCTGCTCGCCGGCGGCACCGCCATCGCCAGTACCGAGATGTCCGACGATGGGCAGGGCTCCGAAACCTACAAGCGCGTCTACGCCAACGGGCTGCTCTACGCCCCGGTGACCGGCTACTTCTCACCCGCCTTCGCCTCCATGACCGGTATGGAGAAGGAGGGCAACTCCGTGCTCAACGGCGACGACCCCTCCCTGTTCTCCTCACGGATCAAGACCCTCATCACCGGTGACTCCCAGAGGGGCGGCGCGGTCGAGCTCACCATCAAGCCCGAGATCCAGCAGGCGGCCTATGAGGCCCTGGCCGGACGCGAGGGCGCCGTCGTCGCCCTGGATCCCAGCACCGGGGCCATCCTCGCCATGGTCTCCTCGCCCTCCTACGACCCTTCCGCCTTTGCTACCCGCGACGGGAACGCCGCCAACGAGGCCAACACGACCCTCAGCGAGGACTCCTCCCGGCCGCTGGACAACCGGGCCATCGCCGGCAACCGCTACCCACCGGGATCCACCTTCAAGATCATCACCACCGCGGCGGCGCTGCGCACCGGCAAGATCACGACGGACGCCGAGGTCGACGCCCCCGACACCATCACCCTGCCGGGCACCAACCACTCCCTGGAGAACTACAACGGGGAGTCCTGCGGCGGCGGACGGACCAGCTTCTCCCATGCCTTCGCCGAGTCCTGCAACACGCCCTTCGCCCAGCTGGCCATGGACGTTGGAGAAGAGGAGCTCGCCAAGGAGGCGAAGAACTGGGGCTTCGGCGCAGACCTGTCCGTCCCGCTGAAGGTGACCCCCTCGGTCTACCCGCACAACGACTCGCAGGCGCAGACCGCGATGGCCGGTATCGGCCAGGCGTCGGTGCAGGCGACCCCGATGATGATGGCGATGGTGGCCGCCACCGTGGCCAACAACGGGGAGCAGATGACCCCCTACCTGGTCTCACGCACCCTGGACCCCGACCTCAACGAGGTCAGCACCACCTCCAAGAAGGAGGCCCGCACCCCGATCGACTCCGCCACCGCCAAGTCCCTGTCCTCCCTCATGCAGACCGCCGTCGCCGAGGGCACGGGCACGAGCGCCCAGGTCGCCGGGGTCCAGGTGGCCGGTAAGACCGGTACCGCTGAGACTGGATCGGACACTGGTCCCACCACCTGGTTCGTAGGCTTCGCGGGCACCGACATCAACAAGCCTGAGATCGCCCTGGCCGTCGTGCTCGACGGCAATGCCGAGACCCAGGACGGCGCCACCGGCGGCAAGGTGGCCGGCCCCATCGCCGCCCAGGTCATCGACGCGGCGGTGGACCAGTGAAGCCAGTCGCCGGACTCCAGCTCCAGGGACGCTACGAGCTCGTGGAGCAGATCGCCCTGGGCGGCATGGGCCAGGTGTGGCGCGCCACCGACCTGCGCTCGGGCCGGGCCGTGGCCGCCAAGATCCT
>CAUVMS010000149.1:0-6359 GCA_963552815.1 uncultured Actinomyces sp. | reverse complement strand
GGTGTGCAGGTCCACGCTCATGAGGCGATCGGCGCCGGCTGTCTTGTAGAGGTCGGCCACGAGGCGGGCGCTGATGGGCTCGCGCCCCAGGTGCTTCTTGTCCTGACGAGCGTAGGGGAAGAAGGGGGCCACCACGGTGATCCGCTTGGCGGAGGCGCGCTTGAGGGCGTCGACCATGATGAGCTGCTCCATGAGCCAGTCGTTGATGCGGTCGCCGTGGGACTGGACGACGAACACGTCGCAGCCGCGCACTGACTCGTTGAAGCGGACGTAGGTCTCCCCGTTGGCGAAGTCGTAGGCCGTGGAGGACAGCACCTCGGTGCCGAGCTCGCTGGCCACGTCCTGGGCGAGCTCGGGATGGGCTCGCCCGGAGACGATGACCAGACGTTTCTCGCCCTTGGTGATGATGCCCGTCATAACGTGGTTCCCTTCTCACGGCCGGTACGGCCCTCGGTGTGACTGTTGGAGACGGAAGTGGAGGCAGGTGGCCGGCTCAGCTGAGACCGGCGGGCCGATGAGTTCATGCGTCAGCCCTGGGCGTCGTCGGCGTCGAGCTGGCTGAAGGGTGCGACTACGCAGCCGGCCGGGATGTCGACGTCGGTGAGGATCGCGTAGGCCCCCACGCGGGCGCCCTGACCGATTCGGGTGGTTCCGCGCACGAGGACGCCCTGCTCGAGGGTGACGTCCTGGGCGAGCTCGGCGGTGACATCCACCCAGGTGGAGGACGGGTCGACGACGCCGACACCCTGGGCCATCCAGTCGCGCAGGATGCGGCGGTTGAGCTCGGCGCCGAGGTCGGCGAGCTGGGCACGGTCGTTGCAGCCCTCGACGAGCCAGTGGTCGGTGACGACCAGCGCGCTGGTGGACCGGCCGGACCGGTGGCCGTGGGCGACGACGTCGGTGAGGTAGACCTCGCCCTGGTCGTTGTCCGTGCCCAGGGCCCCCAGGGCGGTGCGCAGGTGGGCGGCGTCGAAGACGTAGACGCCGGCGTTGATCTCGCGGATGGCGCGCTGGGCCTCGGTGGCGTCGCGCTGCTCGACGATGGCCGAGACGGTGCCGTCGGCCTCGCGCACGATGCGCCCGTAGCCGCTGGGGTCGTCGAGCTCGGTGGTCAGCAGGGTGACGGCGTCACCGCGCTCGGTGTGCTGGGCCAGCAGGGCCTGAAGGGTGGCGGTGTCCAGGAGGGGGACGTCCCCGCTGGTGACGACGACGGGACCGGTGAGGTCCTCGGGCAGGGAGGCCAGCCCGCAGGCGACGGCCCGCCCGGTGCCGGGAACCTCGTCCTGGTCGGCCGGGACGGCGTCGGGGGCGACCTCGGCGAGGTGGGCGACGACGGCGTCGCGCTCGTGGCGCACGACGACGACGAGATGCTGGGGCTCGAGCCCCCTGGCGGCGGTGACGGCGTGGTCCACAAGGCTGCGACCGCCAATCCGGTGCAGGACCTTGGGGGTGACCGATCGCATACGAGTTCCCTTGCCTGCGGCCATGACGATGACGGCAGCGGGTGCGGTGGGGGTCACGTGTCCTCTTCTCGCAGGTTCGCGCCCGGACTCCCGACGAGTCCGGCTCACGGCCGGACGGAGACGGGGACGGACTCCAACGGTTTCTGATTTGGTACGGATGGACGAACAAGCTGGCGCGCGACCCGCAAGCGGCCGGAGGGCCACTCGATGGGAGTGAGAGCGAGGGAACCCCAGCACCCTCATGCTACGCCGCTCCGCCCCCAGGATTCGAACCCGGGCCTCAAGGCTCCAAAGGCCTGCGTGCTGCCGCTACACCAGGGCGGAAAGGTGCGTCTCAGCCCCCCCAGTCGAGTCTCGAGGAGCGCGACGCCGAGACAGTCTCTCACGTCCCGGTCGCGCTCGGCATCTTCGACGCGGCTTGGCCCCGCCCGCCCCGACACGGTCTGCTGCAGCTCAACGCCGTCGCGCACCCACGCACAGGCACCCCTGCCAATGCCCAGGTGGGCGGACCGATGCCACACTTACCGGACTTCGCAGTCTGGCGGGGGGACAGGGCAGGATGGCCCCATGTCCAGTTCCCCCTCCGACTCCCCCTCCTCTCCCCCTCCCTCCTCTCCCGAACCTCACCGGCCGGCAACAGTGCGACTCGTCGAGCTCGACGGACTTCGCGGACTGGCCGCCGTCGTCGTGCTCACCCATCACATCCTGGAGACCGTGCCGGAGCTGGCCGAGGTCGGCGCTCGTCCCGGCGTCGTGCCCACCGGGACGTTCAACCGGATCCTGACCCAGAGCCCGCTCCACCTGCTGTGGGCCGGCCACGAGGCCGTTCTCATCTTCTTCGTCCTGTCCGGGGTCGCCCTGACCTACCCGGTGGCCCGTCGGCACGCCCAGGGGCGGCGCTTCGACTGGGTCGACTACGCCCCCCGGCGGTTCGTGCGCCTGTGGCTGCCGGCGGCGGCCTCCACCACCTTCGCGGTCATCGCGATGCTGCTCGTTCCGCGCTCGGCCAATCCGGCACTGGGCCATTGGATGACCGTCACCCACCCCACGGGTCTCAGTGCGCGCCAGATGCTCATGGAGTACCTGCTCATCCCCAAGCACGCCTACCGCAACACGGTCCTGTGGTCGCTTCACGCCGAGGCGATCTTCTCCTTCGCGCTGCCCCTGATGATCCTCGGGGTCGCGCTGTGCGCCCGGTGGCGGCTGTCCTGGTTGCCAGTGGCGGCCGCCCTGGCCGTGCCGGTCATCACCGCCAGCCCCGGCTCGGGCAGCTACCTGCCGGTCTTCACCGTCGGCGCGGTCATGGGCTGGGCCTGGGGGCACAACTCCGCCCCCGTGCCGGACACCCCCCGCCCCTGGGCGACGGCGCAGGCCCTGGTCTGCCTGCTGCTCATCACCCTGGCCTGGTGGCCGGGGATGGAGAGCCACACGGCTCAGCGCCTCGCCAACGCGGTCACCCTGGGGGCGGCCGCCTACCTGGTTCACCTCGTGGTGCGTGCCGGGGCCCTGCGCGGCCCGCTGCGCTCGCGCACGGTGCAGTACCTGGGGCTCATGTCCTTCTCCCTCTACCTGGTGCACGAGCCGGTGGTGGTCTCGCTGCGGCTGCTGACGCAGTCGATCTCGCCGTGGTGGCTGCTCGTCCTGGCTCCGGCGGCCTCGGCGCTGCTGACCTGGATGTTCCAGCGCTACATCGAGGCCCCCAGCCACCGGCTGGCGAGGCACACCGGAGCCCTGGCCTCGGCGCGCCTCGCCCAGTGGTCCGAGCGTCGTCAGGCCGGCCGTCAGCTCCTCCCAGTCAGCGAAAGGTGAGGTCATGGCCACCAAACGCACCCGCATGAGCGCCAGCGAACGGCGCGAACAGCTCATCGCCGTGGCCCGCGGACTGTTCGCCGAGCGCGGCTTCGACGCCACCAGCGTCGAGGAGGTGGCCGCCCGAGCCCAGGTCTCCAAGCCGGTGGTCTACGAGCACTTCGGTGGCAAGGAGGGCCTGTACGCCGTCGTCGTCGACCGGGAGATCACCACGATCTCGGCCGCGATCTCCTCAGCGATCACCGACCCGGCCACCAGTCCCGCCGCAGGCCCTGCCGCACAGTCCGACGCCGGCCCCCAGGGTTCGGCCGGATCGGGGACGTCCGGCTCGGCCTCGCGGATCGCTGAGAGGGCCGCCCTGGCCCTGCTGACCTACATCGAGGACTCCCCCGACGGGTTCCGCATCCTCTCGGCGGGCTCGGACCGCGCCGCCGGCACCTACTCCACACTGCTGGCCGACGTCGCCATCGAGGTCTCTGGAATCCTCGCCTCGCAGTTCGCGGCCCATGATCTCGACCCGCGCACGGCGCCGCTGTACGCCCAGATGCTGGTGGGCATCGTGGCCATGCCGGCCCAGTGGTGGCTGGAGAACCGCTCGATGAGCAAGGAGGAGGTGGCCGCCCACATGGTCAACCTCGCCTGGAACGGCCTGCGCGGCCTGAAGGCCAGGCCCACGCTCCACGCCGGGTCGGCGGACACCGAGGGATCCACGGGTTCCACGGGATCCTCGGGATCCACGGGATCCACGCGGTCCACGGCCCCGGTGACCGACTTAGGAGACCCGGCGGGCGCAGACGAGCACGACGGCACCACCGACCTGACCTGACCGGGGCCGCCGCCCTGCCCAGGCCCACCCGGCCTGACTCCCGTCAGGTTCGTCACGTCCCTACCGATCGGCCGTCTCGCGAGCACGAGCAATCTCCGAGTATCGAGACCCGGTGGGGACTGAAAAATGCCCAGGAACGGGGTGAGTCACCTCCCGCACCCGGCTCGTGTCCGGATGGGCACGCTATTCTGTTGCTCCCGCAATCACTGAAACGGAACCCATGGACCCGGAAACCCTCATCATCGCGCTGCGCAAGAACGCAGTCCTCGTGGTTATGCACGTCATGCTGGGCGCCGTCATCGGCCTGGTCTTCGGCCTGCTGACGCCGGCGCAGTACACCTCCACGGCGAACGCGAACCTCAGCGTGGAGAACAGTGAGGCCAACCCCACCAACACCTTCAACTACCTGACCTCCATCATGCCGACGCTGGTGGAGATCGGGACCTCGGAGAGCACCTTCGCGGAGGTCTCCAAGTCCACTGGGCTCAGCCAGCAGGAGCTGCGCAAGTCCGTCTCGGTGACGAGCAAGACCGGCACCACCCTGGTGGAGATTCGTGCCACCAGCACAGACCCCGAGCGCGCCCACCGGATCGCCGAGGCCGAGCTGTCCGCCCTGGACACGGTGGCCCGTGATCTGTCCAACTCCGGGCAGCCGGGGAACACGACCGCGACTCTCAAGGTGGTCGACTCCCCCACGACCCCCACGTCGCCCTCGAGCCTGTCTGCGGTGTCCACCGCGCTCATCGGGGCCGCCATCGGTCTGGCCGCCGGCGCCGTCATGGCCATTCTGCTGTACTTCCTGAGCCAGAAGAACCCGCAGGACAAGGTTGAGGACCCGCTGCTCATCATCGGGCGCCGTCGCTCTCGGGAAGACTCCTGATCGGCCGTGGCCCAGTCCTTGCCGCTGGCCCCCGCTGACGACGGGCCGCAGACGTCGTCGGAGGCTGTTCCCGGGGCCAGTCCGACGCCGCCGCCCCAGCGGAGACTGGAGATGACGATCGCCGTCGTCCTCCTGGTGTGCCTGGGGGTGCGCCGCGAGCTGGCGGCCGCGTTGAGCGTCGGTGACTGCGTCGCGCTTGCCTCGGCCCCTATCGCCTGGACGGCCGTGCGCCACGCGCGCCGGTTCTCCCTGCTGCTCGTGCTGTCCATCCTGGCAGCGGGCACGGCCTACATCATGTCCCTGCTGGCCGAGAGCAGCTTCATCGTGGAGGCCTCGGCCCGCCGCGTCACCACCCTGAGCCTGCTGGCGGTGCCCTGTGCGGTGGCCGCCTTCGTGTGGGGCGCGCGCCGTCTGGGAGTGCGGCGCGCGGCGCTGGCGGTCAGCTTCGGCATGTTCCTGGACTCACTGTCGCTGCTTCAGACCAGTCCCAACCCGTGGAAGTTCGGGATCGGTGCGGCGGTGTCGATCATGGTCCTCAGCCTCGTGGCGAACCGGCGCCGACTGGTGCAGATCATCGCCCTGCTGGGACTGGGCGGTGTCTTCCTCGTCTCGGACTCGCGCTCCACCCTGGCCTTCCTCGCCATCATCCTGGGCACGGTCATCTGGCAGGCCCTGGCGTCCTGGGCGCGGTGGCGCGTGCCCACCCCGCGACGCCTGGCGGTCTCACAGATCGCCGTCCTGGGGGTTGTGGGAGTGGTGGCGATGGCCGGGGTCGTCGCCGCCTCGGAGTCCGGGACCTTGGGCGAGGACGCCCAGAACCGGACCATCGCCCAGTCGTCGAGCTCCTCGGGTCTGCTCCTGTCCGCCCGCCCCGAGCTGGGCGCCTCCTGGGCCCTGTTCCGCAACCGCCCTTGGGGGTACGGCGCCGGCGTCAAGCCCCGCTTCGAGGACCTGTGGGTGGCCAAGCGCGGCATGGCGGCCCTGGGCTATAACCCGGAGAACGGCTACGTCGAGAACTTCATGTTCGGTGGCCGTATCGAGCTGCACTCGGGGGTCATGGACATGTGGGCGGCCGCATCGATCCCCGGTGCGCTCCTGCTGCTGCTCATCGCCGGGATGGCGCTGGCGGCGATGATGCGGGACCTGGGGCGGCTCGAGGCCACTCCCTGGCTGTTCTTCGCGGCGCTGACCGTGGTGCAGAACGTGTTCATCGGGCCGTGGACGGTGCTGCCCGCCTACCTTCCGATCGTGCTGGGGGCTGCTGTTCTGCAACCGGCCCTGCGCGACGCGGTCTCACCGGACGTCGGCCCGGGCGTCGGCCCGGATGTCGGCCCGGGCGTCGGCGACGAGCCGGGCGAGGCGGGTTGAGGACGTACTTTCC
>CAUVMS010000148.1:0-6462 GCA_963552815.1 uncultured Actinomyces sp. | reverse complement strand
TGGCTGGAGCGGGCCCAGCGCCTTGGTGCCGTCCACCTCGCGGCGCGCGTAGACGTTGAGGATCGCCAGGAACCGGTGCCAGGCCACGCCCATCGAGGGCTGGAGGCCCACGACGACGAACCAGGTCATCGACACCACCACCTTGATGGTGGCGACGATGAGAATCGCGTTGCTCAGGGCGCCAGTGCTCAAGGGGGCGAGCAGCGGGCCGGTCCAGGCCGTCAGCGGGAAGTGCGTCCAGGTGGCCAGGGCCTGCTGCGCCGGGTCGGGGGAGGCGGCCAGGAGGGCGTGCTCAAGCATCCGCAGGGCCAGCACGCAGGCGACCACGCCGATGATGATGGCCTCCACGAACTTCGCCTGGGCCGACGTCGACCCGGCGAAGCGCGAGGTGCGTGGGCGCTTGCCGCCGTCGGAGTCGGGCGCGTAGGGCGGGGCCGCCCGGCCGGCCCGGGTCAGGCGCCAGCGCAGGATCGTCAGGCCCACGATCCCGGCCGTGGACAGCCAGGCGATGAGTTCGACGACCCAGGCCCACCAGGCGGCGTGCCCGATGAGCGGCAGCGCGAAGCTGGCCCCGCCCAGGACCTGCCCGTAGCCGGCCACGAGCGTGAGGAACAGCAGCGGGAAGGAGACCATGACCAGCCAGTGGGCGGCCTTGATGAAGGGGCGACCCTTGAAGGCGGTGTGACCCACGAGCGCGCTCAGTGTGAGCGCCAGGCGCTTGCCGACCGGGCGAAGACGCTCCGGCGCGGCCGCGCGGCCCACGGCCATGCGGGCGCCAATAGTGAAACAGGCGCGTGCGAAAACTGCGATACCGATCGTCGTGGCGATGACGACGATGACGACACAGACAATCTGCACGGCATTCATCGGGGCGGGTTTCCTCAGGTTTCCGAAGGTCAAGGCGGAAGCGCTGGGGGTGGGCCGGTGGCGCCCCGGAGGGTCGCCTGCGCGGCACACCGTTGGCGCTCCCGTCAGCCTACCCGCGGGCCGGTGAGGAGCCGTGGTCGAGGGTGGGCCGGGGTGGCGCTGGGTCGCAGGAGTGCTGGCCGGCGTGGCGCCGGCGCTGAACGGGTCGTCCGGCGCGGGTACCGAGGGGTGAGGAAGGCGAAAGTGTCACTTTGGGAGACTTTTCGGAGCTCGGCTGGCGGCCGCGAGCTCGGCCGGTTCCTTGTGAACCCGCTCTGACCTGCGCAGTTGCGATAGCGTCCGATGCATGGAGGAGACCCGTGAACGGTTCGTGGACGGGAAAAGTCTCCCGGAGTGACACAATGGGATGTGGAAGTGGTGTGTCGATTCATATAGATCTCAGGGACGATCACTACGGTGCTGGCCGACAGCCCCCAGGTGCCGCGCGCTTCCGTTCCCGCCGTCCTGCGCGAGTAACAGAGCCGTTGACCACCACCAGCGACAGGAGCATCTGTGTCCCCTCGCAAGAAGCCGACCGCCAAGACCCGCCGGTCCACCGCACCTCGTAAGCCCGCCGCCCCCAGGCCGACGAAGGTAACCCTCGCCCGGGTCAAGAAGATCCTGCTCGGTGTCGACGCTCCGGTGATGGTCAGCTGGGACGGGTCGCTCGTGGGCCTGACCGACAACAGCGCCCTGAGGTTCCGGGTGGTCCCCGACCTCCTGAGCGTCTCCATCCAATGGCATTCGAAGGCCCCGTTCTACATGTTGGAGGCGCTGTGCATCCTCGTCGAGTCCTGGAACGCCAGCCCGGACAACGACGACATGCTGAGGGCCTATGTTGTCTCCTCGCCGGAGGATGACTCGGTGCTCTTGTGCGCTGCATCTACGCTGCCGGTGTCCGCTGGGATGACTGATGACCAGCTCGGCCACTACCTGCGTGAGGCCGTCGACGCGTGCATGTTCTTCGAGGAGTTCCTGGAGGAGACCTTCCCACAGACTCGCTTTGACGACTTCGCCAAGGACGCCGGGATCCAGATACCCGACAGCCCGGAGGAGTTGCTGGCCGAGCTGGGTGGGGAACCTGCCGAGGCCGTGAGCCAGCTGGTCGAGCAGGCCCGGGTGCTCCTCGACAGCGACATGGACAGGGCCTCCATGCTCCTGACCCAGGCCTCCAGGATTGCCGAGGCCAACGGCCTCGACCCGGTGGAGATGGGCATCCATGACGTCTTCGCCGCCACGATGGAGAAGGTCCTTGGGCAGCCCGAGATGTTGGGTAGCCGGGAGGAGGCGCTGGGACGGGCCATGCTCGAGGCTCTCAAGGCGGAACGCGACGAGTCGGATCACGCCGACGATGACGAGTCCGGTGGTTCCAACGATCTTGCCGAGCCGAACATGCTCGACGACGGCCAGGCCGAGGCTGCGATCATGGACCTGTTTGGCGCGAAGGACCTTGGCCGTGTTCCCCCTCGGCTGCCTGCGCTGACCCTCCCGCTCGTGGTGGAGGCGCTGAGCCCCGACTACGACTTCCAGGAGAAGGACGATGCCGTCATCCTCTCGATCGGTGACGATGCCTGCGAGCTGGTGGTCACGGTCGAAGGGACGGAGCTCATCGTGACGGCGCGCTGGAGCGGCATGGCCCCGTCGGACCGGGTGCTGGGGCCGATGATTGCCAATGACTGGAACGTGGTCAGTCAGGTGATGGGTGTGCGCACGGGCTTCGCTGATCGCATGGGTGAGGCGATCAGTGACGCAGCCAGCGTCGGTCAGGCCTCTCCTCGGTCAGGCGATTCGGTGGTGGAGGCCAGGCCCGACACCGATGGTGACATCATCGCCCGCGCCTCGTGGTGCCTGGGCGCGGGGGTCTCCAAGGCTCAGATCGTCGCGATGGTGGATGCCGTCGCGACGGAGGTCGAGGATATCGGCTTGTTCCTCCGCGGTGAGGTCGGCATCTGAGACTGGGTACCCGCCGTGGTCGGTGTGCTGGGCGCTCACCGCGGCGAAAGTGTCACTTTGGGAGACTTTTCGGAGCTCGGCCAGCGACCGCGAGCTCGGCTGGTTCCTTGTGAACCCGCTCTGACCTGCGCAGATGCAGCGGTGCCGAATGTGCAGAGGGGCTCTGCGAACGGTCCGTGGGCGGGAAAAGTCTCCCGGAGTGACACGGCCGCAAAAAAGAGATATGCCGACCCCACAATGGGGCCGGCATACCCGCAAAGGGCGGCCTCAGTTGCCGATGGCGCGCAGCGCGTAGGGTGAGTCGGGGCGGCGGGCGCTGTACCACTTGGCGGCCTGGCGCAGCCCGAGCTCGCGCACCAGCGTGATGGTGGCCCCGGAGATGACGGCGAAGACGACGACCTCGGCCAGCTTGTAGTTGAGCAGCTGGTCCTCCTCGCGCGGGGCGGGCCTGCCGGTGATCGCCCGCCAGCCGAGCGCCACGACCTTCTCGGCCACGAACCCGGAGGCGAGTGTGGCCACGGCCGCGGTCGCCTTCCACATGAAGTCGGTGGTCTGGTCGATCTCGACGGGGTCCTGTGCGCTCATAAGTCCTCCTTGCGCCCCGGTCGGGCGGCGTCGTGGGTGCCTGCGTGCTGGCGGCGGGCCGACGGCGTCGGCCCGTTCCGTCCTGATCATGCCGTAACTGGGCCGACCTTGCAGCCAGTCCCGCCTGCGTGGCGCCGACTGCCGGGCCCACGCGGTCGTACCTTGTGTCGCGCCTTCGAGGGTTAAGGGTGCGAACCGGCGACCTACCCTACGAACGCGCGGGAGGGCGATTAAGGCTCGTGGCGCGGGGCGCCGAGCGTCTGACTGGATGAGGCGGCGGGCTCACGCCTGGGTGGGGCGGATGGCGGTGTTGATCTCCGCGGCCAGGCCGGAGGGGTCGTCGACCGTGAGGTAGAGGTGCGTGAAGCGCTCGTCCTCCAAGGTGACGACCAGCGTGTTCTCGTAGCCGGAGATGTTCCAGAACTGCGCCGTGCCCTCGGCGTGGAAGGTCCCGGAGAGCTTGCTGCCCGCCTGCATTCCGGGCCCGCGCCAGCCCTTGGGTTCGTGGCGCAGACCGGGGTCGTGCGTGGCGCCGCGTACGTGCGCGAGCGGGAACTCCAGCCGGGAGGTGTAGGACCAGAGTTTGTCCAGGCCGTGCGGCTCAACGCTCAAGGTGGTGTCGGTAATGGTGACGGTGTTGCGGCTCATGATGTCTGCTCCTCTCGTGGGCAGGTCGGTTGGGTGGAAGTGCGCTGGTGGTCTGGCTAGTGAGCACGAGGCTGGGGTGGACTACTTCGGCGGTGAGGCCGATGCTGTTGGGGCCGCTGCGGCCGAGCTCGACGTCGCAGCGCCGGCCCGCTCCAGCAGGCGCCGGCCGAGCGCCTCGGCGGTGACGCCCGCCCGGTTGAGGGCAGCCTCAAGGGCCTCGCGCACGGCCGGGTCCCCAGGGGCGATCTCCATGAGCGCCACGAGAACCAGATCAAGCTCCTCGCAGCCCGCCCCTGCGGCGTCGGTGGAATCACTGGGGGTGGCCGCAGGACTCAGAGCGGCCAGCGCCTCAGTGAGGCAGCGCTGGAAGAGTCCGTCCTTGGAACCGAAGACCCCGTAGAGGCTGGCGCGGTTGACGCCGGTGGCCCGAACCAGGTCGTCCACGGAGGCTCCCGCGAAGCCGCGCTCGGCGAAGACCGCCGTGGCGGAGCCGATAGCCTCGCTCTCGATGAAAGTTCGTCGTCGTCCCATGAATCCAGAATAAACATTCTGGAACGATCAGTCAAGAACGTTTGTTCTGAAATATGTGGCCGAGGGATGCTACGGGATGCGGTTCCGCTCAGCCGATGAGGCCGGCCTGGGCGCCGAGGGCCAGCAGCGCGTACAGCACGGCGAAGACCCCGGCGACGGCGGCGCAGACCAGGGCGGGGCGGCGCCGGTAGGTCAGGACGGCGATGTACTCGCGCAGCCAGGCGTTGACGATGTAGAACCAGGCCGTGCGCGACGGTGTCACCGCCCACGGCACCCCCATGTCGGAGGCGAGGATCGCGGTGCGCACCGCGTGGAAGGAGCTCGTCACCAGCAGCACCTGCGGGTCCACCATGCCCCGCTCGGCCAGGAGATCGCGGGTGTAGGCGATGTTCGTGCGGGTCGTCGTCGAGCGGTCCTCCAGGAGGATCTGTTCAGCCGGGACGCCGCGGGCGATCGCGTAGTCGGCCATGGCGCGCGCCTCGCTGATCGGCTCGTCGGGGCCCTGTCCGCCGCTCATGACCAGCAGCGGCACGCCTGGGCGCAGGGCGTCCTCATCGCGCCAAGCATCGATGCCGCCCGTGATCCGCGAGCCCAGCAGCGGCCCGACCCGCCCGTTGATGAGCCCGGCTCCATGGACTACGACGACGTCGGGGTGTGGCATGGCCCGGCGCCCGCCCCAGATCCGTTGCACCACCGTCTGGCCCAAGAAAATGAGGAGGAAGACGCCCAGGTAGGCGCAGGTGCAGAACATGAGCGCGGCGACCAGCAGGCCCCAAGGGGTGGCGGTGGCCACCAGGGCGGCGGCGGCCACCGGCGTGGCGATGAGTCCCAGACCGGCTGCCAGGCACAGCAGGTTGCTCAGGCGCCGGCCTTCGCGGCGGATGAGGACGACGCCGTTGAACATGAGCAGGAACGGCATGAGGGCGATGAGCAGGAAGAAGGCGACGCTGCCCAGTCCCACCGGGAGCTTGAGGGCAGGGATGAGGGAGGCCAGGTGGAGCAGTGCTCTCGCCGCGGAGCCGACCAGGAGCAGGAACAGGAGCCCGTTGCGCAGCCGCCGGTCGTCCCGGCGTCGCGAGATCCTGAGGAGCCCCCACCACAGTGCGATCGCGGCGATGTCGATCAGCGGAGCGGGGAGGAACCAGGGGGTGCTCATGGGGTGGGCTCCTCTCGTGGGGCAGGTGTGGGTTTGTCCTGGATGCGGGGGCGGCGGAGCCTTCCCGGTATGGCGCGGGACGGCGAGGGCCTGCGAGCCGGCGCTTATGCGATCAGGTTAGGAGGTGGCGGCCTGTGAGCGGGAACGTCGTTGGAGCGATTCGAGGGAGCCGCCCCTCCACCCTTCGGACGACGGCGCGCGCCCCGGCTCCTCCCCAGGGGAGGTCGACGAGTCCGACCACGCGGCGCCGACTGACGGACCGCGGGGTCGTCCCTGAGGTCGCGCGTTCGAGGGGTAGAGGGTACGAACCGGCGACCTACCCTACGAACGCGCGGGAGGGCGACGCGGGCGGGTCATGGGTTTCGTGGCGCGGGGCACCGGAGTTGGTGTCGGCGGGCGGTGTCGAACTACAGTTGACCTGCAACGACAGGGGAGCGCCCCGTCGTCGGCCCGGCCGCCACTGGCCGACGGGCTGCCGCTGCCGGCGCTGAGAGTGCGGAAATCCGCAGACCCTCGAACCTGCTCCGGTTAGTACCGGCGAAGGAAGTCGAGACCATCTCCCCGGCGTGCCGCAGATGGTCGCCGGGCCCTCCGGACAACCATCCAGGAGGCACACATGAGCATCCAGTCCATCCCCCGCGCGGGCCGGCCCGGCCGCCCCAGCCCGGTCCTCAGCCGCCGCG
>CAUVMS010000147.1:0-6484 GCA_963552815.1 uncultured Actinomyces sp. | reverse complement strand
TCCGGCCCGAGGCCGGCTCCGCCCCGCTCGCAGCGTTCCGAGTCCTCGACGGCTTCGTCGCAGGGGGCCGGCGTCTACGACGTCGCCTCCCTGGGGCTGCCCGCCTTCAGCTACTCCCCCGACCCCGATGGTGACGCCGATCCGGGCGAGGTCGTGTGGACCTGGGTCCCTTTCGAGGAGGATCCCGCCCAGGGCAAGGACCGGCCCGTCCTGGTCCTGGCCCGCCACGAGACCCGCCTCGTCGTGGCCCAGATGACGAGCAAGGACCACGACCGCGACGCCGCCCAGGAGGCGCGGTGGGGCCGCTTCTGGCACGACGTCGGCACCGGCAGCTGGGACCGCCAGGGCCGCCCCAGCGAGGTGCGCCTGGACCGCCTGCTCCTGGTGGAGCCGGCCGCAGTGCGCCGCGAGGGGGCCACGATGGACCGGGAGGTCTTCGACGGCGTCGTCGCCGCCCTGCGCCACCACCACGCCTGAGGGCCCCGGGGCAAGCCGCCCCGAGGGGCGATGCACTTCACGCCTGCGCCCCGGTTCGCGCCTGGGGCCGCGGGGATCGCGAATGATACAGTCGCCTACTGGACCTCTGGCCTGGCCGGCTGCGGGGTCCGGCGACCGGGTCAGCCAGGTGCCCCACCACCTCATGTCAGCCCGTGGCGCGAACCCTCTCTCCGGCCATTGACCAATCAGACGCGAGAAAGTTTCACCGTGGCGAACATCAAGTCCCAGATCAAGCGCATCAAGACCAACGAGAAGGCCCGCCTGCGCAACAAGTCCGTCAAGTCCGAGCTCAAGACCTACGTGCGTCGCGTGCGCGAGGCCGTCGAGGCCGGCGACAAGGACGCCGCGCTCGAGCACCTCAAGGCCGCTTCCCGCAAGCTGGACAAGGCCGTCTCCAAGGGCGTCATCCACAAGAACCAGGCCGCCAACCGCAAGTCCAAGCTCGCCAAGCGCGTCGCCTCCATCTGAGGCCACCGCAGCAGTGAGCATCTGAGGGGCGCCTCCCACCGGGGAGGCGCCCTCCCCTTTTTCCCGCACTCGTTGCCCTACCCTCACCACGTCCATCAGACCGCCTCAAGGAGAGCCCATTGCGCATCGGATTCGACCGGGACAAGTACCTGCGGATGCAGTCCAGCCATATCGCGGAGCGCCGCGCCCAGTTCGGCGGCAAGCTCTATCTGGAGTTCGGCGGCAAGCTCATTGACGACATGCACGCCTCGCGCGTACTTCCCGGTTTCACCCCGGACAACAAGATCGTCATGCTCGCCGAGCTGGCCGACGAGGTCGAGATCGTCGTGGCGGTCAACGCCAAGGACCTGGCCCGCAACAAGGTCCGCGCGGACCTGGGCATCTCCTACGAGGACGACCTGCTGCGCCACATCGACGCCTTCCGCAGCTACGGGCTCTACGTGGGTAGCGTCGTCGTGACCCAGTGGACCGAGGACAACCGCCAGGCCCGCGACTTCAAGCGCAAGCTGGAGGCGCTGGACATCACGGTCTACCGTCACTTCCCCATCCCCGGCTACCCCGGCGACGTCGCCCGTATCGTCTCGGCGGAGGGCTATGGGCGCAACGAGTACATCGAGACCAGGCGGGACCTCGTGGTGGTCACCGCCCCCGGCCCGGGCAGCGGCAAGATGGCCACCTGCCTGTCCCAGATCTACCACGACCACCAGCGGGGCATCTCCTCGGGCTACGCGAAGTTCGAGACCTTCCCGATCTGGAACCTGCCGCTGGACCACCCGGTCAACATCGCCTACGAGGCGGCCACCGCCGACCTCGACGACGTCAACATGATCGACCCCTTCCACCTGGCGGCCCACGGCGTCCAGAGCGTCAACTACAACCGTGACGTCGAGGTCTTCCCGGTCCTGACCCGCCTGTTCGAGGAGATCCTGGGATCCTCGCCCTACGCCTCCCCCACGGACATGGGCGTCAACATGGCCGGCAACTGCATCTGCGACGACGATGCCTGCCGGCAGGCCGCCAGCCAGGAGATCATCCGCCGCTACTACCGGGCCCTGGTGACCGAGAAGCGCGAGGTCATCGCCCCCGTCCAGTCCCAACGGATCGCACTGCTCATGGCCAAGGTGGGGGTGAGCAAGGAGGACCGCCCCGTGGTGCCGCCCGCGCTGGAGGTGGCGGCGGCCACCGGCGAGCCGGCCTCGGCGATCGAGCTGCCCGACGGGCGCATCGTGACGGGTAAGACCTCGGCCCTGCTGGGGTGCTCCTCGGCGATGCTGCTCAACGCCCTCAAGCTCCTGGCCGGGATCGATGACGGTGTTGACCTGCTGGCCCCGGCCTCCATCGAACCCATCCAGAAGCTCAAGACCCAGAGACTGGGCAGCCGCAACCCGCGTCTGCACACCGACGAGGTGCTCATCGCCCTGGCCGTGTCCGCCAACGGGGACGACAACGCCCGCAAGGCTCTCGACCAGCTCGAGACGCTGCGGGGCTGCGACGTCCACACCTCCACGATCCTAGGATCGGTGGACGAGGGCATCTTCCGCGCGCTGGGTGTCCAGGTGACGAACGAGCCCGTCTACGCCACGAAGTCCCTGTACCGCAAGAAGTGAGGCCCGGGAGCGGGCGGCCTGCCTGCGGTGCCGCCCGCATCCGGACACCCTGTCGAGGTGGGGCTGGTCACATGGGTGCGGGGAGGCAGCCGAACGCACTCGCACGCGGTACATTCTCTCCAACGAGATGAGCTCGTGTGCTCTGGGGTCGGTGAAAGTCCGAACCGGCGGTGACAGTCCGCGACCCGGTCGCATCCAGCGACCGGCTGACCAGGTGGAACTCCTGGACCGACGGTGAGAGTCCGGATGGGAAGCGCACACGGGACACACAACGCCGTGCCGGGTGCCGTGCACCCGGTGGGTCCGGCGTGACGGTGTCTCTCCCCAGCGCACCCGAGGGAGAGGACCGGATGACCTCGTTCACCCCCGTGGAGACGGCCGCGATGCAACGCGCCCTCCGGGCCGCGGCCTGCCCCGACGCTCCGCCCGGCCCCAACCCCAGGGTCGGCTGCGTCATCCTCTCCGCCGACGGCGTTGTCCTCGCCGAGGGCCACCACCGTGGCGCCGGCACCGCCCACGCCGAGGTCGACGCGCTGGCGAACCTCGCCGCGGCGGGCGCCTCCGCCCGGGGAGCCACCGCCGTCGTCACCCTCGAGCCGTGCAACCACGAGGGCCGCACCGGCCCGTGCGTCCAGGCGCTCCTCGCCGCAGGCGTGGCCGAGGTCATCTACGCCCAGGACGACCCGACCGAGCCGGCCGGAGGCGGCGCAGCGAGGCTGGAGGCCGCCGGCGTGCGGGTACGGCGCGGGCTGTGCTCCCAGGACGCCGCGCGTCTCAACCGCCCGTGGCTCCTCGCCGTGATCCGCGGCCGCCCCATGGTGACGTGGAAGCTCGCCGTCACCCTCGACGGCCGTATCGCCGCCGACGACGGCACCAGCCGGTGGATCACCCCGGCGACGGCCCGCCGCGACGCCCACCACCTGCGCCGTCAGTGCGACGCCATCATGGTGGGCACCGGCACCGCCCTCGCCGACGACCCGGCCCTCACAGTCCGCGACGAGACGGGAGAGCCCGCCCCGGCTCACCTCCAGCCGCTGCGCGTCGTCGTCGGTTCCAGGCGCCTGCCTCCCACCTCCAGGGTGTTCGCCGACGACCACTACCTCCTCCTGCCCGACCACGACCCGCGCGCCGTCCTCGCTGTGCTCGCCGAGCGCGAGATCCGCCATGTCCTCCTCGAAGGAGGCCCGACCCTCGCGACCGCTTTCCTGCGCGCCGGCGTCGTCGATGAGGTCGTCGCCTACATGGCCCCCGCACTTCTCGGCTCGGGACCGGCCGCCGTCGCCGACTTCGGGGCGACGACGATCGCCGACGCCCTGCGGCTGCGTCATCCCCGCGTCGAGGTCCTCGGCTCGGGCGACGGGCTCGCCGTCCGCCTCTCCGGGGACCTGGGGGCCGACGACGTCCACCCCGACGCCCCTGCGGACCCGAGACCGCGGCACAGCACCCAACGCCCGGACCACCGGGAGAGCACTCGTCCCCCTATCCGCCGCCACACCGAGGAGAGTCACTGATGTTCACCGGAATCGTCGAGGAGCTCGGACGCGTCGTCCGGCTCGAGACCGTCGAGGACTGCGCCCGAATGACGATCGAGGCGCCCACCGTCACCCAGGACGCGAGCCTGGGCGACTCCATCAGCGTCAACGGGTGCTGCCTGACGGTCGCCGCCATGCACGGGAGCGCCTTCACCGCCGACCTCATGGCGGAGACTCTCACGCGCACCACCCTGGGCTCCCAGGCGCCCGGAGACCCGGTCAACCTCGAGCGCGCCCTGCGTGCCACCGACCGGCTCGGCGGGCACATCGTTCAGGGGCACGTCGACGCCACCGCCGAGGTCCTCAGCCGCCACCACGGCGAGCACTGGGACCTCCTGCGCGTCAGCCTGCCGCGGGAGATCGCCCACTACGTCGCCGTCAAGGGATCGGTCGCCCTCGACGGGGTGTCGCTGACCGTCGTCGACGTCGAGGACGGCCAGCATGACGCCCCCGATGTCTCCCCTGAGCCGGGAGCAGGGGCGTCGCTCAGCGTCGGCCTCATCCCGGAGACGCTGCGACGCACCACTCTGGGCACGAGGCGGCCGGGAGAACGGGTCAACCTTGAGGTCGACGTCATGGCCAAGTACGCCGAGCGTCTTCTGGGCGCCCGCCTGAGCGAGGAGGAGCGGCAGGCATGCTGAACACCAGGAGCGTGCGCCCGGACACGCGCATGGACAGCGTCGAGGACGCCCTCACCGCCCTGCGCGAGGGCCGGATGGTCGTTGTCGTCGACGATGAGAGCCGGGAGAACGAGGGGGACCTCATCCTGCCCGCGGCGACTGCCACGACCGAGCAGCTGGCCTTCGCGATCCGACACTCGACCGGCATCATCTGCGCACCTATGACGGCCCAGGAGATCGGCCGCCTGGGCATCCCCATGATGACCGAGCACAACACCGATCCTAAGAGGACGGCCTTCACACTGAGCGCCGACGCGCGCACGGGCGTCACCACGGGCGTGAGCGCCGCCGACCGGGCGTGCACTCTCCGTGTCCTGGCGGACCCGGGTTCAGCGCCGACCGACCTCGTCCACCCCGGCCACGTCTTCCCCCTGCGTGCACGCGAGGGCGGGATCCTCACGCGCCGCGGTCACACGGAGGCCGCTGTCGACCTCATGCGCCTGTCGGGCAACCGGCCCGTGGGTGTCCTCGTGGAGGTCGTCAACGACGACGGCACCATGGCGCGCCGACACCAGCTGCGAGAGCTCGCCGACGCCCACGCCATGCCCATGATCACGGTCGGCGACCTGGAGCGCTACCGGTGGCTGCACGAGGATCTCGTCGAGGAGGTCGTCTCGGCGCACCTGCCCACCGCGCACGGGGAGTTCACCGCCCACGCCCTGCGCAGCAGGGTCGACGGCGCCGAGTATCTCGCGCTCGTGTGCGGCCGTGTCGCGGACGGTGAGGACGTCCTCACCCGCGTTCACTCCGCCTGCCTGACCGGCGACGTCCTGTCCTCCCTGCGCTGCGACTGCGGGCCGCAGCTGCGCGCCGCCATGGAGGCGATCGGCGCCCGCGGCCGCGGGGTCCTCGTCTACGCCTCCGACCACGAGGGGCGCGGCATCGGGCTCATCGACAAGCTCCGCGCCTACGCGCTGCAGGAGGAGGGGATGGACACCCTTGACGCCAACGTCGCGCTGGGGCTGCCGGCCGACGCCCGCAGCTACGCCACCGCCGCCCAGGTGCTGCGGCACCTGGGCGTGCGCTCGGTCGAGCTCATGACGAACAACCCGGACAAGGTCGCGGGCCTGGAGCACTACGGCGTGAGCGTCCGCTCCAGGACGCCGACGCCGACCTTCGCCAACGGGGAGAACCTCAGCTACCTGCGCGCCAAGCGCGACCGCATGGGTCATCTGCTCACCGGGCTCGAGCCCACCGGGTCCCGCGCGGACGTGCCACCCGGTGAGGCGACGGCCGACGATGCCCCCTGGCACACGACCGACGAGAACGAGGGAGAGACACGATGAGCGGATCCGGGGCACCCGAGCAGAGCGCACCTCACGCGCGGGGCATGAGGGTGACGGTCGTCGCTGCCCAGTGGCACGAGCGTGTCATGGAGGGCCTGGTCGCCGGGGCGCTGCGCGCCGTCGAGGAGGCCGGGGCTCAGGCGAGTGTCGTGCGGGCGGTGGGTTCCTTCGAGCTTCCGGTGCTCGCCGCGGCCGCCGCGCGGGGCGGTGCCGAGGCGGTCGTCGCGCTGGGCGTCGTCATCCGCGGCGGCACCCCGCACTTCGATTACGTGTGCCGGGCCGCGACCGACGGGCTGAGCCGGGTGGCGCTCGACACCGGGGTACCGGTGGGCTTCGGCGTGCTCACGTGCGACGACGAGGCCCAGGCGCTGGCCCGCTGCGGCGGACCGGGCGCGGACGAGGACAAGGGGTAC
>CAUVMS010000146.1:0-6516 GCA_963552815.1 uncultured Actinomyces sp. | reverse complement strand
GCATGCTGGCCGCAGCGGCGGCAGCAGCATTGGGCTGGCGCGGCCGCCGGCGTGCGCGGCGGCGGGGGCCACAAGAACCTCGGGGGCTTGTGGGGGGGGTGGGGCGACCCGCCCCCCCCCGCCCAGGTGACCCATCACCCCACCCCAGTAGTTCAGTTCCACACCTTAACCTGCTATCTTCGAACACCTCAACACTTCCCTCTTTACTGAACGAATGGTGGATCCGATGGCAGAAGCCCAGGCACAGCCCCTGTCGCAGTCGCAGTTCGATGTGCTCCACACCCTCCTGCGGTCGGGCGACGCGCTCACCCAGCGCCAGATCCAGAAGTCCACCGGGATGTCCCTGGGACGGGTCAACGCCGCCGTGCGCGAGTGCGAGGCGGCCGGCTACATCCAGGAACGCCACCTGACCGAGGCGGGCCGGGCCGCCCTGGAGCCCTACCGGGTGAACAACGCCGTCATCATGGCGGCGGGCCTGTCCCAGCGCTTCGCCCCGATCTCCTACGAGCGTCCCAAGGGCATGCTCCGCGTACGCGACGAGGTCCTGGTCGAACGGCAGATCCGCCAGCTGCACGAGGCCGGCGTCACGGACGTGACGGTCGTCGTCGGCTACAAGAAGGAGTACTTCTTCTACCTGGCCGAGCAGTTCGGCGTGAAGATCGTCGTCAACGACGACTACGTCTCACGCAACAACAACGGTTCCCTGTGGCTGGTGCGCGACATCCTGGCGAACACCTTCATCTGCTCCTCCGACGACTACTTCACGGACAACCCCTTCGAGTCGCACGTCTACAAGGCCTACTACTCGGCCCAGTACGTCGAGGGCCCCACCGAGGAGTGGTGCATCACCACCGGCCCGGGCGATCGGATCACGGATGTCGAGGTCGGGGGCTCCGACGCCTGGATCATGCTGGGCCACGTCTACTTCGACCGGACCTTCTCCTCCACCTTCCGGCGCATCCTGGAGGAGGTCTACCACCTGCCCGAGACGGCGCCCAAGCTGTGGGAGGCGATCTACATCGAGCACGTCAAGGAGCTCGACATGGTCATGCGCCGCTACCCCGAGGGCATGATCAACGAGTTCGACTCGGTTGACGAGATCCGCTCCTTCGACCCGAAGTTCATCGAGAACGTGGACTCCGAGGTCTTCGACCACATCTCCGAGGCTCTGGGCTGCCGCAAGACGGAGATCTCCGGCTTCTACCCCCTCAAGCAGGGGCTGACGAACCTGTCGTGCCACTTCGCCGTGGACGGAGAGGAGTACGTCTACCGCCACCCCGGCGTCGGCACCGAGGAGATCGTCGACCGCCACGCCGAGGCGGCGGGCCTGCGCCTGGCTCATGAGCTCGGCCTGGACACGACCTTCGTGGCCGACGACGACGTCAGAGGGTGGAAGATCTCCCGATTCGTCCCCGATGCCCGCAACCTGGACATCGCCAACGCCGACGAGCTCAGGCAGGCCATGCGCATGGCCCGCAGCCTGCACACCTCCAGCAGGACGCTTCAGCGGGACTTCGACTACATCCAGGAGGCGCTGCGCTACGAGCAGCTGATCGAGCGTCACCATCCCATCGACGTTCCCGACTACGTCGAGCTGCGCGCCAAGGTGATGCGCCTCAAGGTCGCCGCCGACGCGGACGGCTTCGAGAGGGTGCCCAGCCACAACGACTTCTTCCCGCCGAACTTCCTGGTGGACACCGACGGCCACATCGATCTCATCGACTGGGAGTACGCCGGCATGTCCGATATCGCCAGCGACTTCGGGACCCTGGTGGTGTGCACGCAGATGCACGTCGAGCGCGCCGACAAGGCGATCGCCTACTACTTCGACCGCACCCCCACGGCTCGGGAGCGCCGCCACTTCTGGTCCTACGTGGTCTTCGCCGGCTGGTGCTGGTACGTGTGGGCCCTGGCCAAGGAGGCCGAGGGCGACGACGCCGGCCAGGAGGTGTTCACCTACTACCGCCACGTCACCGACTACGTCGACGCCCTCCTGTCGTGGTACGAGGACGGTGAGGAGGCGGTCCCGGCGATCTTCGCCCGGGGTTAGAATGCTGCCCCATCGCGAAAGCCCACGGTCTGTGACCGTCAGTGACCAGGAGACTCATGCTCGACATCATGCTCCCCTTCTGGGGTGAGCCCCGGTACCTGTACGAGACGGTAGAGAGCGTTCTGAGCCAGACCGATGAGCGTTGGCACCTGACCGTCGTCGACGACTGCTACCCGGACTCCCGGGTCCCGGAGTACTTCGAGCGCCTGGATCATCCTCGGGTCACCTACATCCGCAACGAGAAGAACCTCGGTATCACCGCGAACTACGAGCGCTGCATCGAGATGGCCTCGGCGGACCTGGTGATGCTTCTGGGCTGCGACGACATCATGCAGCCCGACTACGTGGCGCGGGTCCTGACCCTTCACGAGAAGTTCCCGCAGGCAGACATCTTCCAGCCCGGGGTCCAGCCCATCGACTCCCAGGGGCGCCCCGTGAGCACCCTGACCGACTCGATCAAGCGCGTCGTCATGCCGCGCACGCGCCAGCCGCTCCTGCTCAGCGGCGAGGAGCTGGCCACCTCCCTGCTCAGGGCCGACTGGCTCTACTGGCCCTCACTGACCTTCCGGCGCGAGGCGCTGGTCTCGACGCCTTTCCGCCCCGGCTTCCCGATCATCCAGGACCTGGCCCTGGTCATCGACATCATCGCGGCGGGCGGGTGCCTTCTGCTCGATCCGCACGTGTGCTTCTCCTACCGGCGCCACGAGGAGTCGGCTTCATCGACATCGCTGTTCGATGGGCGCCGCTTCACCGGAGAGCGCACCTACTTCGCACTGGCGGCCCGTCTCATGCGCCGCAACGGCTGGCACCGGGCCGCGCGCGCGGCGACGCGGCACACGATCTCACGGGCCCACGCCCTGTCGCTGTTGCCGACGGCGCTGCGCCGCCAGGACTCGACGGCGGTGCGCACTCTGACCACTCACGTCCTGGCGCGCTAGCCCCTCCATCGTCGAGCCTGACATTCTTCGCGTACCCCAACGGTTTTTCTGTTGGGGTACGCGAGTTATGACCGGCTCGATGACGGAGGTCGGGCTCAGCGGGCCTGCTGACGCAGGTCGCTCCAGGGTTGGCGTCCCCGCGACCACCGCATGGCGGCACGCTCGATGCCCAGCCAGCTGGCGGTGGACAGGATGACCGTGACAGCACCTGCCATCAGCAGCAGGAGCACGAGCCCGTGGCGGTGCATCCCCAGCAGGATGAGGAGCTGGAGCACCGGGAAGTGGTAGATGTAGACGCCGTAGGAGATGTCGTGGACCTTGATGATCTCCGGTGAGGGCAGGACCGCGCCGAGCCACAGGATGACATAGGCGATGAGCGGAGAGGCCAGCTGGGCGCCGAAGCCCGGCAGCGACAGGATGAGTGCTACGGAGCCTGCGGTCGCGATGAGTGCCAGCCACGGCCTCATGGGGATGCGCTCACGCAGCTGGTACATGAGCGCCCCGCCCAGGAAGTAGGGGAGCATGAAGATCAGCAGGGCGAACTCACTGTTGTTGTCCACGTAGGGGCCGATCCGGTTGATGCCGGCGTGCATGACGACGCTCACCACGAAGAGCAGCACCGTGGGCCACACATGGGAGCGGGTGAACCTCCAGGACAGGAAGACACCGATGATGATGTAGCACCAGAACTCGTAGTAGAGGCTCCACAGGGAGCCGTTCCAGGCTCCGGGATAGGGCACGGTGGCCAGCGTCGTGCCGATGTTGTAGGTGGAGATGTGCAGCAGGATGTTGGAGTAGACGTAACTGCCGGGAGTGGGTCCCGCACCGAAGAAGCCCTCGAGTGTCCCCTTCTCGATGAGGTGCGCCGCTGGAGCCATGACGAAGGCGACGAAGACGAGGGAGAACAGGAAGCCGGGGAAGATGCGGGTGACCCGGTTGATGAGGTAGGGGCCGGCGTCGGCGCGCATGCGTGATCCCGTGATGAGGAAGCCGGAGATGGCGAAGAATCCAACGACGCCCCAGCTGCCGAGGTGCTGCCCGGCCACCTTGTACCCGTCCCCGGTTCCGGAGAGGATGTCCGCATGGGAGTAGAAGACCAGGAAGGCCAGGAGGAGGCGGAGGAGGTTGAGGGCGTTGTCGCGGGACCCGAGGTCGCGGGGAGAGAACAAGCCGGATGAACGGGTCGATGGCATGCGTGCCACCTTATAGGAGCACCCTCGCGCCCACCTCTTCATTAAGAGTGTCTTTCACCGCTATGCGCCGCGATGGCACGCTGCTGGAACAGGGCGAAGAGGCCGACCAGGACGGTCATCCCGCAGGCGTAGGCGATGGAGACGCCCAGGAGGCCGTGTGAGGGGACCAGGAGGATGAACATCAGCGTCATCGCGACGGCTGCGACGGCGTAGCCCGCGAAGGCGAGCTTCTGGAGCCGCATGGTGGTCAGGGCGTAGTAGAGGACGACGCTGGCGGCGTTCATGGCTCCGCCGAGGACCAGCACCATGAGCTCGGCGCGGAACGTGGAGATGTCCGTTCCGTAGACGAGGCCCAGGATGGGAGCACCCGCGAGGAAGGTGACCGTTCCGACAACGCCGAAGGCTCCGACGGTCACCCGCAGACCGCGCCGGATGAGCCGGTTGAAGCCGGGCAGGTCGGCGCCGACCCACAGGCTCGCCATGGAGGTGAGCAGGGGGCGGAAGACCATGATGGAGAGCAGGTTGATCGCCATGGCCGGCATGAACAGGATCGTGAAGTAGCCCTGCTGGGTGGAGTCGAGATAGTGCTTGATGGAGAATCGCGGCGCGCTGGCCAGGTACATGGAGATGAAGGAGGCCAGGCACAGGGGCAGGCAGATGACCAGCAGCTCCTTGATGAGCCGCGCCTCCCACACGGGCCGCTGCGGGAAGAGGCCGCGGGCCCGAGGCACGTAGAGGAGCACCGTGGCGATCAGGGAGACGGCCAGCGTGACCACCGCCGAGATGAGGAGCTCGCCGGTGGCGATGAGCATTCCTGAGAACACCGCCGCTGTTGTCAAGGAGCGCCAGAACCAGGACTGCCCTCCGATGTCGAGGCGGCCTGCCCGCTGGAACTCGCAGACGTAGACGTCCTCGAAGGCATCGAAGACGCGCAGGGAGGCGATGAGCACGATGAGCAGCATGTCGCTGGGGCTGTCCCCGAAGGCCACCGCATAGCCGACGATGCCCAGGATCATGAGCCCCACCGTGACGATCCTGGTGGCCAGGTAGGTGCCGAAGCCGAAACGGTGCTGTAGGTCGGTGACCTGGTAGGGCCTGACCTCGTACATGCCCAGGGGCTGGAACTGCTGCCCGGCCTGGTAGGCCAGTCCGAAGACCCCGCCCGCCGCAAGCCCGGCGGAGCGGGTGACGACCACCGTCAGGATGACGGTCGCCAGCGACATCATGACGGAGGCGGCGGTGTTCCAGAAGTAGTCTCGGCTGACCTGCGACCTCTTACTACCCTGACTGTCCTCCACGCGAGGCATGCGCCGCGGCCCTCAGCCGGCCGCAGTACCGGCGGAGTCCGACGCCGGCTCAGCGCCCGCCCCGCGGAGGGTCTCGAGAATCGTCTCCGCCTCGTCGGCGTAGGACCCGAAATCGATCTCGCAGGGCTTGTGGTTGCGGCGCTGCTCCATCGGTGGCAACTCCATGTAGTCGCCGTAGGAGCGGCGCATCATGGCGTCGTAGTTGCGGGCGACCTTGACGGTGATGTTCTCGAAGGGGAGCTCGAGGGGCGGATAGAGGTCATCCATGGTGACGGCCCAGTTCTCCGGGTCCCGCATGGAGAAGTCGGTCATCCGCTTGGTGGTGGCGTGCTCGTAGGAGCGCGCGGCCTTCTCCCAGCGCGCCTGGAGGGAGCGCGGGGTGGCCCGCATGAGGCGCAGTCCCACGTGGATCGCGGCGGTGACCGTGTGGATCGCCATGCGCTTGGCCCCGGTGATGCCGATGAGGTAGGGGGTGGGCGTGCCCTGGAGGTAGAGGAGACGGCCCCACAGCCAGGTCTTGCGGCTCACCTTGCGGAAGGCGCGGACGTCGTCGGGCATGTTGTCCAGGGGCAGGATGTCCAGGGAGATCGGCATCCGATAAGCCGAGCCCTTACCGAAATCGGGTATCAGGAGCGTTCCCTTCAGACCGAGCTTGGTGAACATGAAGGGGTACTCGGGACGGGTCCGGGTGTTGTCGATCTGGTAGCCGTCCGGCAGGACGGAGGGGGCCTCGGCGAGGAAGCGCTCGTAGTCGGCGCGCGTCATGAGCACGTCGACGTCGTCGTCCCAGGGGATGAAGCCCTGGTGGCGGATCGCCCCGATCATGGTGCCGCCGTAGACGGAGTAGGGGATGTCGAGGCGACGGCAGGTGTCGTCGAAGTCCTTGAGCATCTTCAGGAGCAGGGCATGGATGCGCTTCAGCAGCTCCGGGTCGTCCAACAGTGCTTCAGACACGGTCTGACACTCCTATCGTTTCTCAGCCAAGATGACGTCGGCCTTCCGGCGGACCCGCAGGCGATTGTGCCACA
>CAUVMS010000145.1:0-6554 GCA_963552815.1 uncultured Actinomyces sp. | reverse complement strand
CACCCTGCACCACCGTCACGGCCGGTCACCCTGCACCACCGTCGCGGCCGGTCACCCTGGACCACCGTCGGGGCCGGACAGAGCCAGCGCGCACCCTCCGTCTCACACCCTCAGCCCGGTCACATGCCATCCACAGCCGCACCGACTAGGCTGCCTTTCGGACAATCACCCGGAGGAAAGGACGAGCGAGTGTGAGCAGGCCCCGACGCGACACCGCCACCTCCTCCCCTTCACGCCCCCCGCTGCGCCTGAAGTATGTCGAGGCCGTCCTGTGCGTCTGCTTCGCCCTGGCCTTCGTCGTCTGGACCCTCCTGAGCGCGCCCAGCCCGCTCACCCCGGGCGCCACCCTGCAGTCCCCCGGCGGCCCGCTCGGCCTCGACGCCCTCCTCCCCACGCCTGACACTCACCCCCGCTCAGCCGCGGGCCAGCTCGCCGAGGCCTTCGCGACCCTCACCCATCCTCTCCTCATCCTCGTGATCATCGTGGCCTGGGTGGTCTACGCCTACACGGCTCGCATGCGCCGTCTGAGCGCCTCGTTAGCCATCGCCGCAGCCGGCATCCCCGTTCAGTTCCTCATCGCCCTGCACCTGGCCCACCCCGCTCCGGGAACGGCCTTCGCCGACTCGATCGCCGCCTTCACTCACGCCTACCCCAACGCGCACGTCACCGCCATGACTCTGGCCTCCTGGGTCCTGGTGACCCTCGCACGCGCCCACCACCGCAGCACCATGGTCGCCGCCGGCACCGTCCTGGGCTACGCCGCCGTCGCCGTGACCGCCGTCGGCCAGTGGTACATGGGCCTGGCCGCGCTCAGCGACCTCGTCGGCGGGTTCCTCCTGGGCGCCGCCTTCGCCAACCTGGCCCTGCGGGTCGGCGGTATCGACGCGATCCTCACCAGCTGGGTCAACGCCCGTCTGTCACGCGCCAGCAGCGAGAAGCGGGCCGCCGTCATCTACAACCCCACCAAGTTCGACGACCTCTCGCTGCTGCGCCGCCGGGTCGCCACGGAGGTGCACGCCGCCGGCTGGCTCCCCACCGTCTGGTTGGAGACCACCCCCGACGACCCCGGCCGTTCCATGGCCCGGCGTGCCCTGGAGGCCGACGTCGACCTGGTCATGGTGGCCGGCGGTGACGGCACCGTGCGCGCCGTCTCCTCCCAGCTCGCCGGCACCGAGATGCCCATGGCCCTCATCCCCGCCGGCACCGGTAACCTGCTGGCCCGCAACCTCTCGATCCCGTTGGACACCGATGCCGCCATCCGCCTGGCCCTGCGCGGACGCCTCGAGGCCATCGACATGGTCACCTGCACCTTCGACGACGGCGAGGAGCGCTTCGTCGTCATGGCCGGCATGGGCCTGGACGCCCAGATCATGGAATCCACCGACTCGGGTCTGAAGAAGGTCATCCGCTCGGGCGCCTACGCGGTAGCCGCCGTCCAGAACGCGGTCCCCGACCCCTTCACCGCCACCATCACGCTCGACGACGCACCCCCCGTGCGCCGTCAGATGGTCATGGCCCTGATGGGCAACGTGGGCACCATTACCGCCGGTATGACGCTCTTCCCGCGGGCCTCCCCCTCCGACGGCATGGTCGACCTGCTCCTGGCCAGCCCCGGCAAGGTCGTGGACTGGGCCCGTTTGGGCGCGCAGATCCTCACCGGCCAGGAGATGGAGGGCTTCACCCTCACCCGCGCCAGGCGCGTCCTCATCGAGACCGACCGCCCCGTCCCCTTCGAGCTCGACGGCGATATAGCCGGCTCCACCTGCACCCTGAGGGCCGAGGTCGACCATGCTGCCCTGCGTATCGTCGTGCCCGAGTGAGCCGGCAGGCCCGTCCCGGACCGCGGCCCACACGGCCCCAGAAGGACCCACACGGACCCGCACGCCCACCCGCCCACACGAACATCCAGGCGCCCGCGGACGTCCCGTCGGTGAGCGGGTCGATGTGTGCCCTTGGTTGCAAATGCCCAGGCGCCCGCGGACGTCCTCTTGACCTCCACACCTTTCACGTGAGCATCGTGACGCCTCCGTAACCGGCCCGCTGCCCTAGACTTGCCCCGCAGCCGGTGTCCGCATGGACACCCACGGCACCCATGTGGGAGCCCGCACCCCATCGCACCTTCGGTGCAGCCCTCTTCAGTCAGCAGGAGTCCCATGCGTTCTCGACTCACGGTCACCCTCGGCCACGCGGCGCGACTGGCGGCGCGTCTGCGCGGCGGTGGCAGCGGCGGTACCGCCTTCCCCGGCCTGGTCATGGAGCGCACCGACCCCGGTTTCCTCGCCCGCACCCTGAGCCGGCTCCCCCGCGGCGTCGTCGTGGTCTCGGGCACCAACGGCAAGACCACCACCACCAAGATGGTCGTCCAGCTCCTGCGCGAGCAGGGCCTCAAGGTCTTCACCAACCGGACCGGCTCGAACTTCGTGCGCGGCGTGCTCGCCTCCCTGCTCACCGAGGTCGACGCCGCCGGCAACCTGGACGCCGACATCGCGGTCCTCGAGCTCGACGAGGCCCACGCCGTGCACTTCGTGGCCCAGGTCCGTCCGCGCGCCTGCCTCCTGCTCAACGTCATGCGCGACCAGCTCGACCGCTTCGGCGAGATCGACTACACGGCCTCCCTCCTGCACTCCATCGCCAAGGCCACCAGCGACGTCGTCGTCCTCAACGGCGACGACCCGCGCTTGGCCGCACCCGCCTTCCTCGAGGGCGTCACCGCCCGCGTCGTCTCCTTCGGCGCCGGCGAGAGCCTGCGCTCCCTGTTCCTGTCCGACGACGACCTGCGCACCGGCCTGGCCAGCCCCCGCAGCCACGGCGAGGGGTCGGGCCCGCGTGTCACCCTGGAGGCCATCAACGGCCAGCGCGCCACCGTGCGCGTCGACGGCGTCGACCACGAGGTCGACTTCGCCATCCCCGGCGTCCACAACCTGCTCAACGCCTGCGCCGCCCTCGGGGTGGTCCTGGAGGTCCTGGGCGAGGACGCCGACCTGCCCGGGCTGCTGACCACCCTGGGGTCGGTGGAGGCCGCCTTCGGTCGCGGCGAGGTCCTCACCCTGGACGGCCGCACCGTCCAGCTCTCCCTGGTCAAGAACCCGGCCGGCTTCCGCATGGGCCTGCTCTCGGCTGCCTCCCAGGCTCAGGCCGGCGAGGTCGTGGTCGTGGCCGTCAACGACGAGTACGCCGACGGCCGGGACATGTCCTGGCTGTGGGACGTCGACTTCGCGGCCCTGCGCGCCGGAGGGGTCGCCGTCGTCACGGGGGTGCGGGCCTGGGACATGGCGCTGCGGCTGCGCTACGACGACGTCGAGGTCGCCGACGTCGAGCCCGACCTACGCAAGGCCGTGGCCCTCATGCGCCGAGTAGCCGCCGACACCGACCGCCCCATGCGGATCTTCACCACCTACACCGCCATGCTGGCCCTGCGCTCGATCCTGGGCGAGATGACAGACGTTGAGGAGGTCATGTCATGACCGCGCGCTACGAGCACACCACTGACGGCCCCGCCCGCGGACACCTGCGCCTGCTCCAGCTCTACCCGCGGGACATGAACATCTACGGGGACTGGGGCAACACGCTCGTCCTGGCCCGACGCGCCCAGTGGCAGGGCTACGACGTCGAGCTCCTCTCCTACGACCCGGGCGACGAGCTGCCCGACGACGTCGACCTCCTCGTGGGCGGCGGCGGCCAGGACTCCGGCCAGGACCGCATCAAGGAGGACCTGGTCAGGATCGGCCCGACGCTCAAGGCGTGGGCGGCCGACGGCGTCCCGATGCTGGCGATCTGCGGGCTCTACCAGCTCTTCGGGCACGGCTTCACCACTGCCAAGGGCCGCGAGATCCCCGGTATCAGCCTCATGGACGCCCACACGGTGGCCGGAGACACCCGCCTCATCGGCAACATCACCCTGGACACCCAGGACTTCGGGGCGGTGGTCGGCTACGAGAACCACTCCGGCCTGACCACCCTGGGGCCGGGCGCGCGCCCCTTCGGCAAGGTGCGCGTGGGCGACGGCAACAATGGCAAGGACGCCACTGAGGGCGGGCGCGTCCACCACGTCATCGGCACGTACCTGCACGGCTCCCTGCTGCCCAAGAACCCGGCCGTGGCCGACTGGCTGCTGGCCCGCGCCGTCGAGCACACCGGCGCCATCTGGGCGCCCGAGCCGCTCGACGACACCTGGGCCGAGCGCGCCCGCACCGTGGCCATGTCCCGGCCTCGCTGACCCTCTCCGGGCGCCGGCAACGCGTCGCCGCACCTCTCCCGGGCACGCCTCAATCCAGGAAGTGTTCGTTTTTCGCCTCGGCCACGGCCTATCACCCTATTTAGGTCAGTCTTGTGCAACCTAATTCACAAGAATCCTGAAAGAGAGCCTTGTCACTCTTATTGAACACCCAGTGTTTCTTCAGGCCGTTTTCATGAGATCCGCGTAAAACTAAATAAATCGGCTTCGCTTTCGAGTTCCGCCAACTCCCCACACAGAAGCACTCCACAGCCGACCTCACCCACTCATAGGACACTGATTTATTCAGGCCGCAACCAGAATGTGACACTCAAGCCGTCGATGTTGCAGAATCTCACCATGACAGCACAGAATTCATCTGGTTTCGATTGGCCCGCCCGTTCTGCAGACAAGGTCTGGCTCGGCGTCTGCGGAGGCCTTGCCAACAAGTGGAACATCAATGCCTGGGTGGTCCGCATCGCCTTCTTCCTCTTCGTCGTGCCGCTCGGCTTCGTCTACTACCTGGGCGCCCAGAACATGGCCGCTCCTTCCGCCCGCTAACCCACCACCACCTCAGCAGATACCTCCGAGGCGCCCCGCAGATTCGCCAAGGCGCCTCCCTGCGCCGAACCGCTCCCGCCACCGGTTCCAGGTCGGGAACAATTTCGGCACAGTGTCCCTAGCCCGCAGCACTAAGCGATCACTTTCTGACCCCGCGAACATTGCATTCAAGGGGTCAGAAAGTGGCCGTGTCGTGATTTTTTACGGCATCTTTCCTCTGCCGACCACTCGGGAGCGCGAAAAGCGCCAGCCCTGCTCCCAACACGCACGTCATGCGAAAGCAGTAGGCGACACGAACCCGCCGAAGCGATACCGGACCGCACCTGCGAACGAATCAGCCCGAAGTCCTGCCAGGTAGAGAAGCATCGCCTTACACTCCCACTCGACGAAACCCCCTCACGTCGAGCCGAGGACACCATGGCATTTGCTGTTCCACGACACCGCGCCTCTGCCGGTACCACGCAGCTCCCAGAGACCGGAGCCCCCACGTTCTCGTTGTCCGACCTCAGTCCCGGTACCAGCGGACGCATCACCCACCTGCTTGACGACGGCGTCGACGGGGTCCTCAACAAGCGTCTGCGCAACCTGGGGTTCATCCCGGGGCGGATCGCGACGCCGCTGCGGCGCGCCCCGCTGGGCGACCCGGTGGTCTACCGCGTCTCCGACTACGAGCTGTGCCTGCGCCGTCACGAGGCCCGGCTCGTCCAGGTCGCTGTCGTCGAGGCTGAGAACCGCATCATCCTTCAACCCCGGCCGGCCGGCCGGCACGTGGCCACAGAGACGGAACAGACAGCAGGAGGGACGCAGTGAGCAATGACAACACCATGCAGCACGCCGCCGGTGAGCACCACCATGGCGGGGCTGACTGCCACTGCGGCTCGGGCACCAGCAAGACGCTCGTCGCCGGGGCCCGGCGCATCGCCCTGGCGGGTGCACCCAACGCCGGCAAGACCTCCATCTACAACGCCCTGACCGGTCTGCACGCCAAGACCGGCAACTACCCGGGCGTCACCGTTCAGCGGTCCCTGGGAACCTGCAAGGTCGGCAACACGACCCTGACGATTGAGGACCTGCCGGGCGCCTACTCCCTGGACCCGATCAGCCCCGATGAGGAGATCGTCCACGACGTCCTCACCGGGACCTCGACCACGGTCAGCGCGCCGGACGCGCTGGTCATCGTCGTCGACGCCACGACGCTGCAGCGGGGCATGAACTTCATCGCCGAGGCCCTCACCCTGGACCTGCCCACCTGCCTCGTGGTCACCATGACCGACGAGCTCAGCCGCCGCACCGGCCGGCTCAACGTGGCAGCCCTCGGGCACGCCCTGGGGATCCCGGCCGTGCGGGTCATCGGGCACCGCGGCATCGGCATGCCCGATCTGCGCGCCCAGCTCGCCCAGGTCGCCACCTGGCAGCGCACCCCTCTGCCGCCGCCCACCGACCCCGACGAGATCACCTCCTGGGCCGACTCGGTGCTCGCGGCAGCCGACTACCAGGCGCCCCAGAGCGACCAGATCACCTCGGCGATCGACAAGGTCCTGCTGCGCCCCGTCCCCGGCACCATCGTGTTCTTCACGATCATGTTCCTCTTCTTCCAGGCCATCTTCACCTGGGCGGCGCCGTTCCAGGACGCCGTCGAGAACGGCTTCGGGGCCTTGGGGACACTGGTGCACGGATGGCTCGATGAGTCCCATCCGCTCATCGCCGGGCTCCTGGGCGACGGCATCATCGGGGGTGTGGGCGCGGTGCTGACCTTCATCCCCCAGATCATCATCATGTT
>CAUVMS010000144.1:0-6586 GCA_963552815.1 uncultured Actinomyces sp. | reverse complement strand
CCCTCCTTCAGTAGCACCCCACCCTCGTGCAGTACGGGCGAGCACTACCGCAACGACCACACCCGCCCTTGTCTTGGCGAGACGATCAGCGGCTCCGGCTCCGGCTCTGTGCAGCCCGCTCGGCCTGTGCCTCAGAAATCGTGACACTCACATGTCTCAGAGGTGGAGACACATGACAGGCTGGAGCCTCTGCCGCTCCGGCTGCTCAGCCCAGGCCGAGCTTGTCGGAGCAGCCGGGCCACTGTCCCCAGCCGGCTTTCGCCTGGAGCTTCTTGGCCATGGCGGTCTGGGTGGCGGCGTCAGCCTCGTGGGGGTAGCCGGTTCCGCCCAGGGACTGCCAGGTCTCCAGAGTGAACTGGTACATGCCGTAGAAGCCGTTGCCGGTGTTGGTCGTCGGGTTTCCGCCGGACTCGCACTGGGCGAGCCTGGCCCAGACGTCGTCGCCGACCTCACTGTTTCCGCCGCTGTCACCGGAGCCGCCCGCGGATGCTGAGCCACCAGAGCCACCGGAGGAGTCCGGTGACGCCGAGGGCGCGGGGGCCTGAGGCTGAGGCTGAGGCTGGCTCTGCTCCTGCTTCTTGGCGGCGCCGGTGCCCACGAGGACGACCTCGTCCACCTTCTGGGTGACGACCACCTGGGCGATCGGCCTGCGGGAGACCTCCTTGCCGTCGACGGTGGTGACCTCGTAGGTAGTGCGCACGACGCCGTCGACGCCGGGGGTGGTCACCTTGCTCTCGCCCTGGGGCAGGTCGCTGCTCTCCTGCTGGATGGAGCCGTGGGGGTCGGTGGTGTCGACGGTCTCAGTAGTCAGGGTGGACGTGCTCGGCGCGACCGAGACCCTGCCATGGGCACCCTCGGCGCCGAGGGAATCGACGTGCTGGTCCGCAGCGTCGACGCCGGAGGCCCAGCCGCGCTCATCCACCTGCACGGCGGCATAGGCGCCGCCGGAGACCGCCACCGTCAGGGCCAGGGCCGCCAGGCCGGCGCGCAGCACCATGGTGCGCATGCCTCGGCGAGCCCGGGCGTCTTCAGGCTCAGCCGGTGCGTCCAGCTCCTGGGGCAGGGCATGAGTGTGGCGCTGGGTGGTGGGAGTCACGGGGAGACATCCTTCCAATCGACGGCGGGTGCCACGGTAGTGGAGCAAGGAAGGTCCTGACAATAGACCATCTCACGTCCGTGTGAGACGCGTCTCCCGGAAACGTCGACGGCGCCCGCCCCACCGAGGGGACGGACGCCGTCGAGTACGTGTCAGATACCGGCAGGCGCGAGGCGAGGCCCCGCCGCTGCTCGGCTCAGTACCAGCCGACGGACTCGGAGTGAGCCCAGGCGGAGCAGGGGCTGCCGTAGCGGCCGGAGATGTAGCCCAGGCCCCAGGTGATCTGGGTGGTGGGGTTGGTGGCCCAGTCCTCGGCGACCGCGCTCATCTTGGAGCCGGGCAGCGCCTGGGGAATGCCGTAGGCGCCCGAGGAGGCGTTCTCGGCCTGGTAGTTCCAGTTGGACTCACGGTTCCACAGGCTCTCCAGGCAGGAGAACTGCGAGTCGTCCCAGCCGTAGCCGGCCATCATGGACCGGGCGATGGCCTTGGCGCCGTCCGGGTCGGTGCCCGCACCGGGGTCGGCCGCGGGAGCGGGCGTGCTGGGGGCAGCGGAGCCCCCGCCGGCCTGTGCGGCAGCGGCATCGGCGGCCTGCTGGGCGGCAGCCGCCTCCTGCTGGGCCTGCTGCGCGCCAGTCCCCACGAGGACGACCTCGTCGACCTTCTCGGTGACGACCACCTGGGCGACCGCCTTGCGGGAGACCTCCTTGCCGTCAGCGGTGGTGATCTCGTAGGTGGTGCGCACCAGCCCGTCGACACCGGGAGTCTCGACCTGAGTCTGCCCGGCGGGAAGAGCGTCGCTCTCCTTCTGGACGGTGCCGTGGATCTGAGGCTCGTCCACGGTGGTGGTGCTGATCTCGGCGCTGGTGATCTTGCCTGGGGCCGAGGACGCAGAGGCCTTGGGCTGCCCGTCGGACTCACCGCCGATCAGTCCGAAGGCACCGCCGGAGGAGGAGCGTCCCTCGTCATCGCCGGCGACGGCGGCTGCGTAAGCGACACCGGAGACTGCCAGCGAGAAGGCTGCCGCGGCGCCACCCGCCTTGAAGAGCATAGGGGCCAAGGAGGTCTTGGCGGGCCCTTCGGCGCGCCGACGGCCGTGGACGCCGGAGGCTGTCCGCTTCTTGGTGGCCATGGAGCCAAGGCCGGAGAGTGTAGTACTCAGGGAGCTGGTCTGGGAGTGACGACCCACGATAGAACTTCCTTCGTTTGACGACTGCATGTCACCGTATCCGATGTCCCCGGGGCGTGCCAATGCACCTGCTCACACCCCACAGGCTTGTGACCGAACCGTGCAAACAGGCCCTGACTCCCTCCTGTCCTCCACCTGAAACGACCCTGGAAGAATGGTGGTAACCCGAAAGTCGTTGGCCCGGGCAAATCCGACCCCGCTCCCCCTCTTTCTCAGGTTCTCCCTCTCGCAACGCGCCCCTGCGGGCTGTCAGGGCCCGGGCCTCAGCGGCTCATGTCCGATGCAGACCGCGGAGTGCCCGCCACCGGTGTGAGAGCGGCCTGCCGGGCGACGGCGTCACCAGGCCCCGTAGACGGCCTCGGTGGTGACCTCAAGACGGCGGCAGAGTCGTTCCTCACTCAGGCCCCGCAGCTCAGCCAGGAAGCGGACCGTGTCACCCATGAGGTAGGAGGCGTTGGGCCGGCCGCGCCAGCGCCTGGGGGAAAGGTAGGGCGCGTCGGTTTCCACCAGGAGGAGCTCGTCGGGCAGGGAGGCGACCGCCTCACGCAGGGCCTCGTTGGCCGGGTAGGTGATCGGACCAGCGATCGAGGCGTACCAGCCGTGTTCGGCGCAGGCGGCGGCCAGCTCCATCCCGCCGGAGAAGCAGTGGAAGACGGTGCGCTCGGGGGCGCCGTCGGCCTCCAGCACCTCCACGCAGGCGGCATGTGCGTCACGGTCATGGATCTGCAGGGGCAGGTTGAGGTCCTTAGCCAGGGCGATGTGCTCCCGGAAGGCCTCGCGCTGGGCGGCGGCCCCCTGTTCTCCGGTGCGGAAGAAATCCAGGCCGCTCTCTCCGACGGCGACAACGACGTCAGTGTTCGCTCTGAGCGTCTCCTCCAGCCGGACCATGACTGACTCGAGCGGCTCGGCATGGTGCTCCTGAACCCGGGGCGCGAGCCCGTCGGGTCCGGTCTCGCGCACCCCGGCGTGGAGGACGGCCTCGTTGGGGTGCACCGCCAGGGCCACGCGCACGCCGGGCAGCTCGCGGGCCAGGGCCAGGCTGTCCTCCCAGGTGGTGACCTCGCAGGCGGAGGTCACCACGCGGGTCACGCCCACGGCGGCGGCGCGCTCAACCAGCTCGGCCGCGGTCAGCGGCGCCTCGGATCCGGGGCCGCCGGTGTCGGCGGCCACCGGCAGGTGCGTGTGGTTGTCGGTGACCGGGGCCGCCAGTGGTGCGACGGCGTCGGCCGGCGGCCAGGATCGGTCGCGCTTCCTGGGGCTCATACGCGCTCAGGCGCCGGTGACATCGTCGGGCACGGAACCGGTGTAACGGGCCAGCTCGGCCTCGACGATCGACTCGTCCAGCTTGGTGAACACCGGGGTCGGCTTGGCCACGGGCGTACCGACGGCGACCGGGTGACGCTCCCAGGTGGGGGCACCCTCGTAGTCGCCGGTGATGATCGGGTAGCCGGTGCGGCCGTCGAAGGCCTCGGGCAGACGCTCGGGATCGAGCTCGTCGACCTCCTCGATGCGGGGCATCGGGGCGATCTGGCCGTTTCCGCCCAGGACCCGGTCGACGTCGTTGGCGGCGTGCGGCAGGAAGGGCGAGAGCATGAGGTTGAGGTCGGCGACCACCTGGGCCAGCGTGTGCAGGACCGTGGCCAAGCGGGCCTGGGTGGCGGGGTCCTCGCCCTTGAGCTTGAAGGGCTGGGTGTCGGCCACGTACTTGTTGGCCTCGCCGACCAGTCGCATGGCCTCGCCCAGGGCAGCCTTCTGACGGTGCTGGGCGATGAGGCCTCCCACGGAGGTGAAGCCGGCCTCGACGGCGTCGAGCAGGGCCCGGTCGATGTCCTGGAGCTCGCCGGGCTCGGGGATCTGTCCGAAGCGCTTGTGGATCATGGAGGCGGTGCGGTTGACCAGGTTGCCCCAGCCGGCCACGAGCTCGCCGTTGGTGCGACGCACGAACTCCGCCCAGGTGAAGTCGGCGTCCGCGGTCTCGGGGCCGGCCGCGCAGATGAAGTAGCGCAGGGCGTCGGCCTGGTAGCGCTGAAGGAAGTCGCGCACGTAGATGACGATGCCGTGGGAGGAGGAGAACTTCTTGCCCTCCATGGTGAGGAACTCGCTGGAGACGACCTCGGTGGGCAGGTTGAGCACGCCCAGGCTGCTGGGCTTACCGCCGCGGTCGCCCTGGCCGTTGTAGCCCAGCAGCTCGGCGGGCCAGATCTGGGAGTGGAAGACGATGTTGTCCTTGCCCATGAAGTAGTAGGACAGGGCCTGCGGGTCGTTCCACCAGGCGCGCCACGCCTCGGGGTCGCCGCTGCGGCGCGCCCACTCCACGGAGGCGGACAGGTAGCCGATGACGGCGTCGAACCAGACGTAGAGGCGCTTGGTGGGCTGGTCCTCCCAGCCGGGCACCGGGATGCCCCAGTCGATGTCGCGGGTCATGGCGCGCGGGCGGATATCGCCCAGGAGGTTCTGGGAGAACTTGATGACATTGGGCCGCCAGGTCCCGGAGGCCTCACGCTCGTCGAGCCAGACGCCCAGGGCCTGGGCCAGGGCGGGCAGGTCCAGGAACCAGTGGGTGGTCTCCACGAACTCGGGGGTCTCTCCGTTGATCCGCGAGCGAGGGCTGATGAGGTCGGTGGGGTCGAGCTGGTTGCCGCAGGTGTCGCACTGGTCCCCGCGGGCGCCCTCGGCGCCGCAGATCGGACAGGTGCCCTCAATGTAACGGTCGGGCAGGGTGCGCCCGGTGGAGGGGGAGATCGCCGAGCGGGTCACCTGCTGGACCATGTAGCCGTTGTCCCGCACGGTGGTGAACATGTCCTGGACCACGTGGTAGTGGTTGCCTGCGGTGGTACGGGTGAACAGGTCGTAGGACAGGCCCAGGGCCACGAGGTCCTCGACGATGAGCCGGTTGTTGCGGTCGGCGAGCTCGCGGGCGCTGAGGCCCTCCTCGTCGGCGGCGACGAGGATCGGGGTGCCGTGCTCATCGGTGCCCGAGACCATGAGGACGTCATGACCGGCCATGCGCATGTAGCGCGAGAAGACGTCAGAGGGAACACCGAAACCGGCGACGTGGCCGATGTGACGCGGGCCGTTGGCGTACGGCCAGGCGACTGCGGACAGGATGTGGGTCATGGGGCCAGCCTATCCGGTTCCCAGCCGCTTCAGCCCCCTCCGCCCCACCGGCCGGTGCTCACCGGTCCACCCACCGGCTCACTCACCCTGCCACCCGCTGTGTCACTCGTTGTGTCACTCGCTGTGTCAATCGCTGTGTCAATCGCTGTGCCGCTAGCCTCGTGCCCGAGGTGCTCGGACTCGCCCCTCGACCACAGTCTCGGATACGGCCTGCGCCGCCCCGCCGGCACCCGGTAGTCTGTCCCGAGTCATGCAGCACACCTCGGTGCTCGTCGTCTTACTACTGTGACCTGTTGCCGTGACCGGTTCGTAACCGGGCACCGAAGGTGTTCATGACGTGTTCCCGCCCGCCTCCGCATGGGCACGATGGACCAGGAAGGCCAGTTATGTCCCAGTACCCCGGCTCCGCACCCGGGTCCCCGTACTCCGCGAACTCAGCAGGCTGGTCTGCAAACGGCCACGACCCGGCCATGGCCGGCGGTCAGCCCTCGCAGTACCCGTCGACGGCACCGTTCCAGGCGCCCCAGGCCGGCTACCCGGAGGCCGCGGGCCGGCCGACGACGTCGAAGAGCCTGGCGGCCCCAACGGCCCTGGCCGCCGCCGGACTCGCCGTCCTGCTCATCGCCGTCATCGGCGGGATCGGGAGCGCGGTCACACGCAGCCAGTTCAACGACACCATCGCCAGCCTTCCGGATGACAAGGCCGCCACGGTCGAGCTGGACAAGGGCAGCACCTATGGGCTGTTCTACAGCGACAGCGGTGACGCACCGGACTGCTCGGTCACCTCACCCGACGGCGACGACGTCGACACCAAGTCCAGCTCGTCATCCACCAAGGTCAAGGGCGGCAAGCTCTTCACCACCTTCTCCTCCAGCGAGTCGGGCTCCTACACCGTTGACTGCAACAACACCTCAGGGGTCTCCGTGGGCGAGATCGTCGCCCCCTCGTCGGCGAAGGCCACCCTGCTGTCGCTGTTCGGGGTCGTCGGCGCGTTCATCATCGGCGTCCTGGGTGTCGGGATGGGAGCCGGCGGCATGGCCTGGCGCTCCAAGCTCGCCGCCGCCGCGACTCCCGCTCCCACCACGGCGACCGCGATGACCGCGGCCGCAACCGACGCCATGGGCGGAGCCCCGGGCATCTACACCCAGGGGGCCTGGCAGTCCGGTCAGCCGCCCCAGGGCGGGCAG
>CAUVMS010000143.1:0-6706 GCA_963552815.1 uncultured Actinomyces sp. | reverse complement strand
GAGGTCCGGATCAATATCCACCTCAACAGATGTCACGCCATCAAGCCCGGAGAGGTACTTGCGCACCTTCCTCTTCTTCTTGCTGCGAGCCAGAGCGAATGGTGAGCATCCAGCCGCACCGAGAGCAAGAGACGCGACACCCAGTGCCAGCACCTCACGACGTCGAACACTCATCGACCTCACTCCCCTTCCCATGTTGATGTCTAGCATGCGTGACCACGGCAGGGACACCTTCGGATCCGCCCCACATCATGACGGAGAGCCGGCCGTCTGCTGCGCGGCTGCGAGGATGGCCGCACCCTGCTCGGGCGGGTCGCCGCTGCCGACGACGGCGCCGGACTCCATATCGAAGGAGACCGCCCGGGGCTGGTTGCTGCCTTCCGCCGCGGTACTCAGCTCCACCCGCTGGAGCACCTGGTTGCCGAGGACCGTGGCCAGAACCGCAGCGGCGGACTGACTATCCACGTCCTGCCCGTACTGCCCCAATCCCTTCACTGTCAGATGGGTCTGATGGCGGTCTCCATCCTCCGCCTCCAGGCTCACGACCGCACCATATCGCTTGTCGGGGGGAATGGCTTCCAGTGCACGCTTGATCGGTACGGACGCGAGGTCCTTGCCCTTGGCGTGAGAGACGAAGCAGTGCGACCGCCCGACCAGAATGCTCTGCTCGATCTTGAGTGAGCCGAGATGCAGCACCGGGGAGGTGGGCGGCAGGATGAAACTATCCGGAAGACTCTCAACAGTCCGGTACTCGAAGGTTATTCTCTCCTCCTCCACCTGGACTCGCTCCATGGCGGGCGACACCGCCTCCACCGTGGCGGAAGCCGCCTTGTCGGCATCCTTCACCGGCAAGTAGCAGAATACGGAGGTCTCACCCTGGGCCCAGGTGACATCCATATCCACCTCGTCGACCCCGGCCAGGTTCAGCACCTTGGCGTAGGCGTCGCGCACAACCGTCACCACTGATTCCGCGGACGGATTATCCTTGAGCTCCGCAACCACTATCCAACGATCCGGCTCTAGGAACTCCAAGTGCACGTCCACCTGAGCAGATGCGACCGCATCAAGCCCGGAGAGGTACTGACGCACCTTCCGCTTCCGTCTGTTGCGCGCAACGGCGATGGGCGAGCAGCCGGCCACCCCCAAAGCAAGAGACGCAGCCCCTAAGGCCAGGATCTTACGACGTCGAACGCCCATCAGACTTCACTCCGTTGCGTCAAGAACTCCCGACACACTCTCCTGCCACAGGGAACCATCAGATTCACGCTCCCGTCACGACGAAGAGTCGGCAGACTCCCGTGCTGCCGCCAGAATGTCCGCACCCTCTTCAGGTGGGTATCCGGCATCGAAGGCACCCGCTTCCATCTGGAAGTGCACGCCTTCTGTTCCACCAGTACTCCGGTTCCACACGGTGGAGAGGTAAAGTGACTGCAGCACCTGATTTCCTGAGACGACATTGAGCACCTTCGCCGCTGCGGTGACATCGAGACCGTCAGGCTTTTTTCCAAAAGCAGCAACATTGAGCGTTATGTTTTCATACACGATATCGTTGTCCGTCAATTCAATGCTGGCCTCCTCCCAATACTTTGAATCGATGGCATCCACAACCTCACGGAGAGGAACAGAACTGAGGTCAACCGTGTCGGCATTCACCTTGATAGTCGCGCCATCAAGATCAAAACTGTCATCTACGCCCACCCCGGATCGTGGCGCCATGATAACATCAGCCGGGAACTGCTTTACCTTGCCTCGACGCACCGAGATATGATCGCCTCCAGCACTCATGGACTTCAGACTGGGCTTCGCCAGATCCCGAAGATAATCGAGTGTCGCCCCATTTGGCTCTTTCTTTGAAATCGACCACGACACAGAGGCGCCGTTCTGCACCCATGACGCCGACACACTGAAATTATCATTCCCCACGAACTCCGCAACCCGACGATGGGCGTCTTTGAGGACGGCGAGAGTCTCTTCTCGCCCAGGATCGTTGTTGAGAAGGATCAGGACCGTCCAGGAGGTACCTAATTCAAAGTTGGATTCCACCTTCACATTCACTGACTTGACGGCATCGAAGCTCTTCAAGGACTTCTTAATCCGACGGCGAGTCCGGACATTCCCCGGAGCCAGCGACCCGCAGCCCGACATCGCCAGCAGCGTCAAGGCCCCAGCACCTATCAGAATCGTGCGCCTCGGGAGGCCCTCCTCGCCCACGAGCCCCATCACAACCGGGCCTACTCACCCGAGCGCGCTAGGAAGAGCGCGGTGAACAGGAACCGGATGACGCTGCGTTGCTGACGAACCATGATGTCAGCGTATGATCGCGGCCCACCCTACGGAACGGGGAGGCCTCCCCTCGCCTGACCGGAGCCGACTCGACCTTCCGCTGCGCGCTGCCGCCGCGCACCGCCTCACCAGGGCAGTACCTAGCCTTTCTCACCGTATGCTTCTCCCCGTGAGTCAGTCGCGCATCAAAGAGATTCTTGACGGCCTGTACTTCGACGCACGGACGCAGCGAGGCAAGGGCACGGCCTTCGAGCGCCTGGTGCGCCAGTTCCTTCTTACGGACCCGCGTCACGCCGAGCGCTTCGACGAGGTGTGGATGTGGAGCAACTGGCCGGAGCGGGGCGCACGCCCGGACCGCGGCATCGACCTGGTGGCCCGCGAGCGCGAGACCGGTGAACTGTGTGCCGTCCAGTGCAAGTTCTATGACCCTGATACGGGCGTCATCACCAAGGGCGACGTCGACTCCTTCCTGGCGGAGTCGGGGACGGGAGAGTTCACCTCCCGGCTATTCGTGTCCACCACGGAGCACTGGAACTCGGCTGCAGAGGAGACGGTATCCCGTCAGGCCATCCCGGTCTCCCGGGTCGGCCTGGAAGACCTGTTCAACTCCACGATTGACTGGGACTCCTTCAGCCTGGAGACCCCCGAGGTCATGGTTCGCACCGGCGGCAAGAGCCTGCGCGAGCACCAGAAGCGGGCCTTGGACGCGGTGAGTGCGGGACTGTCCACGGCGGACCGGGGCAAGCTCATCATGGCCTGCGGCACCGGTAAGACCTTCACCTCCCTGCGCATTGCGGAGGCCATGGCGGGCCCCGGCGGCCGGGTCCTGTTCCTCGTGCCCTCCATCGCGCTGCTGTCTCAGACACTCATGGAGTGGAGTACCGAGTCGGAGGTGCCGCTGCGCTCCTTCGCGGTCTGCTCGGATGCGAAGGTCGGCAAGGGGCGCAAGCGCACCAGCCTGAGCGAGGACATCTCGGTGGTGGACCTGGCGATCCCGGCCACCACGGACGGCGCGGCGCTCGCCAACCGCCTGACGCGCCGCCCCGCCCCGGTCAACGGGACGGCCCCGATGACGGTGGTCTTCTCCACCTACCAGTCGATCGACGCCGTCGCCCAGGCCCAGAAACTCGGCGCCCCCGGCTTCGATCTGGTGATCTGCGACGAGGCCCATCGCACGACCGGCGCCACCATCGCGGGCACGGACGAGTCCGCCTTCGTCCGTGTCCACAACAACGGCTACATCCACGCCTCCAAGCGTCTCTACATGACGGCGACTCCCCGCATCTATGACGACTCGACCAAAGCGCGCGCCGGTCAGAAGAACGCGATCCTCGCCTCCATGGACGACGTCGAGACCTACGGTGAGGAGCTCTTCCGCCTGGGCTTCGGTGAGGCGGTCTCCCGTAGCCTCCTGACCGACTACAAGGTCCTGGTCCTCACGGTCTCCGAGGACCAGATCGCTGATCAGATGCAGTCCTCCTTGGCTCAGGGTGGCGACCTCGGGCTCGACGACGCTGCCCGGATCGTGGGCTGCTGGAACGCCTTAGCCAAGCGCAGCGTGAACACAGCCGACTACGGCAGGGACATCCAGCCGATGCGCACGGCGGTGGCCTTCGCCCGCGATATCAAGACCTCGAAGCGCTTCGCCTCGTCCTTCAGGAACGTGGCCGAGGACTACCGGCTCACGCTCACCGACGAACCCGAGGTGCCTGAGCTGCCCGACGACGCGGACGGCGTCGACCCCGATACCCCAACTCAGAAGCAGCTGGGCTCCGTGGAGGTTCGCCACGTGGACGGCTCCATGAACATCATGGAGCGCAACGGCCTGTTGTCCTGGCTCTCGGGCGACCTGGGTGCGCCGGCGCCGACCCGGCAGGCGTCGTCGAACTCGGAGTCAGAGGGGTCGGAGGGGATGTCCGTGTCCTGCCGGATCCTGTCCAACGCCCGGTGCCTGTCCGAGGGTGTGGACGTCCCGGCCCTGGACGCGGTCATGTTCCTGTCCCCGCGCAAGTCCCAGGTGGACATCGTTCAGTCCGTGGGGCGGGTGATGCGCCTGGCGCCGGGCAAGCAGTACGGCTACATCATCCTGCCGGTGGCGATCCCGCCTGGGATGTCGCCCGAGGACGTCCTGTCTGACAATGACACCTTCCGCGTGGTGTGGGAGGTGCTGCAGGCGCTGCGCGCGCACGATGAGCGCTTCGACGCCATGGTCAACAAGATCGACCTCAACCAGTCCAAGCCGGACAAGATCGCCATCATCGACCCCTTTGGAGCCGCCGCCGACGACGGCGACTCCTCCGGTACTCCGGCGCCTCAGCAAGCGGCTTTCGACCTGGGGGCGCTGGGCAAGTGGCGGGAGGCGATCTATGCCCGCCTGGTCCAGAAGGTTGGCTCGCGGCGTTACTGGGAGCAGTGGGCCAAGGATGTTGCCAACATTGCGGCCCGTCACCGTAAGCGCCTGGCCAAGCGGGTGCAGGACCCCGAGGTGGCAGCTGAGTTCGAGCGCTTCCTGGCGGCTCTGCGCGCCAATCTCAACGACTCAATCACCTCGGAGTCCGCGATCGACATGCTCTCCCAGCACCTGGTGACCAAGCCGGTGTTTGACGCGGTCTTCGACGGCTACGACTTCGCGGCCGAGAACCCGGTGGCGCAGGTGATGGGCCGGATGCTCCGGGTACTGGATGGATCCAACCTGGAGGCGGAGACCGAGGAGCTGGAGGGCTTCTACGAGTCAGTCCGCGAGCGCTGCGCGGGCATTGACAACGCCGCGGGCAAGCAGCGGGTCATCACCGAGCTCTACGAGAAGTTCTTCTCCCTGGCCTTTTCCAAGACGGCCAAGTCGCTAGGGATCGTCTACACGCCGGTGCAGATCGTCGACTTCATCCTGCGCAGCGTGGACTGGCTGGCACGCACCCACCTGGGGCGCAGCATCAGCGACGAGGGCGTGCATGTGCTCGACCCCTTCACCGGGACGGGGACCTTCATCGTCCGGCTCCTGCAGTCCGGCCTCATCAGCAAAGCGGACCTGGCACGCAAGTACGCGAGCGAGCTGCACGCCAATGAGATCCTGCTACTGGCCTACTACATTGCGGCGGCGAATATCGAGGTCACCTACCGCGACCTCATGCGCAGCGACGCGCTACCGGCCGGCGGTGATGAGAGCGACCCGGCGCAGGCGGGGTACACGCCCTTCGATGGGATCGTCCTGGCCGACACCTTCCAGATGACCGAGGACGGGGACACCCTGGATCAGAGCGTGTTCGTGGCCAACAACGACCGGGCCGCGGCCCAGCTGGGGCTGAAAAGTATTCAAGTGGTCGTCGGCAACCCGCCCTACTCGGTGGGACAGGAGTCCGCCAATGACAACAACGCCAACCAGCACTACCCGTCCCTGGACGCCAAGATCGAGGCGACCTACGCGGCCCGCTCCACGGGCACCAACAAGAACTCCCTGTACGACTCCTACCTGCGGGCCATCCGCTGGGCCTCGGACCGCGTCGGGGAGGCCGGCGTCATCGGCTTCGTCACCAACGGCGGCTTCATCGACGGAAACACGGCCGACGGCGTACGCCTCACCCTGGCCGAGGAGTTCTCCCACCTCTACGTCTACAACCTGCGGGGCAACCAGCGCACCGCCGGTGAGCTCTCACGCCGCGAGGGAGGCAAGGTCTTCGACTCCGGTTCCCGCGCAACCGTGGCCGTCACCTTCCTCGTCAAGGACCCGGCGCACGAGGGACCGGCTGTTCTGCACTACCGGGATATCGGCGACTACCTCTCCCGGGAGGATAAGCTGCGGATCGTCGAGGAGTCGCAGATCGACACCCTGGAGTGGGAGACCATCACCCCGAACACCCAGGGCGACTGGATCAACCAGCGCGACCCAGACTACGAGTCCTGGCAGTCCATCGGCGAGGGGCAGGCGCCGATCTTCGCCTCATACTCTCGTGGCGCCGAAACTGGGCGAGACGCATGGGTCTACAACTTCTCGCTGCCGGGCCTGCGCGACTCAGCGCAACGGCTCATTGAGACGTACAACGAAGAGCGCGAGCACATCCACCGCACCCGAGCAGCCGAACTGAAAGCCGGGGCGAAGGTCCGCGATCTTGTCACGAACGACGAGACGCGGATCAAGTGGACGTCGGGCCTCTACAGCGACCTGGCAAAGAACCGTGCCATCAGATACAACGCGGGAGCCACCTACTGCGGCTTGTACCGTCCCTTCTGCAAGCAATGGCTCAACACCTCCGACGGCATCATCCACCGTCCCGCTGTTTTGCGCCGCTACTTCCCGACACCCGGCCACGATAATATTGGTTTCTATGTCGTGGGAACAGGCTCGGACAAGTCGTTCTCATGCTTGGCAACAGATCGAGGCTTATTCATGGGGTGTAGGTGAATATGATTCCGAGGATGGCTGTGATGG
>CAUVMS010000142.1:0-6739 GCA_963552815.1 uncultured Actinomyces sp. | reverse complement strand
CCTACAACTGGGGCTACGACCCCCTCCACTGGGGCGCCCCCGAGGGCTCCTACGCGCGCGAGGGCCACCAGGACGGCGGGGCGCGCATCGTCGAGTTCCGCGAGATGGTCGGGGCCCTGCACGCCCTGGGCCTTCAGGTGGTCCTCGACCAGGTCTACAACCACACGGCCGCCTGCGGGCAGGATCCGCGCAGCGTCCTGGACCGGGTGGTACCCGGCTACTACCACCGGCTCGACGCCGTCGGGCGGGTGACGAGCTCGACCTGCTGCGCCAACACGGCCACCGAGAACGCCCTGTGCGAGCGCCTCATGGTCGACTCGGTGGTGCGCTGGGCCCGCTGGTACCGGGTCGATGGCTTCCGCTTCGACCTCATGGGCCACCACCCGCGCGCCGTCATGGAGCACGTGCGGGCAGCCCTGAATGAGCTGACCGTGGCCGACGACGGCGTCGACGGCCGCTCGATCTACCTGTACGGGGAAGGCTGGAACTTCGGGGAGGTCGCGGGCAACGCCCTGTTCGTGCAGGCCACCCAGGGTCAGCTCGACGGTACCGGGATCGGTGCCTTCAACGACCGCCTGCGCGACGCCGTCCACGGCGGGGGTGCCTTCGACCCCGACCACCGCGTCTTCCAGGGCTTTGGCACCGGCCTGCTCACCCAGCCCAGCGGCCTGGACCACCGCAGCTGGAACGAGCAGTCGGCGGACCTGGCCCACCGCACCGACCTGGTGCGCTTAGGGCTGGCGGGCAATCTCAAGGACTACGTCATGACGGTCTCCGACGGGACGGTGCGCCGCGGGATCGACCTCATCCACAACGGGGCGCCGGCGGCCTTCGCCTCCCACCCCCAGGAGAACGTCAACTACGTCGACGCCCACGACAACGAGACGCTCTACGACCTGCTGGCCTACAAGCTGCCCCAGGGCATGCCGGTGGCCGAGCGGGTACGGATGAACACGGTGTGCCTGGCCACGGTGACGCTGGCCCAGTCACCGGCCTTCTGGAGCGCGGGCACCGAGCTGCTGCGCTCCAAGTCCCTGGACCGGGACTCCTACAACTCCGGCGACTGGTTCAACGCCATCGACTTCTCGGGGCAGTCCAACGGCTTCGGGCGGGGCCTGCCGCCGGCCAGCCGCAATGAGGGGTCCTGGGCCATCCAGGGGCCGCTGCTGCAGGACGCCTGGCTGCGGCCCTCGCCCGAGGAGATCGCGGCGGCGCGCTCCCAGGCCCTGGACCTGCTGCGGCTGCGCGCCTCGACGCCGCTGTTCAGCCTGGGCTCCACGCGACTCATCCAGGAAAAGCTGACCTTCCCGGGTTCGGGCTTCGGGGCACCGGCTGGGGTGATCGTCATGCTCATCGACGACACCCGCGGCGGACGGGACGTGGACCCCGAGCTCGACGCCGTCCTGGTGGTCATCAATGCCTCCGGGCAGACGCTCACTCAGCCACTGCCCGAGCTGGTGGGCCGGGACCTCCGTCTCTCCCCCATTCAGGCCGAGGGGGCCGATGAGGTGGTGCGCCGCACCGGTTTCGACCGCGCCAGCGGCACGATCTCGGTGCCGGCGCGCACCGTGGCTGTCCTGGTGCAGTCCCAGAGCCGCTGAGGCAGCGTGACAGCGCCCGGAAGAGCCTCCGGCAGGCGAAAACTGTCACTCCGGGAGACTATTCACGCGCTGTGAGGCCCCTGCTGCAACCGGCACACCTCCCTGACCTGGGCGAACGCCCGCGAGCGCGGAAGCGCGTAGGCAGCGATCGGCCCTAAAAGTCTCCGACAGTGACACGAAGCGGTTCGAGGCGGCCGGTTCCGGCTGGGGTCCGCGCGGCTCAGCCATGGCCCAGGACGTCGGTGAGGTCGACGACGCCGCCGCGCAGGGCCAGCAGCACGAGCTGGACCCGGTCGCGGCAGCCGGTCTTGGACAGCAGGTGGCTCACGTGGGTCTTGACCGTGGGCATGGACAGCCACTCCCGGTCGCAGATCTCCTGGTTGGTCAGGCCCAGGGCAATGAGGGCCAGGATCTCGCGCTCTCGCTGGGTGAGGGCGGCGACCTGCTGGGAGGCCTCGGCGGCCCGGACCGCCTCGACCGAGTCCTCGCAGGCGTGGCGCCCAGTGCCCTCCCCGGCTCGTGCGCCGCTGACCTGGCCGGTGCGCACGGCGGTGAGCAACCGGCGCGTGGGCCCCGGGGAGATGACGGAGTCGCCGGCGTGGACGGTGCGGATCGCGGCGATGAGGTCCTGTGGCGGGGTGTTCTTGAGCAGGAATCCGGCCGCGCCGGCCTCAATGGCGCCCATGACGTAGCCGTCGGTGTCGAAGGTGGTCAGGATGACGACCCGCCCGGTGATGCCGCGGGCCATGAGCTCGCGGGTGGTGGCCAAGCCGTCCAGGCCCGGCATCTGCACGTCGAGGAGGAGGACGTCGACCGGGTCGGCGGCGTTGCGCTTGAGGGCGTCGTTGCCGTCAACGGCCCGCCAGACGACTTCCATGTCCGGCTGCGCCCCCAGCAGCATGGCCAGCCCCATGGTGAACAGCGGCTCGTCATCGGCCAGACCCAGGCGGATCACAGGCGTCTCCCTTCCTTGACGTCGCCTCACGGGCAGTATCCGCTCTCCGGGTTCAGCCTGTGCGGTTTTGTGCCGACGAAGTACCGGCGACACCCTGCGAGGTTCGCCATATAAGAGCGATTGGCCCTCACTCTGGGGACGTGGGGAGCTCCGCCCTCACCCGCCATCCACCCTCGGGGGTGGGCCCGGCGGTGAAGGAGCCGCCGAGGTCGGCGACCCGGTCGCGCATGCCGATGATGCCGAAGCCGCGGTGCTTCAGACTCGCGGATGGGCGCACCACGGGGCGGGACACCGTGGCCGACTCGTGCGGTGGCTCCGCAGGGGCCGCATCCGCCTGTTCCCCTGCGCCCGCGCGACACGAACGGTCGTCGTTCCTCGGCGCAGGGACCGCGTCTCCCGTTGGCGCCCCCGGGGCCGGGGCGTTCTCGACGACGAGGGCGACGCGGCCCATCTCGGTGCGCAGCGAGACGGTCGTGGCCGCTCCGGGGGCGTGTCGCAGGACGTTGGTCAGCGACTCCTGGGCCACCCGGTGGAGGACATGCTCCGCTGCCGGCGGGATCTGGCCGATCGGTTCGGTCTCCAGGGTGACGGGCAGTCCCGCCCGCTGCGCCTGGCGCACCGGCTCGCGCAGGAGCTCCACGTGCTGGCCCGACGTCGCCTCTCCGGTTCCGGCACCGTCCTCGGCTCCGGCGTCAACAGTGCCGGCAGCCCCGCCGCCGGTACCACCGGTGGGACGGCCGGCAGCAGCGGGACCGCCCACACCGGCAGCACCGGCAACAGAGTTCCTACCAGCAGCGGAGCCGGAACCGGGCGCGGCGGCCGCATCGACATCGGCGGCACCGGCGTCGGAGCGCAGCATGTCGACCAGGGCGTGCACCTCGTCCACGGAGCGGCGGGAGGTCTCCCCGATGACGGCCAGGGCCTCGTCGGCGGCGGCAGGGTCGGTGGCCAGGATGGCGCGGGCGCCCTCGGCCTGCATGGCGATGACGGTGAGGCTGTGTCCGAGCAGGTCATGGACGTCGCGGGCGATGCGCTGCTGGGTCTCGATAACCGCGAGGCGCCGCTCGGTGGCCTGCTGCGCCTCGAGCACCGCGGCCCGCTCGAAGGCCTGGTTGTAGCGGTCGCGGCTGCGGCGCCGTGCGGCGCCAACGAATGCGGCCACCGCCACCACCAGCCAGGCATTGGTGAGGAGAATCAGCCGTCCGGCACCGGCATGGACCTGGTCGCCGATGAGGTCGTGCGCCCGCGTCGTCGCCACAGCCGCCCCCACCAGCTCGAGGACGAGCCCCACCCACCGCCACGGCGCCTCCAGGCGGGACTGGGTCGTCTCCACCGCGATGAGCCCAGTGAGGATGAAGAAGATGGAGAACTCCGTGAACAGCACCAGATGGGCGGTCAAGCAGACGCCGGCCACCAGGACGAAGAGCAGCGGGGAGTGGCGTCTCACCGCCATGGCCAGGGCGCAGACTCCCAGCAGGAGGAGGTAGAGCGCCGGCGCTGCCCCCTGGGTGATCCCGGACTCCACCTCCGGCCGACCGATGAGGGACAGGAAGAAGAAGGCGAGGGCGATGACGACGTCGGGCACCGTCGTCCACGGACCCGACCGCGGCTCGCGCCAGGCGGCCGGGATCGGGCCCGCCGGCGGCACGCGCCCGGCCGACGTCGGCGCTATCGCCACCGTTCCCGCCTGCTCAGCCTCGCCGCCTCGCCGTTTCGTCATGCCTGAACCGTACCGTCGCGGCCGCGCGTCCCAGAGGCCGCGGCTGGGATTTCATACCCGGGTATGAGCCGGGCCGGCGGGCCCGCTCCGGAAGCAGACCACGGGCTGATGATCGCCTGGCTCGGCGCAAGCAGGCTTGATCCCATGACGACTTCACACCGCTTTCCACCGGCTCCATCGACACCTCTCCAGGCGCCGTCGCCGACCGGCATACCGGCGCCGCCGGCCGGCCCTCAGCCCCAGGCCGCTCCCGCTCATCCGGCTCACCCACCTCAGGCCGTCCAGCAGCCCTTCCCTCGGCTGAGCCTCGACGACGCACCGCCCCCCAACCGTCTTCCCACCGGCGCTGTGCCCGGCGTCGTCTCCCCAGCGTCAGCGCCCGCCCTGGCGGCTCCCCTCCCGCAGGTCGGCACAGCGCTCGCCGGAGCCGTCGACGACGCCGTCGTCCTGACTCACGACCTCACCAAGACCTTCGGCAAGCGCACCGTCGTCGAAGGGCTGAACCTCGTGGTGCCGCGCGGGGCCGTCTACGGATTCCTCGGCCCCAACGGCTCGGGCAAGTCGACCACGATGAAGATGCTGCTGGGACTTCTGGCTCCCACGCGCGGGCAGATCAGCGTGCTCGGGCAGCCCTTCACCCCGAGCACGCGCGGACAGATCATGTCGCGCACCGGCTCCATGATCGAGACCCCGCCCGGCTACGGCCATCTCACCGGGGCCGAGAACATGCGGATCGCGGCGAAGATGCAGGGCCTGAGCGACCAGCAGGTCAGCCGCGCCCTGGCACTGGTGCGCCTGACCGAGCACAAGGACCGCCTGGTGCGCACCTACTCCATGGGCATGAAGCAGCGCCTCGGGATCGCTCTGGCGCTGGCCCGCGAACCCGATCTGCTCATCCTCGACGAGCCCACCAACGGCCTGGACCCGGCCGGTATCGAGGAGGTGCGTCGCCTGCTGATCGAGCTCGCCGGCGAGGGCATCACCGTCATGGTCTCCAGCCACCTGCTCGATGAGATCGACCGCATGGCCTCCACGCTCGGCATCCTGTCGGGCGGCCGCCTCGTCTTCCAGGGCACGCGCGCCGAGCTCATGGAGCGCTCGGTGCCGGACATCCTCATCGTTACCCCGACGCCGCAGGCCGTCCTGGACCCGCAGATCCTGGTCGGGCTCGTGCCGGCGCAGACTCCCGGCCAGGCGGTGTCGACGGCGGCCGGAGCAGCCGGAACGCCCGGAGCGGTCAGCGGCGCTGCCAGCGTCCCTATCGCCGGCCCGGTGCTCACGGCACAGGGTGTGCGCATCCCTGGGATGTCGAAGAAAGCGGTCGCCGAGCTCATCGGCCGACTGGCCGCCGCCGGAGTCGAGCTGCACGAGGTGCGCCGCGAGGCCCAGAGCCTCGAGGACGTCTTCATGGACCTCACCGGCCGGGGAGGTGTGCTGTGATGACCGGCGTCGCGCTCTCGTCAGTACCCGCCCCCTCCCAGTCCCCCACCGCGGCCGGGACCGCCGGCTCGGCGAGACCTGCGCCGTCGGCGCGCGGCTCCCACAGCACCCGGACGTCCGCAGCGCCCAGTTTCCTCACGTCGGTGGGCGTCGAGATCCTCAAGATGCGCCGCCTGCGGGTGCTGCTGGTGACCGCGCTGCTCGTCATCGCCTCGGTGGCGCTGAGCAGCATCAACCTGTTCAGCCAGTCGACGATCAACTCCTTCGACAACCCGGCCGCCAAGCCGTGGGCGGCCCTCCTGCTGGCCATGGCCCTGTTCAACGCCCTGACGCAGCCGGTCTTCGTGGCAGTCCTCACCAGCCGGCAGACCGACATCGAGCACAGCGGGGCCGGGTGGAACCTGGCGGCGACGTCGGGCCTGACGCCCGGTGCCCTGTGCCGAGTCAAGCTCGCCGCGCTGACGCTCCTCATCGTTCCCGCGGCCGTCATTCAGAGTGCCGCCCTCATCTTCGTGGCGCGGACGGTGGGACTCTCCCTCCCGCTCGACGTCGGTCCCTGGGTCAGCTACACGCTTCTGCTCGCCCTGGTCAACACGGCGATGTGCGCCTATCACCTGTGGCTCGCAGCCATGGTGGAGAACCAGCTGGTCGTCATGAGCGCGGGGCTTCTGGGAGGCTTCGTCGGGGTCTACATGATGCTCGCCCCACCAGCGCTGGCGCGCCTGCTGCCCTGGGGCTACTACGCCGTCATCACACCCGCCAAGGTCTCCATGGTGGACGGCCACGGCGTCCACGAGTACGTCCAGGTCCCCATGGGCTGGATCGTGGGCTTTCTCGTCCTGACCGCTGCCGTCTTCACTGTCGCAACCCGCCGGCTCGACCGGATCGAGAGGTGATCCCCGTGAGCACTCCCGTCAACGCTTCCGCCATGCCCCATGGTGCCGGCTTCGCCCAGCCCGCCCCGGCCCAGCCTGGCGCCCGACACATCCGAAGAGCACACCTCTGAACTACAGTCACAACACC
>CAUVMS010000141.1:0-6765 GCA_963552815.1 uncultured Actinomyces sp. | reverse complement strand
GGAGCACCCCAGTACTCGCCGCAGACGGCTCCGACCGCCCAGTTCGGGTGGGCGGGTCAGCAGCCCCAGCCCGGGCAGCAGGCCCAGCCGGAGCAGCCTTCGGTGTTCACCCAGCCCGTGCAGCCGGGCCAGCAGGGTCAGTCCGGTCAGTACAACCCGCAGGGCCAGTACAACCAGCCCGGCGGCTGGCCGGCGCAGTAGCGCCCCCGACGTCGAACGGGTGTCCTTGCCCGGCCAGGAGCCGGCAAGGACACCCGTTTGCTCTGACTCGTCGCCTCGGCGACCTCAGTGCGAGGGCGCCAGCTCGACGCCGGCGGACCTCATCTCGGCTCGGGCGGCGCGTCCCAGCTCGGGGCTGACCGGCTCGGTCAGGTCGGTCAGGACCCGCACGCGGTAGCCCAGCCGGGCCGCGTCCAGGGCGGTGTCCTTGACGCAGTGGGACTCGGCCAGGCCGACGACGTCGACGGCCTTGATGCCGGCGCCGCTGAGGATGTCTGCCAGGGTGCGGCCCTCGTCGTCGACGCCTTCGAACCCGGAGTAGGCGGCGGTGTACTGCCCCTTCTTGACGGCGGCGTCGGCGACCAGGGCGTCCAGCGCCGGGTGCAGCTGGGCCTCGGCGGTGCCGGCCACACCGTGGACGGGCCAGGTGTCGATGAAGTCAGGGGCCTCGGAGAAGTGCTCACCGGGGTCGATGTGCCAGTCCTGGGTGGTGACCACCAGGTCGTACTCCTCCCGGTGGGCGGGCAGGTAGGCGGCAATGCGCTCGGCGACGGCGTTGCCGCCGGCCACCGCCAGGGCGCCGCCCTCGCAGAAGGTGGGTTGGACATCGACGATGAGGAGGGCCCGGTGAGTGTGGGGACGCGGGCCGGCGTGCAACTCGTTGCTCATGAGCCAACCATAGCGGGAGGGGTCTCCCTCTGGGCCGTGGTGGCCGAGGTACGGGAAGAAACGGAGAGAGACGCAGGCCGCGAGCCGCGCTCAGGCAGTAACGTCTCGCAGCTCGAGGGCGGCGCGGTAGACCTCGTTGGGACGCAGGCCCGCCTCGCCGGCCGCCTGGGCGGCAGCGGCCTTGAGTCGTATGCCGGTCTCGGCCAGAGCCAGGGCTCGGTGCGCGGCGTCCTCGGGGCTGGCGGGGGCGGGCTCGGCGCCGGCGACGACGAGGACCACCTCCCCCAGGACGCCGTCGGCCGTGGCCTGGGCGAGCTCGGCCAGCGGAGCGCGCAGCACCTGCTCGTGGGTCTTGGTCAGCTCCCGGCACAGTGCCGCGGGGCGATCAGCGCCGAGGACCTCGGCCATGGCGGTCAGGGAGTCGTGGACGCGGCGGGGCGACTCCAGGAAGATCATGGTGCGCTCCTGGGTGGCCAAGGTCCCCAGGGCCCGACGCCGCTCCCCCGGCCTGCGGGGCAGGAAACCCTCGAAGCAGAACCGGTCGGAGGCCAGCCCGGACAGGGCCAGAGCTGCCAGGACCGCGGAAGGGCCCGGTGCGATGGTGACAGGCACCTCGGCCTGGACGGCAGCCTGGACGAGTCGGTAGCCGGGGTCGGAGACCGACGGCATACCGGCGTCGGAGACGACCAGGACACGACGGCCGGCGCGGGCGGCCTCCAGCAGCTCGGGGGCGCGGTCGCGCTCGTTGTGCTCATGGAAGGCGATGATGCGCCCACGGGTCTCGACGCCCAGCCGCTGCGCCAGCGCCCGCAACCGGCGCGTGTCCTCAGCGGCGATGAGATCGGCCTGCTCCAGGCCGCACCGCAGGCGCTGGGAGGCGTCGGAGGCGTTGCCGATCGGGGTGGCGGCCAGGGTGATGGTCCCGCTGCGCAGGTCGGCACTGTGTGCGCCAAGCGCAGTACCGGTGGCATCCGCGGCGGCGGTCATGTCGACGTCGATCCTGCCGTCCCGGTCGGCGAGGTCAGCATGATCGGCGCGGGCGGCCGGGTCGTCCCTGACGCCGCCGGCGGCGAGTTCCCCTGTGGGCGGGATGCTCTCAGTCATAGGACACAGTATGTCGTCGACGCCTCGATGACGCCGCCACCTAGACTCGGGGCGTGACGACTCCGAGCGCGCTGTCTCCCGCACAGTCCCCCGAGCAGTCCCTCGACGGCTCCCCCGGCCCGGACGCGGAGCAGGAACCGGTACAGGAACCAGCACCGACGGGGGCTGAGGCAGCAGGCACCAAGCCTGCCGAGGCCACCGAGGCCGCCGACGGCACCAGTGGTTCTGAGGAGACCGACCCCTCCGGCGATGGGGCACGCACCGAGAACGAGCTGCGCACCCTGCTCGGGCTGGGTCCGGTGTACTGGGGGATGCCCCGCACCATGCGGATCCGCGGCTGGCTGGTGACCGGCGTGGTCGGCGTCATCGCTGCGCTGCTTCGTCTCATCGGGCTGGGTCACCCCAAGACGCTCATGTTCGATGAGATCTACTACGTCAAGGACGCCTACGCCCTGTGGCACCTGGGCTACGAGGCGAACTGGGCGGGGGAATCCGACCAGGCCTTCTCCTCCGGGGTCTTCTCCGGAATGTCCACGCAGGCCTCCTACGTCGTCCACCCCCAGCTGGGCAAGTGGCTCATCGGCGCCGGGATGGAGATCTTCGGGCCGTCATCCTCCTTCGGCTGGCGCGTGATGCCTGCCATCGCCGGGATCGCGACGGTCCTGCTGCTGACGCGACTGACGATGCGTCTGACCCGCTCCCCGCTGCTGGCGGGCCTGGCCGGGCTGCTCCTGGCGGTCGACGGCGTCGCCCTGACCGAGTCCCGTATCGGGCTGCTGGACGTGTTCATCGGGTTCTTCGCCACCTTGTCCCTGTACTGCCTGGTACGCGACCGCGAGTGGTCACGGGCAAGACTGGCCCGCCTGCTGGCTGGGACGAGCCCCGGGGCGCAGGCGCCGCACGCCGCGATCCGCCCGTGGCTGCTGGCGACCGGCGTTGCTCTGGGCCTGACCTGCTCCATCAAGTGGTCGGGTATCTACCTGCTGGCGGTCGTCGGCGTCGCCGTCGTCGTGTGGGACACGCTGGCGCTGCGGCGGGTGGGAGCGAGGTCCTGGTTCCTGGAGGGGACGGTCGCCCAGGGCGTGAGCGACTTCCTGCAGACGGTTCCGGTGGCCGTGGCCGTCTACATCGGGTGCTGGTGGTCCTGGTTCACCCACCCCGGCGCCTACAAGCGCGGGTGGACGCTGGAGCAGATCGCGACGCACCAGCCGGTGCCCTTCCCCTCGCTGCCCAACATCGTCAACGACTTCATCGCCTACCACCAGCAGATGTACGAGTTCCACGTCGGCCTGGCCTCGCCGCACACCTACCAGTCGAAGCCCTACGGCTGGCTGCTGCAGACGCGGCCGACCTCCTTCTTCTGGGAGGACAAGGCCCAGGTGCCGCAGACCTGCTGGGGTGGGGACTGCATCCAGGCGATCACCTCGATCGGGAACATCGTCATCTGGTGGTCCGCCGTGGTGGCGCTGGCGGTGATCGTCGTCGTCGGGGTGAAGAACCGTGACTGGCGGGCCTGGGTGCCGCTCATCGGTTACCTGGGCCTGTACGTACCGTGGTTCCAGTACCGGGATCGCACGATCTTCACCTTCTACACAGTGGCTTTCGTACCCTGCGTCGTGCTCGTGCTCGTACTGGCGCTGGGGATGGGAGCCGGTCTGCTGCCACCGTTGCCGGGGTCCCAGCAGGCCAGGGCGCAGGTGACGGCTCTGAAGAACGGGCAGATCGGCGCGGGTATCCGACCCTGGCGCGGCGTGGGCGCCCGGTTCCTGGGCTTCGGTCCGCGGTTCGGGCGCACACCGGTGTGGACGCCGCCGGTGGTGGAGACCGATCCGGGCATGTACCGCATCTGTACGGCCACAAGCGATGCAGACGATGACGACCTTGAAACGGGGACCGTCACGTCTACCGCCGTCGCCGACGACGCTCTCCAGACCGACGCGGCAGGAAGACGGACCATGGCTGAGCTGACCGGTTACCCCGCACCGACAATGTCCGCGGCGCGTACCGAATCGGATTCCTTCGACGACGAGCTGGAGGAGACCGGTCACCGTGGCCCATGGAGGGTCCTGGCGGGCTGGACGTCGGTGCCCACGTGGCAGATCCGCAGCGAGGGCATCTCCCTCATCATCCTGGTCACGGCCCTGGCCTGCACCGCCGCCGCCTTCTGGTGGCCGATCTGGACCGGTCAGACCGTCTCACGCGCCTTCTGGCTCTACCACATGTTCCTGTCGTCCTGGATCTGAGGGCGGCATCAGACCGAGGCAATGACAGTGACGTGCTGCTGGCCTCCGGGATGCTCCAGCTCGTCGACGACGGCGCAGGCCAGGTCCTCGGGGCTGATGCGGGACTGCCCCTGAGCGTCCCGCAGAAGCGTGGTGGTTCCGCGGCGGTAGGAGCCGGTGACGTCTCCCGGGCCGAAGAGCGCCGGCGGGCTGAGATAGACCCATCCCTGGTAGTTGTGCGCCTGGCAAGAGCGGAACTGCTCGAGGCTCGCCCGGGCCACCTTCCTCCATGCAGGCGGGACCACGGCCGGGTCATCGATGGCAAGAACACCGGGATGGTTGGGCGATTGCAGTGGGGCGGCGCCCCCGATGATGAGGAGCGGCGTTCGACTCCTGGAGGCGGCGTCCAGGACACCCGTGGTCAGCCCGGCCAGATCACCCTCTTGGCCGGAGGGCGCACGGAGTGCGACGACGGCGGCATCACAGTCCTCCAGGACGTCCGCGACGCCGTCGACGTCGGTGACGTCCAGCACGCGGGAGGTGAGATGGTCATCGGCCCTGGGACGACGTTGACGAGACACAGCAGTCACCTCGTGACCGCGGCGCAGCGCCTCGGCGACGACGGCTGTCCCGGCCATGCCGGTGGCACCGAGAACGACGATTCTCATGAGAATTCCTTTCGAGAGGAGGATCGGGAAGAGGGCGGAGCGAGCTGGCCCGCGGTCATCGCGGTCAGAGCGAGCGCGAATCCCAGGAGCTGGATGGGGCTGAGCACCTCACCGGCAATGACGTGCCCGAGGAGTGCTGCGGTCAGCGGCGAGAGCAGGCCGAGCAGCGCCGTCGGCGTGACCGGTAGCCGACGGATGCCCTCGAACCAGAGGACGTAGGTGGCGAGCCCTCCCACGAGCCCGAGCCAGCTGTAGCCCGCCACGGCCGTGGCATCGATACCGGTCGGGACGCCGTCGATGAGAAGCGCGGGCACGACGAGCAGCAGCCCGGCACCGGTGAGCTGCCAGCCGGCCAGGCTCAAGGCGCTGACGCCGTCGGGTTTGCCCCACCGCTTGGTGAGCACGACTCCCAGCCCCATCGAGACGGCTCCGCCCAGACCGGCCGTCACCCCGAGAACGTCGAGTCCCGCCTGCGGTCCCAGGACGACGAGCGCAACACCGACGACGCCGATCCCGCCCCACATCAGCCTCCACGCTGACGGGCGCTCACTGAGTACGACGACGGCGAGACCGGCGACGATGATCGGCTGGGCGGCCCCGAGCGTCGCGGCCACACCTCCGGGCAGGCGCTGCGCGGCGACGAAGAGCAGCGGGAAGAAGCAGGCCATGTTGAGAGCGCCGAGAACGAGGCTCTTCCACCACCATTGTCCGCTGGGGAGCCGTCGCGTGAGAGCGAGTGCGAGAGCCCCTGCAGGAAGCGTTCGCATGAGCGCGGCGAAGACCGGGTGCCCCGTAGGCAGGGCATGGGTGGTGACGATGTAGGTCGTCCCCCAGACGGCCGGCGCCAGGGCCGTCAGGGCGATCCAGGCGATTCTCGACCGGCAGTCTGACAGGACGCCGCCAGACGTGGCCGACCTGGAGTCGCACGTGGCGCTGGAGGGGGCGGCATGAGTCGTCATGCATCCAGCCTGAAGGGCGCACATCGATTCATCAATGACATAGATGAGATGACAGCGATGCTCTTTTAAGATTGATGTGTGGAACTGCAGCAGATGAGATACGCCGTGGCCATCGCTGAGGAGCAGAGCTTCACGCGCGCAGCTGAGCGGTGCTTCGTGGTGCAGTCGGCCTTGAGCCGTCAAATCAAGTCACTGGAGAGCGAGCTGGGGTTGACGCTGTTCGCGCGCACGAGCCGCAAGGTGGAGGTGACACCCGCCGGGGAAGCGTTCGTGAAGCAGGCCCGGTTGTGCCTGCAGGCGGCGGAGCGCGCGAAGGTCTCAGCAGCGGCAGCTCACGGCGAGATCCGGGGGTCACTGACCATCGGGGTGATCCCCACCGTCACGGCAGTGGATGTTGCGTCGGTTCTGGGCGCCTTCCGTCGCAGCTACCCCAAGGTCAGCGTGCACGTGCGCACTGGCGGCAGCGATGACTTCCTACGTCGTATCGCCGCGGGAACGCTGGACGTGGGCTTCCTCGGCCTGGCGGAGGCCGTCACGCCGCAGAGCGTGCAGACGCGAGAGCTCTCGCGGGAGCACCTGGTGGCGGTGCTGTCGGAGGGGCACCGATTGGCGGGCCGGCGCCGGCTCCGTCTTGAGGACCTGGCAGACGAGCCGTTCGTGGACTTTCCGGCAGGGTCGTCGGGACGTGAGCAGTCCGATCTGGCCTTTGACAGGGCGGGGCTCCGCCGTGAGGTGAGCTTCGAGGTGAATACGGCCGACTTACTCACTGGATTGGTGCGTCAGGGACTGGGGGCCGCTCTTGTTGCTCCCAGCGTGGCCCACGACGCGCCCGGCTGCGTGTGCATCCCCGTCAGCGACGGTCCGGTGCGGGTGGAGTACCTCGCCTGGGACTCCTTCAACCCCAGCCCGGCAGCGCAGGCCTTC
>CAUVMS010000140.1:0-6827 GCA_963552815.1 uncultured Actinomyces sp. | reverse complement strand
GCAGCGGTCACGATAGGCGCCCCGGATGAAGGTTCCGGGTGACCGCGGTAAACGGATGGTAAACACCCTCCGTGAGGACCGCCACCTCGCCTTCCTAGCATGGCGCAGGTCCCGCCGCCACGTGCCCCGGCAGCCGGATGTGGTCAACGGGCCACCACCGCACGATCGCGTCGCCCGCCAGTAGCAGTCCGTCATCTTGAGAGGAGAACTAAAGACTCGCGGTAAAGATATCGGTTCGAGTCAGCGGCCCTCGGACAGGACCGGGCGCTGCTTCTCGATGGCGACGGCGCGGATCCTGCCGCGGGGGCGGCGGGCCATGTGGACCACGAGGATCTCCCCGGTCTTGAGCCAGGGGTCCCGGTCGGGCACGGAGCGCAGGAGCTTTCCAGGGGCGTACTGGGAGACGACGTCCATGATGGTGGGCAGAACGGGGCGGTGGGTGCACAGCGCCGTCGGCTCCTCGCGCACGCTCAGGACCTTCTTGACCACGGAGCGCACGCCCTTGGGGCTCTCGGCGTGGGCCATCTCGGTCAGGGCCCCGGCCGTCTCCAGGGTCAGGCCCGCGGCTTTGGCGTAGGGGGCGACCGTGTCGACGCAGCGCTTCCAGGGGCTGGTGATGACGCGGCCCACCCCGTAGGCGGCCAGGATCGGCACGAGGGCGCGGGCCCGGGTCTCGCCCTGGTCGTGGGTCAGGGGGCGGGTGGCCTCGTCGGTCTCCTTGTCCCGTTTCTTGGGTCGGTTCCACACCGAGCGCTTGACGGCGCGGCCGTGGCGCACGAGGACCAGGGTCCAGGTGTCGAGCTTGCCGTCCTCCCACAGGTCGACGAGCTCGCCCAGCAGGTCTCGGTCGTAGGAGTAGGTCAGGCGCTTGCGAGCCTGGCCCACGCGCAGCCACTCGACGGCGTCGATCTCCTTGGCGGAGGCGGGCGTGACGGCGGCCCGGGCGGCGACGGCGGCCGAGGAGTCGGGGGCGACGCGGGCGGCCCAGTAGTGGACCTCCTTGCGGGCGCCGCTACCGATCGTGTAGCGCACGCGACTGAGGGGCTGGCCCAGGATGATCTGCACGCCGGTCTCCTCGGCGACCTCGCGCACGGCACAGGTGCGCACGGACTCGCAGGGATCGACCTTGCCCTTGGGAATGGACCAGTCGTCGTAACGGGGGCGGTGGACCAGGAGCACCTCGAGGTGCTTACCGTTCTCGCGCCACACGAAGGCGCCGGCGGCCCGCTCGGTCTCGCGCGAGCCGTTCCTCTTGCTGGACGGGCTCATGACGCACCCGTCTCAGTGACGGCCCTTGACGCGCGAGCGCGCCCGGGCCATGAGGCTGGTCTGGATGTCCTCGAGGCGGTTACCCTCAGCGTCAACGAGGTGACGCACCCAGGAGCCGTCGGGCTGGAGGTGCCAGGAGGAGACGTCGTCGGAGGCGCAGTGGGTCACCAGCCACTCAAGGTCCTCGACCATGGCGGGGTCGGTGATGCGCACCAGGGCCTCGACGCGGCGGTCGAGGTTGCGGTGCATGAGGTCGGCTGAGCCGATGAACAGCTCGGTCTGGCCACCGCCGGCGAAGGCGTAGATGCGCGAGTGCTCCAGGAAGCGCCCCAGGATGGAGCGCACCCGGATGTTCTCGCTGAGGCCCTCGACGCCGGCGCGCAGGCCGCAGATGCCGCGCACGACGATATCGACCGGCACCCCGGCCCGAGAGGCCCGGTAGAGGGCATCGATGACGGTCTCATCGACGATGGAGTTGACCTTGATGCGGATCCAGGCGGTCAGGCCGGCCTTGTGGTTGGCGATCTCCTGCTCGATGTGCTCGACGAGCCCGTCGCGCAGGCCCCGGGGCGCCACGAGCAGGCGGCGGAAGCGGGCGCGCGGGGCGTAGCCGGAGAGCTGGTTGAACAGGGTGGTCAGGTCCTGGGCGACGTCGCGGTCGCAGGTCAGAAGCCCTAGGTCCTCGTAGCCGCGGGCGGTCTTGGGGTGGTAGTTGCCGGTGCCGACGTGGCAGTAGCGGCGCAGGCCGTCGGACTCCTGGCGCACGACCAGCAGCAGCTTGCAGTGCGTCTTGAGGCCGACCATGCCGTAGACGACGTGGACGCCGGCGCGCTCGAGCTTGCGGGCCCAGGAGATGTTGGCCTCCTCGTCGAAACGGGCCTTGATCTCCACGATGGCGACGACCTGCTTGCCGGCCTCGGCGGCCTCGATGAGGGCGTCCACGATCGGGGAGTCGCCGCTGGTGCGGTAGAGGGTCTGCTTGATGGCCAGAACCTTGGGGTCGGCGGCGGCCTGGGCCACGAACTCCTGGACGGAGGTGGAGAAGGAGTCGTAGGGGTGGTGCAGGAGGACGTCGTGCTCGCGCATGGCGGCGAAGACGTCCGGCGCGGAGGAGGACTCGTAAGCGGCCAGGCCCGCGGCCGTCACCGGTACGAAGCGCGGGTACTTCAGATCGGGGATGTCCAGGTCGTGGAGCTGGTTGAGGCAGGTCAGGTCCAGGGGCGCGGAGAGCTCGAAGACGTCGTCGGCCTTGAGGCCCAGGGCGCGCACCAGGTAGCGGCGGGCAAAGGAGGAGATGGTGTCCTCCACCTCCAGGCGCACGCAGTCGCCGAAGCGGCGCCGCTCGAGCTCCTTCTCCATGGCCTTGAGGAGATTCTCGGCGTCGTCCTCCTCAACCTCGAGGTCCTCGTTGCGGGTGACCCGGAAGAGGTGGTGCTCCAGGATGTCCATGCCCGGGAAGAGGTGGTCGAGGTGCTGGCCGATGACGACCTCGAGGGGGATGACGGCGCAGCCGGCGGCCTTGTCCGCGGCGGTGAGCTCGCGGCCGGGGACCTGGACCAGGCGCGGCAGGGAGTCGGGGACCTTGATACGGGCGAAGTGCTCCTTGCGGCTGCGCGGGTTGCGCAGGATGACGGCGAGGTTGAGGGACAGTCCCGAGATGTAGGGGAAGGGGTGGGAGGGGTCGACCGCCAGCGGGGTGAGGACCGGGTAGATCTGGTGGCGGAAGTATCGGGTCAGGCGCTCCTGCTGATCGGAGTTGAGCTCGTCCCAGCCCAGGATGTCCACGTTGTGCTCAGCCAGGGCGGGGCGGATGTCCTCCTGGAAGAGGGCGGCCTGGCGGGCCGTGAGCTCCTTGGCGCGGCTGGTGACCTGGGCCAGGACCTGATTGGCGTCCAGGCCGGAGGCGCGCACCGGCGTGATGCCGGCCTTGATGCGGCGCATGAGCCCGGCGACGCGCACCATGTAGAACTCGTCCAGGTTGGAGGAGAAGATCGCCAGGAACCAGGCGCGCTCCAGCAGGGGCAGGGTGCGGTCCTCGGCCTGCTCCAGGACGCGCTCATTAAAGTCCAGCCAGGTCAGCTCCCGGTCGACGAAGCGGCTGGTGAAGGACTCCAGGGGCGGCAGGAGGCTCTCGGGGTCGACCTGTGCGGTGTCGGCGGATGCGGCCGAGGCTGAGGCGTCGGCGGCGCTGGCCGGGCTGAGAAAGGAGCCTGAGGAGGCTGAGGAGGCGGCGCTGACGGGGCTGACGGCGTGGCCCGAGCTGGCGGCGCTGCCGGGGACGTCCGCGCCCCAGTCCCCCGGCGCCGCGGTCGACGGCGTCGCCAGGGCCTCGGCCGCAGAGGGGGCCGACTGCGAGCTGGCGGAGGCGATGGAGGAGGGTGCGATGGCGGGGGTCGCGGTGCCGATGGGGCCGGATACCGGGGCGGCCCCGCCGTCGACGATGTCGTCGAAGTCCTCGTCCTCGTACTGGGGGCCGGAGTCGTCAGCGAAGTCGCGCGGGTCGGCGACCTCGATAATGTGCTCCTCCTCCTCGGCGTCGAGGTCCTCGGCGTCTTCTGCGCTCTCCGGGGACTCGGCGGACTCGGCGGACTCTGCGGACTCCACGTCCTGCGGGTCCTCCACACCCGCAGTTGCCGGGGAGTCGTGGCCCAGGGGCTCCGACTCCCCGGAGTCCTTGGGGCCCGCGGCACTGTCGGCATCGTCTACGAGCCCAGCGGACGTGGCTGGTTCCGTAGGGCTTTCGGCGGCGTCGGACGAGACCGCCGGCTGGGGCGCGTCGGCACGCTTGGCGACTTCAGGGGCCTCGGTTGTGGCGTCAGCGGACTCGTCGGTTGCGGCGTCAGCCGGCTGATCGGGCTCCTGGGGGCTCGGCTGACGCATCCACCCGCCCAGGAAGCGGGAGAGCGGCGTGGGGGCGGAGTGCGGTGCGTCGTTGGTCATGGCCACATGGTCCCATGTCCGGGCGGCCTTGTGGGGCGGTGATCACATCCCGATTCAACGAAGGTGCAGAGCGCCGCCGCTACCGCACGATCTCCTGCCTCGCGTGCAGTACACCTACCTGTCCCCCATTGCGATCCGCCCTCCGTGCAGCAGCCATTCGGGCAGCCACACGACTCTCCTGCGCAGGAGTCGCGAATGACGCAGGTGCTGCGCGGCGCACCGCGCATGATCCCGCCGATGGTTCCGGTGGTGTCCAAATCTGCAGCAAAGGAGCCTGCGGCCCGCTCAGGCCACGGACAGAACCGCGGAATCGTGCGGCTTTGTTCCGTCGACGCACGCTTGCCTCGGGCCTTTGTCACCGATTTGGACATCCCGCGCCCGGACGGCGCTCGCAAGGTCCTCTCAGTCGAGGAGGCCTGCGGCGGCGCGGCGGGCGGAGTCGGTGAGCTCGTCGGCGGTGGCCAGGAGGGCGGAGTCTCGGCGGGTGACGCGGTCGGCGAGCTCGTCGGCGTCGTCCTCGATCCACACGGGGTTGGAACCGGCCGCCAGGGCGCGCAGGAAGTCGGCGGTGGCGGTGAGCAGCGGGGCGATCTCGGTGACGGAGTCCTCGACGCCGCCGGCCAGGACGGCATCGAGGCGCTCACGCAGGTCGGCGGGGGCGGGCACGGCGCGCGCCCCGCCGAGGGCGGCCTCGAGGCGGGCGGTGGCGGCGTCGTCGGCGCCGGTGAGGTCGACGACGGTGGCGTAGCGGCGGGCGACGAGCTCGGGGTCGCGGCGGATCCACTCGCGCACGAGGAACATGCGCCACAGGGTGCCGGGCAAGGTGGTGGCCGGGGAGTCAGCCCACAGCTCGGCGATGTCGTCGATACCGTTGGTGGCGACCGCGGCGACGACGCCGGAGCGGGTGATGGGGTCGTCGTCGCTGTCGGTGCCGGGGAAGCTGCCGACGAGGGCCTGGGCGGCGCGGTGGGCGAGCTCGGAGGCGACGGCGGTGTCGGTGCTGCCCTCGATCTGCTCGGCGGCCTCGGGGTCGAGCCGGGCGGGGCGGTGGAACTGGCGGGCCATGGGGACTCCTCACGCGGTGCGGGCGCGCCGGTGACGACGCGCGGCCTCATTGTCTCGCGCACAGGGAGTCCGTCCCCGCCGGTTCACTTCCGGCCGACGGCGGAGGCGCGCGGGCAGGCTCGACGGCTGGCGGCGACAGGTTCGTTGGCGGAGCCGGGTGACCGCGGCCATCAGAATCGCGGCGGCCAGCGGCGCGGCGAGTTCGACACGGCGGTCGGTTATCCGGTTATGCTGGCCCCTGCCGACGACGTCTGGACTCTGCTTCCGGCCGTCGGTGCGCCCCCTTAGCTCAGTTGGTCAGAGCTGCGGACTTTTAATCCGAAGGTCGTGGGTTCGAGCCCCACAGGGGGTACCACGCCAGCCTCGGCCCCACCAGGGACCGGGGCCTTCTTCATGCCTGGACGCAGGCAACCGGCGCCCACTCCCCCTCACCGCAAGAAGCAACGAGATTATCCAACCTGAGGCCTGGAGTGCGTGTTGGTGCAGCCCTCTGCACTGGAGCCGCGACGGACCACTTGAGGCTAGTTTCTTGAGTGTTGAGCACGAGTTCGATGTTGAGCTCGTCAGGTCGGACAGGGTGTGGCGCACCTCGGCACAGATATAAGTGGAAACAGCGAAGCGCTGCTTCTGGGCCGAGGGGCCGCAACGTGCTCACCCCGGTCGTCGTACTAGGCAACAGCAAGTCTGCTGGCGTCGTGCCGGCGTTGATGGAGGGAGAACTGGTATGAATCTCAAAGCAGCACATTGGGCTGTGCACGAGGTAAGAGGCCTGAAGCCGCCGGAGAGGTTGCTGCTTCTGGTCTTAGCGGAGCATGCGGATGATCGAGACCGCGTGTGGCCGTCACAGGATCATCTTGCCCACATGATGGGGACATCACCATCGACGTTACATCATTGCCTGGAGCGTCTGGAGAAACTGGGGCTGCTGACGCATGAGTACCAGTGGGCGATCGATGAGTCGACCAATACGCTTCGGTTGAAGGACGTCTATCAGCTTCATGTAGGTGCGACGCCCGCCAGGGGCACCCTCAGGGACTGCTCATGGGATTCACATCCGATCGGACCCCACAGGCAAAGCGAGTCCGCGTCCAAGCCGGTGGACCAACACATCGAAGCCCACAAGAGCAAGGTAACGGTCCGGGAGGTGGGCGACGTAGTCAACTACGCCGCCCGCCTGGCCCTGACCGTCAGCACCCTTGCGGATACCCTGAGTAACTGGTTCAGCTGAGCCGATTGCTTGCCTGGGGAGTCGCCCGGTTGCACCCGGGTGACTCCCCACCATGATGGTCAGCGCTGTTCTGTCATATCTGCACCTCGACGAGTCGCGTCAAGGATGCCCACCAAGGGGGTCTCGGTGCCTCAGGTGGGACTGCCCACGAGATCCGTGGCCCACAGTGAGCATGGGAAGTGGGATTCCTGGAATAGGCCAAAAGCAGTGGCCCGCTGCTCTGCTGGCACATGGTTTCGGGCTGCGTCATGGCTGCTGGAATCAGGTGATGTCAGATGGCGTCGATCCACGTGAGGTGGACACCCTGGCCAGCACCGGGAAAGAC
>CAUVMS010000139.1:0-6989 GCA_963552815.1 uncultured Actinomyces sp. | reverse complement strand
ACGTGGATGACCGGGTCCGGGAAGGACATGGACTCCAGGATGACCGGGGCGCCCTGGGCGCACAGGGTGTCACCGGTGGTGACGTCCTTGAGGCCGATGAAGGCGTAGATGTGGCCGGCGTGGGCCTCCTCCACCGGGTTCTCCTTGTTGGAGTGCATCTGGAAGAGCTTTCCGATGCGCTCCTTCTTGCCCTTGGTGGCGTTGAGGACCATCTCGCCCTGAGAGATCTTGCCGGAGTAGACGCGCACGTAGACGAGCTTGCCGTAGAAGGGGTGGGTGGCCACCTTGAAGGCCAGCGCGGAGAAGGGGGCCTTCTCGTCGGACGGGCGGGTGAGCACCTCCTCCTCGTTGCCGACGGCGTGGCCCTCGACGTCGGAGACGTCCACCGGGGCGGGCAGGTAGTCCAGAACGGCGTCGAGCACGGGCTGGATGCCCTTGTTCTTGAAGGCGGACCCGGCCAGGACCGGGAAGGCCTCGCCGGCCACGGTGAGCTTGCGGATGCCGGCCTTGATCTCAGCGATGCTGAGCTCCTCGCCCTCGAGGTACTTCTCCATGAGGGTGTCATCGGCCTCGGCGACCGTCTCGACCAGCTGGCCGCGCAGCTCCTCGGCCTTGGCGACGAGCTCGGAGGGGATCTCCTCGTACTCGACGACAGAGCCGCGGGTGTCCTTGCCGTCGGCGTCCTTCTCGGGGAAGCGGATGGCCCGCATCTCCAGGACGTCGACGAGGCCGGAGAACTCGTTCTCGGCGCCGATCGGGAAGTTGAGGACGATCGGGGTGGCGTGGAGGCGGTCGCGGATGGTCTGGACGGAGAAGTCGAAGTCGGCGCCCAGCTTGTCCATCTTGTTGATGTAGCAGATGCGCGGGACGTTGTACTTGTCCGCCTGGCGCCACACCGTCTCCGACTGCGGCTCCACACCCTCCTTGCCGTCGAAGACCGCGACGGCGCCGTCGAGCACGCGCAGGGAGCGCTCGACCTCGACCGTGAAGTCCACGTGGCCGGGGGTGTCGATGATGTTGATCTGGTTGTTCTTCCAGAAGCAGGTGGTGGCCGCGGAGGTGATGGTGATACCGCGCTCCTGCTCCTGCTCCATCCAGTCCATCGTCGAGGCGCCGTCGTGCGTCTCGCCGAGCTTGTAGTTGATGCCCGTGTAGAACAGGATGCGCTCTGTCACGGTGGTCTTACCGGCATCGATATGGGCCATGATGCCGATGTTGCGGACCTTGGTGAGGTCTGTCAGCACGTCAAGTGCCACTGGTGGTGTCCTTCGTTCGTGTGGGGTACGGAGCTTCTACCGGTATTACCAGCGGTAGTGGGCGAAGGCCTTGTTGGACTCGGCCATGCGGTGCATGTCCTCGCGGCGCTTGACCGCGGCGCCCAGGCCGTTGGAGGCGTCGAGGATCTCGTTCATGAGACGCTCGGTCATGGTGTTCTCACGACGCTGGCGGGAGAAGTCCACGAGCCAGCGCAGTGCCAGGGTGGTGGCGCGGCCGGGACGGACCTCGACGGGCACCTGGTAGGTGGCACCACCGACGCGGCGGGAGCGGACCTCCAGCGCGGGGCGGATGTTGTCCAGCGCGCGCTTGAGGACGGAGACCGGGTCCTGGTCCGTCTTGGAGCGGACGCCCTCGAGGGCACCGTAGACGATGCGCTCGGCGGTGGACTTCTTGCCGTCCAGCAGGACGCGGTTGACGAGCTGGGTGACGACCGGCGAGCCGTAGACGGGGTCGACGACGAGCGGGCGCTTGGGTGCGGGACCCTTACGAGGCATTACTTCTTCTCCTTCTTGGCGCCGTACTTGGAACGTGCCTGCTGGCGGCCCTTGACACCCTGGGTGTCGAGGGCGCCGCGCACGATGTGGTAGCGGACACCGGGAAGGTCCTTCACACGACCACCGCGCACGAGCACGATGGAGTGCTCCTGGAGGTTGTGGCCCTCACCGGGGATGTAGGCCGTGACCTCGATACCGGTGGACAGGCGCACACGGGCGACCTTACGGAGGGCGGAGTTCGGCTTCTTGGGGGTCGTGGTGTACACGCGGGTGCACACGCCACGGCGCTGCGGACTGGCCTTGAGCGCCGGCGTCTTGGACGCAGAGCGCTTCGTCGAGCGGCCCTTGCGGACCAGCTGCTGAATGGTAGGCACTACTGATTCTCCATGGGACGTGAGTCTGTAACTGGCTGCTGCCTGCGTGCCGGGCCGCTCCCCCATCGGTGGCTCGACGGCGCACGCCACCGCGGAGAGGGCCGGCCCGCCGGGATCGAGGCTCGCCCGATGACGACGTCCGGAGCCCCGCAGTCAGGGGCCCGTCGGTTCCCGCCGCGGCAGACCCGCGTCACGATGTCGAACAGAGCCGAGCAGGCCGTCAGGGCCTGGGCCGGAGCCGACGTCGCTGGGAACGGAATGGAGATGCGGTGACCCGTCAGCGGGCACCGCCTGTCAGGCTACCCGTTCGCCGCAGGAGCGCGCCAGGGAGGGTGACGAAGTGGGGGCGTGGTGCTGGACACGCCCCCACTCGAGCCCTCGCGGCCAAACCGACCCAGAGGATAGTGGACAATCATCACACCCTCAGCCCCCTCAGCCATCACCGTCTCCCGCACGTCGAAAGGCTCTTCGATGCCGGTCCCAGCGATTCAGCCCTGGCCGCTCGCCTTGACGGCCTTGGCGGCCGCGGCCTCCGTCGCACTCGTCGCGGGACCGGTGTCGGCGTGGACGAGGAGCTACATCAGGCGGCTCGCGGCCAAGGAGCCATCCATCCCCTCGGACGACGTCGATGGGGGAGGAGCACAGGCACCTGCGACACCTCGAACACTGAAGCACCCCGGCCTGCTGGAGAGCAGGCCCCAGGCTCTTGTGGCCCTGCCCCTGTGCGGCTGGTGCATGTGGTGGGGCATACGGGCGGACGCCGTCGGGCCAACGCTTGTCGCCCTTCCGGTCTTCGCGCTCCTGGGCTGCGCCGCCAGCGCCGACAGCGTCGCCCATCTGCTGCCCAACCGGATCCTGGGCTCGGTCACGGCCTGGCTGCTCACCTGCGGAGCATCCGTCGCGATCTGGCAACCGGAGACCGCCCATGCCGCATGGCGGGCTCTGCTGTCCGCCATCGCGGCGGGCGGGATCTGCCTGGCGCTGGCCCTCCTCGGCACCGGCATCGGGATGGGTGACGTCAAGCTGTGCGCCGTCATCGGACTGTGGCTGGGTTGGCACTCCCCCTGGATGCTGGCCTACGGATTCGTGATGGGCGTCCTCATCGCGGGAGTCGTCGCTCTCGCGCTCCTCGCCACCAGGCGCGTGAGCCATAAGGACTCGATCGCCTACGGCCCCTACCTCATCGCCGGGGCCTTTCTGGCCTGGCCGGCGGCAATCGCATAATCCGGCGCTCTGCGCAGCCGGCCCAGATCCTCAGTCTCAGGCCGAGCGCCACCGGCCGCGCCAGGTTGCCGTCATCGCAGCATCATCACCCCCAGCGCACGTCCACGTGGCGGTTGGCGGCCCTGCCTGCCTCGTTGACGCTTCCGTCCTCGTTGGTCTCGGAGGCCACGGGCTCGCTCTCCCCCTTGCCGGAGGACTGGACGTTCAGGGACGGCACCTTGGAGATCAGGTAGTCCGCGACGGCCTTGGCCCGCTGCTCGGAGAGCGTCTGGTTGTAGGCGTCGTCGGCCACGGAGTCGGTATGACCCACCACGGTGACCGTGGCCGGCGGCTTGCCGTTCCAACGGGTGACGATCTCGTCGAGCACCTGCTTGGCACGGCCGGTCAGGGTGGCCGAGTCGACGTCGAAGGTGACGTCACCGGACAGCGAGGCCACAGTCGTCTGCCCGTCCGAGGAGAAGGTGACGGCACTGTCCGAGCTGCTCGATCGCGACACCGGGGTGACAACGCGGTCCACAGCCTGAAGCACCCGGGGATTGCCCGGCCCCGCGCTGGCGGGCTGCTTGACGATCGTCGTCGGAGCGGCTGAGGCGCTCTTGGTCGGAGCCGCCACCGGACGGTCCCCCTGTGACGCCGCAGGCAGGGCGGCGGCTCCGGCCGCGAGCGACCAGGAAACGGCGCTCACAGTGACAACCGCTGCGGTAAGCGCCCCGGTCCGGCGGCGACGCTTCACCCCCATCACCCATCGTCCATCAAGCACCTGCCGCCTCATCGAGACACCGCCACGTTACTGAAGGTTCCGCCGTTCGGAATGGTGATGGTGACGCTCTTCGCGTCGGCCGGGACTCCGGTGAAGGTTGCCTGGAGCGCGATCGTCTGTCCAGGCTTGACGTACTCCGAGAGGTCGTTGGAGCACAGGCAGCCACCTTGGGAGTCATAGGAGACACGGTAGATGTTTGAGGAGGACGGCTCGATGAGCGTCAGACCGTCGGCGTTGTTGGTGCTCCCTCCCGGACTCGCTTTTCCTTCAGGCTGAGGAACCGAGTCATCTCCGTCGGAGAACGAGCTGTGAATCCACATGTCGCCTTTCTTCTCATTATTCGTCACGGAGAACATGACGGTCACCGTCGTTCCTGTGCCGGAGACGGAGTTCAGAGAGACGGTTCCGGCTTTACCCTCAATGCTGGTGGTATGCGACTCGATCACCGCACCGTTACCACCCTGAGCACTCGCCCCGGTCTGCGCTGATTTCGGTGCGGACGCCGACGTCGCAGTGCCGGATCCGTTCGAGTCCGAGTCATCTCCCTGTTGGCAGGACGCCAGGGTCACCGTCAGGCCGATGGCACTCACAACAGCCAGGACTCGCGTAGAAACAGTCATCATGATGGGACCTCCATTGCTCGCACTCAGGCCACCCCGGCCCAAGGAATACCAAGACTTTAAGCAGCATCCCTTATCCGAGAAATGGGGAGCCTCCCACGGGGAGAAGGCGTGTAGTGCACGGGTATACCCGGGGTACCCATTGGGGAGCCCAGAGCACCCGGGGACTCCCCGTGGAGCGATGGGCAGTACACGGGGAGGCTTATTCACAAGGCTTGTTGCTGGCTGTCGACAGGGGTGGCGATGGTGGCGATCAGTCACGCAGCGCAGAAGAACGGCGTCGGGCTGGGTCAGTGGGGCGACCTCAGCCGGCGGCGGTGAGAGTGAGCCCCCAGTCGAAGGCACCGCCGACGAAGCCCGAGCCGCCGAGCGAAGAGGCCGTCCTCGTCCTTGCGAGAGGGGAGGACAAGGACGAGGACGGCCGGCTTCTACCGCTCCCCCACCAGGTGCTCCACTGGTGCCTGAACCGTAGTGAGCAAGGCACCCCTCGGACCATGGGCAGATGCCCCCGTGGAGAACTCGTGCAGTCCTCGGGTAGTGCCCGGGTAGTCCCCGGGAGCTACCCGTGCTACCCGGGTGGAGCACAGGCATAGAACGGCGTCGGCCGCCTCCCATATGGAGAGGCGGCCGACGCCGTCGTGAGGAGAGAAGCCTCAGACCTTGGCGACGTCCATCGGGACGCCGGGGCCCATGGTGGTCGTCATGGTGGCCTTGAGGATGTAGCGGCCCTTCGAGGTCGAGGGCTTGAGGCGCAGGATCTCCTCCAGGGCGGCCCGGAAGTTCTCCTCCAGCTGCTCCTCGGAGAAGGAGACCTTGCCGATGATGAAGTGGAGGTTGGAGGCGCGGTCAACGCGGAACTCGATGCGGCCGCCCTTGATGTCGGAGACGGCCTTGGCCACGTCCATCGTCACGGTGCCGGTGCGAGGGTTGGGCATGAGGCCGCGGGGGCCCAGGACGCGGCCCAGGCGGCCGACCTTGCCCATGAGGTCGGGGGTGGCCACGGCGGCGTCGAAGTCCGTGTAGCCGCCGGCGACCTTCTCGATGAGCTCGTCGCCGCCGACCTCGTCCGCGCCGGCGGCGAGGGCCTGCTCGGCCCGCTCACCCTGGGCGAAGACGACGACGCGGGCGGTCTTACCGGTACCGTGCGGCAGGGACACGGTGCCACGGACCATCTGGTCCGCCTTACGAGGGTCGACGCCCAGGCGGAAGACGACGTCCACGGTGGCGTCGAACTTCGTGACGGAGGTGGACTTGGCCAGGTGGACGGCCTCGGCCGGGGTGTAGAGGACTCCGGACTGGATCTTCTCAGCCGCGGCGCGGTAGGCCTTGGAGCGCTTGGTCATCTGCTTCTCCTTGCAGTCGTGGTGTTCAGGCCGCGCGAGGCCCTTCCACGGTTTCGTATGGGGATTGAGTTGAGAGGGCCGGCGGACCGGCGAGTGCCTCAGGCCTCGATGTTGATGCCCATGGAGCGGGCGGTGCCGGCGATGATCTTCGCGGCGGCGTCGACGTCGTTGGCGTTGAGGTCGGGCATCTTGGACTCGGCGATCTCACGCACCTGAGCCTGGGTCAGGGAGGCCACCTTCACGGTGTGGGGGGTGGCGGAGCCCTTGGGGATGCCCGCGGCCTTCTTGATGAGCTCGGCAGCCGGAGGGGTCTTGGTGATGAAGGTGAAGGAGCGGTCCTCGTAGACGGTGATCTCCACGGGGATGACGTTGCCGCGCTGCGACTCGGTCGCGGCGTTGTACGCCTTGCAGAACTCCATGATGTTGACGCCGTGGGCACCCAGGGCGGGGCCGATCGGCGGTGCGGGGTTGGCCTGGCCGGCCTGGATCTGGAGCTTGATCAGCCCGGCGACCTTCTTCTTAGGGGCCATAGGTATGGGTCCTTCTTGCTTGTCCGGATGTGCTGCACACCTGCCGTGCAGCCGTGGGTGCATGCGCACGCACAAGCGCTCATCGTAGCCCTCCGCGGAGCCGCTCAGGGCGCCCGGTGCGCGGTATCACAGGACAACGGCCTGTGATACGTGGCTCCCGTGCGGTACCCGGCCTCACGGGCCGGGCGGCCAGCGGCCCGACGGCGCAGAACGAGCGTCGTCGGGCCGCGGCGGATGACGGAAGCCTCGACTCAGGTCGTTTTAGATCTTGGCGACCTGGGTGAAGGAGAGCTCAGCCGGGGTGTCGCGGCCGAACAGGGAGATGAGCACCTGGAGCTTCTGGGTCTCGGGGTGGATCTCGGAGAT
>CAUVMS010000138.1:0-6991 GCA_963552815.1 uncultured Actinomyces sp. | reverse complement strand
AGTACTGCTGGCGCACCCGCAGGACCTTGCCCTCGTAGGTGGTGTCGTTGGGGTAGAGAACACGGGAGATGTCCGAGATGCGCTCGCGATCGACGATGGCCTCGGTGAAGCGCTGGGAGTTGAAGGCGTCGTAGTCGAACTCCTCGACCGGCTCGGCCTTCCACAGGCGCAGGGTGCCCACGTTCTTGGTGCCGTAGCCGGTGATGGGCATGTCGTAGGGGATGGCGCGCACGGTCATGTCCCGGTAGCGCACCAGGCGCTGGGCCTCCTCGTGGCGGATGACGAAGGGATAGCCCTCCTCCATCCAGGGGTCGGGGTGCTCGGTCTGGAAGCCGTCCTCGAAGAGCTGCTTGAACAGTCCGTAGCGGTAGAGGATGCCGAAGCCGTTGACCGGAAGGTCCATGGTGGCGCAGGAGTCCAGGAAGCAGGCGGCCAGGCGACCCAGCCCGCCGTTGCCCAGGGCGGCGTCGGGCTCCTGCTCCAGGACGTCGGTGAGGTTGACACCGAAGGAGTCGACGGCCTCACGCGCCTCGTCGACCATGCCCAGGTTGGACAGGTTGTTGAGCAGGGCGCGGCCCATGAGGAACTCGGCGGAGAAGTAGTGCTCCTGGCGTCCGGCGCTGTACTTCTGCTCGGTGGCGTACCAGTCGTCCGCAATGGTGTCGACGACGGCGGCGGACAGGCCCTGCCAGACCTCCATGAGAGTGGCGGCGGTGGCGGGTCGACCGGATACGGCGCGCACCTGCGCGGGGGCGCTCGTGACCAGCTTCTGTGTCATTCTTCTTCCCTTGTCAGGCTTCGTGGTCGCCGACTGCAAGGAGGTTGCAGTGGACTGAAAAAGCGTACATCGACGAGAGCCGGGCCACCCGGCCTGCATGGGGGCACAGGGCAACGGTGGCCGCGCCCCAGTGCGAGACAGGCTCAGACTACCGGTTCATAGACCGAAGTGCCGGGTGGAGCTCAAGGTTGTGATCACCTTGGTGCTCGTCTCCGCCCTGAGGGTCGACGCCGCCGTGCCCCGATCATGAGGATGCTCGTCACGACGACGCCCGTCGGACCGGGGCATCCGGATCAGGCCCGGGAGAGCATGGCCGGACGACGCAGCGGGGGTGGGAGACTCATCACGTCTCCTACCCCCGCTGGGGCTCGCCGCCTCAGGCCATCACAGCCGGACGGAACGTGCCTGCGTCAGCCTGTGCCAGCCCCTATCAGTCCCGGGCGGGGCGCAGGAAGACCGCACCCATCGGGGGGACCCGCAGGCGCACCGAGGCCGGGCGCCCGTTCCAGGGGAGCTCCTCGGCCTCGACGTGGCCCAGGTTGCCCACACCGGATCCGCCGTACTCCTCGGAGTCGGTGTTGAGGACCTCCTCCCAGTCCCCGGAGAAGGGCAGGCCCACTCGGTATCCCTCGTGCGGGGTCCCGGCGAAGTTGATGATGCAGACCATGAGATCGGCCCGCCCGTCGGCGTCGGTTCCCTTGCGCAGGTAGGACAGGACGTTGTGATCGCCGTCGCCGGCCTCGATCCACTCGAAGCCCCGGTGGGAGAAGTCCTCCGACCACAGGGCCGGTGACTTCCGGTAGAGGTGGTTGAGGTCACTGACCAGGGCGAGCAGGCCCTGGTGGCCCGGGTCCTCCAGGATCCACCAGTCCAGGGAGCTGTCCGCGTTCCACTCGGTTCCCTGCCCGAACTCCTGGCCCATGAACAGCAGCTGCTTGCCGGGGTGGGACCACTGGTAGGCGTACAGGGCGCGCAGGCCCGCCAGCTCCTGCCAGGGGTCTCCGGGCATCTTGGACAGCAGGGAGCCCTTGCCGTGGACGACCTCGTCGTGGCTCAGAGGCAGGATGAACTGCTCGGAGAAGGCGTAGACGAGGGAGAAGGTCAGCTCACCGTGGTGGTAGCGGCGGTTGACCGGGTCCTCGGCCAGGTAGCGCAGGGTGTCGTTCATCCACCCCATGTTCCACTTCAGGCCGAAGCCCAGACCCCCGTACTCGGTGGGGGCGGTCACGCCGGGCCAGGCCGTGGACTCCTCGGCGGCCATGATGATGCCGGGGCTCTTGCGGTAGGCGGTGGCGGTGGCCTCCTGCAGGAAGCTGATGGCCTCCAGGTGCTCGCGTCCGCCGAACTGGTTGGGGTGCCACTGGCCGTCCTGGCGCGAGTAGTCCAGGTAGAGCATGGAGGCCACGGCGTCGACGCGCAGGCCGTCGGCGTGGAACTCCTGGAGCCAGTACAGGGCGTTGGCGACCAGGAAGTTGCGCACCTCGTTGCGTCCGAAGTTGAACACGTAGGTGCCCCAGTCCGGGTGCTCGCCGCGCTGCGGGTCGGGGTCCTCGTAGAGCGGGGTGCCGTCGAAGCGCGCCAGGGCCCACTCGTCCTTGGGGAAGTGCGCGGGCACCCAGTCCAGGATGACACCGATGCCGGCCTGGTGGAGCCGGTCCACCAGGTAGCGGAAGTCGTCCGGGGTACCGAAGCGCGAAGTGGGCGCGTAGTAGCTGGTGACCTGGTATCCCCAGGAGCCCCCGAAGGGGTGCTCGGCCACGGGCAGGAACTCGACGTGGGTGAAGCCGGCCTCCTTAACGTAGGGGACCAGCTCGTCAGCCAGACCGCGGAAGCCCAGTCCCTGGCGCCACGAGCCGATGTGGACCTCGTAGATGCTCATCGGTCCGCTGTGGGGGTCGGTGGTGGCGCGCTTGGCCATCCACTCCTGGTCCCCCCACTCGTGGAACTGGTCGGTCACCACCGAGGCGGTGGCCGGGGGGACCTCGGTGGCGCGGGCCAACGGGTCGGCCTTCTGGTGCCAGGAGCCGTCGGCGAAGCAGATCTCGAACTTGTAGCGCGCACCCACGCCGACGCCGGGGACGAAGAGCTCCCACACGCCCGAGGATCCCAGCGAGCGCATCGCGGTGGCGGTGCCGTCCCAGTAGTTGAAGTCGCCGACGACGCGCACGGCGCGGGCGTTGGGGGCCCACACCGCGAAGGCGGTTCCCTCGACCTCGCCCATGGGACCCTCATAGTGCTTGACGTGGGCTCCCAGGACCTCCCACAGCTCCTCGTGGCGGCCCTCGGAGATGAGATAGGTGTCCATCTCACCCAGGGTCGGCATGTAGCGGTAGGGGTCATCGACGGTGGTGGTCTCGTCGCCGTAGGTGACCTTGATGCGGTAGTCGGGGATCTCCTGGCCCGGCAGGACCGCGACCCACACGCCGTCCTGCTCGTGGGCGGCCGGGTAGGTGCCGTCCTTGGTGACGACGACGACGTTGTCTGCCAGGTGGCGGACGGTGCGGACGGTGACGCCGTCCTCACCTACGTGAGCCCCCAGGACCTCGTGCGGGTCGTGGTAGCGCGCGTAGGCGACGTCGGCCAGCACCCAGGGGTCCACGGGGACAGGGGTGAGGCCGGCTGGGGCTGCGGGACCGGGGTCGTTCTCAGGTGTGTTGGCGCTCATACAACAACTCTTCCATGCGTCGGTGATTAGCGGGTGCTTTTTGGACGTCGAACCATCGGGGATGGTGGGGACAAGAGATCTCTTTGTGCTCAGCCCTCCGTGGAGTCGGTCAGGACCGACTTGATCCCCGCTATGGGGATGCTCAGCCAGTCGGGACGATTGCGGGCCTCGTAGACCGCCTCGTACAGAGCCTTGTCCAGCTCCAGGCAGGTCAGGACTGTGCGGCGCGAGTCGGTATCCCGCCCCTGGGCCGGTGAGGCGGTCTCGGGGGCGAGCTCTTGACGCGCCTGGCGGTAGCCGTCCTCGAAGGCGGAGCGCACGGCGGCCAGCCAGTCGGGGTGAGAGGCCTCGCCGACGGCGGCGGCGTAGTCGAAGGAGCGCAGCATCCCGGCCACGTCCCGGGCCGGCAGATCGGGATCCGATCGCTGGGCCAGGGGACGCAGGGGCTCGCCCTCGAAGTCCAGGACGTACCAGCGCTGCTGGCCGCCGATCTCGTGAAGCACCTGCCCCAGGTGGTAGTCGCCGTGGATGCGGGTGGCCGGCTCCAGGGCCGGCAGCGCCTCGAGCCGCGCGAGGGCCTGCTCCACCTTGAGCTCCAGGGCGGGGATGAGGCCGGACAGCCCGGGCACCTCGCCCATCGCCCACCGGGCGCGCTTGCGCAGGGCGGCTGCGAGCTCAGCCGATGAGGGGGGTCTGCTGGTGCCCAGGGAGGCGGCCAAGTGGTGGTGCATCTGGGCGGTCGTGCGCCCCAGGTCGCGGGCCAGGTCCACGGCGCGGGCTCGCACGGGTCCGTCGACGTCGTCGGTGGAGGCCAGGGAGCAGAACAGCTCGAAGCCGTCGTCGGCCCGGGGGACGAAGCTGCAGGCGACGGCCGAGTCGGTGGACTCCTCCAGGGCGGGCTGGCCGCAGCCGCCCATGCGCGTCCAGGTCATGGTGGACCAGGCCACCGGCGTGGGCACCCGGTCCCAGCCGCTGCGGGCCAGGGCCACCGACAGCTCCACGTCGGGATTGCGCCCGTGCTCCAGGACCCGCAGGAGCTTGACGATGAGGTCACCGGTGGCGGCGTCCTGCTCCCCAAGAGCCTCGGCGGGGTCGGAAGGGGCCGGCAGGATGACGGAGGTGTTGGACTGCTCCCCGGTGGTCACCCGCAGCCTCGGCGCCCGCTGGGCGATGGCCAGGGCTCCGGCCTCGCTCAGGACGGTGCCCGCCTTCAGCGTGCTCAGGGCCCAGGCCCGCCAGAAGGCCGGGTGGTGGGCGCCGTCGACGAGCGCCACCTGCGTGGGTGACCCCTGAGAGCCGGTGGTCACCAGCAGGCCGTGGTTGCCGGGTGCCTCACCGGGGGTGGCGAAGGAGTCGAGCGCCTCGGCGGCCTCCAGGACCACCGGTACGTGCAGCAGCACCATCCCGTCGCGGTGATCGGTCTCGGCCTGGTTGCCCCGCAGGGCCGCGATGACGAGGTCTCGCACCCCCTCCTCCGGCTCCCAGGTTGCGATCACGCGCAGGGAGCCCAGGGGAGGGGCGGCGTCCCCCTTGAGCGGGAACCAGCGCCGTTGGAGCATCCACGGTTCCAGCGCAGCGAGGATCTCGGCATTGGTGGGCCAGGTCGACGGGGCCTGGGCGCTGCGCAGGGAGTGTGCCGGCACGGTGGCGGGCTGCGGTGCGGCGGAGATCGGTTCGTTTGGCATCAGACTTCCTCGGTCGGGTGGTTGTCGTGGTCGCCCTGGGGGGCGTCGTCGGGCTCAGTCCGGTCAACGGACAGCCAGTAGTATCCGCGCGCTCCCAGCGTCAGGGTGAGGCGGCCGCGCTCGTCAACGGGCGGGAAGGCGCAGCCCCCGAACAGATCCGTGGTGCCCCTGCCCGCCAGCTCGGGCACCTCGATCGTCACCGAGCGGGGTGCGGCCGAGAGGTTGGCGACGCACAGGAGGCTCTCGGCGCCGGGCAGCTGCGGGTCGTCGCAGCGCGTGTGCGCCAGGACGGCGTCGTCGCTGGTGGGGCGCAGGCGGAAGCCGCCGCGTCCCAGCACCGGGTGGGCGCGGCGCAGGTGCAGGATCCGCCGGGTGAAGTGGAGCAGCGAGTCAGGCCGGCCCATCTCGGTGGCCACCGTCAGGTGCGCGTAGCCCGGCGCCTGGATGAGCGGCAGGGTCAGCGCGCCGGGGTCGACGACGGTGGAGAAGCCCATATTGGGGGAGTCGTCCCACTGCATGGGGGTGCGCACCGCGTCGCGGTCCTCCAGCCAGATGTTCTCACCCATGCCGATCTCGTCGCCGTAGTAGAGGCAGGGGCTGCCCGGCAGGGACAGGAGCAGGGCGTAGGCCAGCTCGACCTCGGCGCGCGAGGCGTCCAGGAGCGGGGCCAGGCGCCGCCGGATGCCGATGTTGGCGCGCATGCGATCCTCGGGGGCGTACCAGGCGTACATCTGGTCGCGTTCGGCGTCGGTGACCATCTCCAGGGTCAGCTCGTCGTGGTTGCGCAGGAAGGTGCCCCACTGCCCGTGGGCCGGGATGTCGGGGGTCCTCTCCAGCACCCAGCGGATGGCCTCGGCCGAGCCTTGGCGCAGCGCGTAGAAGATGCGGGGCATGACCGGGAAGTGGAAGCACATGGTGCACTCGGGCGCCTCGTCGGTGCCGAAGTACTCCACGACGTCGTCGGGCCACTGGTTGGCCTCGGCGATGGTGATGGTCCCGGGGAACTCCCGGTCGAGCATCTCGCGGATTCCCGCGATGATCTCATGGGTGCCGGGCAGGTTCTCGCAGTTGGTGCCCTCCGACTCGGTCAGGTAGGGGACAGCGTCGAGGCGGAAGCCGTCCACCCCGGTGCGCGCCCAGAACCGGATGACGTCGTGGATCGCGTCGACGACCGCCGGGTTGCGGTAGTTGAGGTCGGGTTGGTGGGAGAAGAAGCGGTGCCAGTAGAACTGGCCGCGCTCGACGTCGTAGGCCCAGTTCGACTCCTCGGTGTCCACGAAGATGATGCGGGCGTCGTCGTAGCCGGAGTCGTCGTCGGCCCACACGTAGAAGTCCCCGTAGGGGCCCTCGGGGTCCGAGCGGGAGGCCTGGAACCAGGGATGGGCGTCCGAGGTGTGGTTGACGACCATGTCGATGACGATCCGGATCCCGCGCTGATGGGCCTGGTGGACCAGCTCCCGGAAGTCCTCCATCGTCCCGTAGCGCGGATCGATGGCCGTGTAGTCGGAGATGTCGTAGCCGCCGTCGCGGATGGGCGAGGGGTAGAAGGGCGGGATCCACACGCAGTCCACGCCCAGCCACGCCAGGTAGTCCAGACGGGAGATGAGTCCGCGCAGGTCACCGATCCCGTCGCCGTCGGAGTCGGCGAAGGAGCGCAGCAGCGCCTCGTAGAAGACGGCCGTGCGGAACCACTCGGGGTCGGCGCTGATACCGGGGCGGGCCTGGGCGGGCAGGACCGGAACTCCGGGGATCGGCGGCGCCACCGTCATCGGCATGGGGATCCCGCCGGCGGGGGTGGGGATCGCCGCCATCGGCATGGGGATCCCGCCGGCGGGGGTGGGGATCGCCGCCATCGGGGCAGCC
>CAUVMS010000137.1:0-6998 GCA_963552815.1 uncultured Actinomyces sp. | reverse complement strand
GGTTCAGGTCCGTGTGATCTTACGATCATGGGGGTTCGAGTCCCCCCCCGCGCACAGAACGGAAAGGCCCGGGCCGCAAGGTCCGGGCCTTTCGCTGTCCTTAGAGCGTCCGTGGGGCGGTGAACGCCGTCGGCCTCGGCGAGGGGCACCGGCTCAGTGGCTGTCAGCGGCCGTTGGGGACGTACTTTTGTGGTGAGGACTGCGGTTCGTCCAGGATGACTGGGGTCTGGGCGTTGCCGTCTTTGAGGGAACGCAGTCCTCGTGCTGAAAGTACGTCGTCGTTCCGGTGGTGACAGGGGGTCCAGGCCGAGGTGAGCCGAGGTGAGCCGGGACAGTGCGAGACGGGCTGGCTCAGTGCGGGGCGGGGCAAGGGTGGTCGGGGTGGGCTGGCTCAGTGCGAGGCGGACCTGAGGCGCAGGCGGCGCAGCAGGTACCAGGCGGCCAGGGCCCCGGCCCAGGCGCCGACGGCGTTCTGGCCGATATTGGCCAGCGAGGGCCTGCGCTCCAGCATCGGTAGGAGACTCTGGAGCACCTCGGCGCTCAGCCCGACGACGCAGCCCACCAGCGCCCACATCCACCAAGGAACGTCCCGCCAGCCCACGACGGCGCAGAAGGTGGCCGGTGCCAGCATCACCAGGTTGAGGATGACGTCCTTGCCCTCCGCGCTGAGGAAAGCCGGCCCCAGCGAGTTCTTGAGCTCGGCGACGTCGCGCCCGGAGGGCCACGCGACCGCCACGCAGATGACGGCCAGGAGGACGACCGCCGCGACGCGGGCCACCCGCTCGTGCGAGGCGTGGCGCGGGTTCTCTCGGGGCTGGTGGGAGTGCGTTTGAACGAAGGGTTCGCCGTCGGCCGAGATGTTCGTGGAGGCCTCGGCGGGAGCTGCCGAGGGTGCCTCAGGAGACGCCCCAGACGTATCCGGCGAATCGGCGGACGCCAGGGGTGAGGGGGCGGATTGCTGGGTGAGCACGCTCACGACGCTACCGCCCGCCCTCCGAGGAGCTCGGAAGGCGGGCGGTAACGATCGGAGCACAGGAGTGTGCTCCGGGACTCAGCAGCAGCCGGTCGAGATCTCTGTCTCGGCCTGCCTGGCCCGGGCGCGCCAGAACTCGCGCTCGCTCATGGGGCCGTGCCCCGACCCATGCCCTGACCCGTGGGCGCCACCGGGGCGGTTCGGGCAGCTGGCGTGCTCGCGGGCGTAGCGCTCCAGGTAGCGGTCGTAAGCCGACTCCCCGGTCATGTCCCGCCACAGGGAGCGGGCCCGTGCCAGGGCCTCACGCACCTGACGGCGGGTGCCCGGTCGTCCTGCTGCCTGCTCTGCTGCCCGCCCTGCCGGCCCTGCCGGCGGTGTCGTCGGACCGGTCGGCGTCATGACTTCTCCGCGTGGGCCCGCTGGGGGATGAGGGCCGGGTCTCCGACCTGCTCGTACTCCTGAGAGACCTTCTTCATGAGCGAGGAAGCGATCATCGTCTCAGGTGCGTAGAAGTTGGACTCCTGGTACGGGTCCTCCGACGTCGTCGTGTCCCGGTTGCGGATCGTGTTGATGATGCGGATGAGGGCGCAGATCATGACGAAGGCGACCATGGCCAGGAAGACGATCGACAGCGTCCCCTGGATCATCGTGTTGCGCACGATCGCCCGAGTCTCCTCGATCTTGGCCGGGTCGGTGAGCGTGGGCAGGAGCGCCTTGGCGTTGCGGTACTGCTGGAAGTAGCCCACGAGCGGGTCGGTGGAGAAGATCTTCTGCCACGAGGCCGTGAAGGTGACGGCTGTGTCGAAGGCCAGTGGGATCGCAGGGATCCATACCCACTTCGTATAGCCCTTGCGCACCACCATGACGGTGACCACCAGCAGGGCCACGGCTGCGATGAGCTGGTTGGCGATACCGAACAGCGGGTAGAGCGTCTGGATGCCGCCTCGAGGGTCGGTCACGCCCATGAGGAGCAGGGATCCCCAGGAGGCGACGACGACGGCCGTGGTCCCCCAGGCGCCCACGTGCCAGGACGGGTCCCTGAACTTGGGGAAGGCGTTGCCCAGCGCGTCGGAGAGCTGGAAGCGGGCCACACGGGTGACGGCGTCGACGGCCGAGAGGATGAACAGGGCCTCGAACATGATGGCGAAGTGGTACCAGAAGCCCATCATGGCGCGCCCGCCACCGATCTGGTGGAGGATGTGGGCGATGCCCACCGACAGGGTGGGGGCGCCTCCGGTGCGCGAGACGACGTTGGGCTCGCCGACGTCGCTGGCCAGGCGCTCCAGGGCCTCGGCGCCCGTGTAGGTCTTGGGGGTGCCGTTGTCATCCCAGGACTCCCACTCGGGGTTGAGCTTGCGGCCGTGGGCGTCGGTGACGCCGAGCTTGGCCACGGCGGCCTCGGCGAGCTTCTCGCAGTGGTGCTCGGGGTCGTCGGTGGTCTTGCAGGGGGCGGCGGCGACCGTCTCGGGGCCGGCGATCTTGTTCATGGTCGCCGTCGAGGTGTTCATGGAGAAGTAGACGCCCGGGCTCAGGGAGACCGCGGCCGCCAGCGCCATGATCGCCACGAAGGACTCCATGAGCATGCCGCCGTAGCCGATCATGCGGACCTGGGTCTCCTTCTCCACCATCTTGGGGCTGGTGCCCGAGGAGACCATGGCGTGCATGCCGGACAGGGCCCCGCAGGCGATGGTGATGAACAGGAAGGGGAAGAGGGTGCCGGCGAAGACCGGGCCGTCGGTGTTGAAGGCGAACTCGGTGACGGCGGCCATCTCCACCACCGGGCGCACGATGATGATGCCCAGGGCCAGGATCGTGATGGTGCCGATCTTCATGAAGGTCGACAGGTAGTCGCGCGGGGTGAGCAGGACCCACACCGGCAGGACCGCGGCCAGGAAGCCGTAGATGATCATGGCCCACACCAGGGCGGTGGGGGACAGGTGCAGGAAGTGGCCGAAGGAGGACTCGGCCACCCAGCGCCCGCCGATGATGACGGCGATGAGCAGGCCGAATCCGGCGAAGGAGACCTGGGTGATCTTGCCGGGCTGGACGAAGCGCAGCCACAGGCCCATCCCGATGGCGATCGGGATCGTCATGCCCACCGAGAAGACGCCCCAGGGGGAGGCGGCCAGGGCGTTGACGCAGACCATGGCCAGGACCGCCAGAACGATCATGAGCATGACGAAGACGACGACGGTGGCCACGATGCCGCCGATCTTGCCGATCTCGTCGGTGGCCATCTGGCCCAGTGAGCGGCCGCCGCGGCGCATGGAGAAGAACAGGACGAGCATGTCCTGGACCGCGCCGGCCACGAGCACGCCGATGATGATCCACAGGGTGCCGGGCAGGTAACCCATCTGGGCGGCCAGGACAGGGCCCACCAGCGGGCCGGCGCCCGCGATGGCCGCGAAGTGGTGGCCGTAGAGGACGACACGGTGGGTGGGGTCGAAGTCGCGGCCGTTGTTGATGCGCTCGGCCGGGGTGGCGTTGGTGTCGTCGGGGCGCATGATGCGCCGCTGGACGTAGAGGGCGTAGAAGCGGTACCCGATCGCGTAGGTGCACACGGCGGTGACCACGAACCAGATGGTGTTGACCTGCTCGCCGCGCACGATCGCCAGCATCCACCAACCCAGGACGCCTAGGGCCGTGATGACCACCCACGTGGCGATCCGCGCGGGTGTCCATCGATTGTCAGGACGTACACCGACCGGGACGCCGTCGGCGTTACGGATGATCCGTTTCTCCTCCTCCGGTGAGTAGGTGGGTAAGGAGGCTTCTTTCTGGGGCATCGGGATTCCGTTCTCATCGTCGAGAAAAGGTGTGACGTCATCGTCTCCGGTGACTTGTCCAGGGTATTCCTCCTGGTGGCAGAAGGGAAGCAAACGATGGGCCCGACGATGAAAAGTCGATCGCCATGGCGTGACTCGTCTTATTAATCCCATCAGTTGGAGCTGGATTTCGTCGGTTACCCGCCTGTCTCGCGCACGACGTCGGCCAGGGCTCGGCGCGGACCGATGATCGCTGCGGGGTACTCAGAGCCGTCCGAATTGCTTCGGTGCTGCGTGTCGAGGGCGGTGCCTTCCGCACAGCCCCTTCACCTCTTCTCGGTGGGTCGACCCCCTGCCGAATCAAGCAGGTGCCGGGGGTGGCCCGCCGTGGAAGGCGCCTTCGCCGGGGCACGCCCCTGGCGACGCGTCTCTGTGTCCAGCTGCGGCCTGACGTCGGGATCTGCGCACGGAGCCATGCGGCTACCCTGGCGTGGTGTCCGTACTCCATCCCGTCCTCGACGTCCTTGCGCAGGCGCCGATCCTCACCGTCTTCCTCGTCATCGGCCTGGGGACCGCCGTCGGGCAGATCCCGCTCGGGCCGATCCGCTTCGGGGCGGCCGGGGCGCTCTTCGTGGGGCTGGCGGTCGGGGCCCTCGACCCCCGCCTGGGCGCGAACCTCACCTTGCTGCGAAGCCTCGGCCTGGCGCTGTTCTGCTACACCGTGGGTCTGGCCGCCGGCAACACCTTCTTCCGCGACCTGCGCAGGCAGCTGCCGCTCATGGCCCTGTGCGTCGTCGCCCTCGTGCTCGCCGGCGGGGTGGGTGGCCTCTATTCCCACCTGACCGGCGTGAGCCCGGCCATGGACTCCGGCGCCTTCGCGGGCGCCCTCACCTCACCGGTGCTCGACGCCGCGATCGAGGCGGCCGGCACCCAGGAGCCCGCCGTCGGCTACGCCCTGGCCTACCCCGTGGGCGTGGCCGTCGCCATTCTCATCGTGGCTGGGGTCGTGGGCCGGTCCTGGCCCGGGCGGCGCGACCCGCGTCCCGCCAGCGCCGACGGCATCACCGCCACGAGCGTCTACCTGCTCCAGCGCGTGGCCCTCGGCGAGATGGAGGCCTTCAAGGAGGGCCGCATCCGCATCTCCTACCTCGAGCGCGACGGCGATACCCGCGTCGTCGCCCCCGGCGAGGAGCTGCTGCCCGGGGACAAGGTCGTCATCGTCGGGGCCCCGGCCGCCGTCGAGTCCGCCATGCACGACCTGGGCACCGGGCTCAACAAGTGCCTGGCCAAGGACCGCAGCGTCGTCGACTTCCGGCGCCTGACCATCTCCTCCACGCGCGTGGCCGGGCGCACCATCGCCGAGGTGGACATGCCCGGGCGCTTCCAGGGCGTCATCACCCGCGTCAAGCGCGGCGACCTGGACCTGCTGGCCCGCGAGGACCTCGTCCTGGAGCTCGGCGACCGGGTGCTGGCGGTCGTGCCCAGCGATGAGCTGGAGAAGGCCGCCGACTGGTTCGGCGACTCCGAGCGCTCCATCGCCCAGATCGACGCCTTCTCCGTGGGCATCGGCATGGCGCTCGGCGTCCTGGTGGGGCTGGTTGCGATCCCGCTGCCCGGCGGCATCACCCTGCGGCTCGGGGTGGCGGCCGGGCCGCTCGTCGTCGGCATGGTCCTGGGCTGGGTGGGGCGCACCGGCCCCTTCGTGTGGGGGCTGCCGCACGCCGCCAACGGCACCATTCGCCAGCTGGGGCTGCTGTTCTTCCTGGCCGCGATCGGACTGGCCTCCGGGCCGGACTTCGCGGCGTCGGCCTTCTCGACGACGGGGCTCAAGGTGGGGGCGCTCGCCGCCCTCATCGTGGTGATCAACGCGATCATCCTGCTGGCCGGGGCGCGCTGGGCCGGGGTGTCGGCGCAGCGCGCCGCCGGTGGCCTGGCCGGGCTCGTCGGGCAGCCCGCGATTCTCGCCTTCGCCCTGTCCAAGCGCGACGACGAGCGCATCGAGGCCGGCTACGCGACCCTGTTCGCCCTGGCCATCGTCGTCAAGATCGTCATGGTCCAGGTCCTTGTGGCGCTGTAGGCGCGGATCCTGGAGGCGGTGCACCGGGGGAGCGCTTCTCGGGCCACCGGATCCGGGCCTAACCAACTCGGTGGTGTCCAAATCGGTGACAAAGGCCGTTTCCGGGCTCTGAGCGTGGACAGAGAACCGCGTGATTCCGGGGTTCTTGTTGTTCGGTGAAAGGTCCTTGGACTCCTTTGTCACCGATTTGGACACGCTGCCTCGTTCGCTGCCTGATTTAGGGCCCCGCGCCGCGGCCCCGGCCACCACCGCGGCGAGATAAGACGATGCGGACGCTCAGTCGGTGGCGTCGCGCTCGGCGAAGACCTCGCGGGCCACGAAAGTGGCGTTGAGCGCCCGCGGGAAGCCGGCATAGACCGAGGCGTGCAGGATCGCCTCAACGATCTCCTCACGGGTCAGCCCCACGTTGAGGGCGGCCCCGGGCGACGTCGTGGGGCTAGCCTGGCCGCATGCTTGTTGCCTTCTCCGTGTCCCCGACCACCACTGACGCGCCCGACGGCTCGGTCTCCGAGGCGGTGGCCCGAGCCGTGCGCGTGGTGCGCGATTCGGGACTGCCCTATGAGACGACCTCGATGTTCACCACGATCGAGGGCGAGTGGGACGAGTGCATGGACGTGGTCAAGCGGGCCTGCGAGGCGGTCGCCGAGGTGAGTCCGCGCGTGGCGCTCGTCCTTAAGGCCGACATTCGCCCCGGCTGGACCGGCCAGATGACCGCGAAGGTCGAGCGCGTCGAGGCCCGCCTGCGCCAAGCCGACTGAGCGGCGCCCGGCAGACGCCCGCAGCTTGCCCGCTCCATGCTGTCGCCGCGATGTCGCGCCCAGAAGCCCGTGCCGGTAGACAGATCGACCAAAACTTCATAAACGACGCGGCTCCGGGTCATCTATGAAGAACAGGTTCATCTATGAAGAAAATGTCGGTGAGTCCGGCTACGAGACCGCCAGGTCCTTCAGCCACTGCTCGATCGAGCGCGGCCGGAGTCCCAGGAGTTCCTGGGCGCTGCCGTCCTCGGCGATGGTGCTGCCGTCCTGCGTGTTGAGGACCTGGTAGAGCTCGACGACCGGCGCCGCGGCCGGCCCGAAGAGCGGCGTGATGAGCTCGCCGAAGGCCTCCGGCGTGACGCCCTCGAAGCGGACCTCGCGGCCCAGGCGGCTGGAGAAGGCCGCGGCCAGGTCCGGTCCCGTCA
>CAUVMS010000136.1:0-6999 GCA_963552815.1 uncultured Actinomyces sp. | reverse complement strand
GCCCGCGAGGAGCTGCTGCGCTCGGCCTCCCGCGAGGCCCGCCTCATCCGCACCACGCAGGAGGCGCGCATCGCCCAGAGCCGCGCCGAGGAACGCGCCCGCATCTCCCGCGAGATGCACGACTCCCTCGCCCACCGCCTCTCCCTGATCTCCCTCCACGCCGGTGCGCTCCAGACCCGCACCGACCTGGATATGGGCAGCGTCCGCAAGATCGCAGGCAGCATCCACACCCTCGCGGCCGACTCCGGACGCGAACTGCGCCAGATCCTTGCCGTCCTGCACGACGACGGTTCCGCCGACGGCGCCCGCGCCACCTGGTCCGACGTCGAGGACGTCCTGTCCTGGGAACGGGAGGCCGGCCAGCAGATCGACCTGCGCCTGGCCGAGTCCTGGGCGGAATCCTTCGAGGCCGCCGACGCCCGCAGTCGGCACGCGGTCCTGCGCACCATCGAGGAGCTGCTCACCAACGCCCGCCGTCACGGGGCCGGAGGTGTGGTCCGGCTCGACTGTGAGGTCGAGGCTTTCGACGGTCTCAGCGACGACGGCGCAGTCCTCGTGGTGCGGTGCGTCAACGACTGCCCGTCCACGCCTCGTCCGACGGCGCCCGGAGGTGGCCTGGGCCTGGAGGGCCTGCGCGAGCGGCTGCGTCTCCTTGGCGGCGAGCTGCACGTCTCGCAGCCGGCCGGCCAGACGGCGACACCGGATCGGTCCGACCGTACCGAGCGGCCCCGCCGCTTCGTCGTCATGGCCGCCGTACCTGCCCGAGGTTGTGCTGACTGACCGTCGTCATCATGCCGCCGCGAGGTGGACGTGTGCCCGCAAGACATCCCCCACCTGGCGGAGGCGGCCGCGGCCGGCGCCCGGCTAACGTCCGTGCCGAACCTGCTGGAAGAGTGAGAGGAATACCGATGAGAACGCTGGAGATCGCAGTGGTTGCCATGGATACAGTGGCACTGCTCCTCACGGTCTTCAGACTCTCGCCCCGCTGGTGGCAGGCGGCTTCCAAGGCGTCGAGCATGAGGCGGTGGCTGCGGGCCGAACCCGTCCTGCTGGCGGGGCTTCTCCTCCCCCTTCTGGCCCACCTCGTCATCGAGCGACACCGGTTCGTCATGATCCCGGCTTACGCCATCACAGTGATTCTGACCTGTGTCCTTCTGACGCGCTGGTTCCGCCGGGTTCGTCGTACCGCCGACGCTCCGCGGCGCAGGCGGCCCGCCCTGCGAGTGCTGGGGCGTATCACCGCGATGATGGCGGGGATCCTCGCTCTGGCGGTGTCATCTGCGGCCGGCTTCCTGCTCCCGGTTTTCACGCTGCCGACGCCAACCGGCCCCTACGCCGTCGGGTACACCGAGGAGCACCTGACGGACTCCAGTCGCCAGGAGTGGACAACGCCCGATGAGAATGACTTGCGCGAGGTCGAGTTCTCGATCTGGTACCCGACGGAGGCGACGACCCAAGGAAAGCCTCTTGCCCTGGACCGCAGGCTGGCCAAGAGCACTGCGGTGAACGGCGACGACGTGTTTGGAACCGCTCGTGCCAGGGGGGTGCTGGAGAACTCGTTGGATCATTTCCGGCTGATCGACACCCACGCGGTGCGCGGGGGTGAGATCGTCCAGGTGCCGGGCGGATTCCCCGTCATCTTCTACTCCCCAGGCTTAAGGACTGGCCGTTTCGACAACACCTCACTCATGGTGGACCTGGCCAGTCAGGGTTACGTCGTCGTCGCTGTGGACCACCCCTACACCTCCGGTGCCCCTGTCTCCCTGAGCAGTGGCCGCCAGGCCGACCGTGACCCGGGCGAGCCCTCGACTACCGAGGCGGGCCGGCTCGAGAGCTGGCTCGAAAGGGCGGCCCGTTGGACCGCCACCAACTCTGCGGATCTCTCCTTCATCCTGGACCATCTCACGGCGCTCAATGCGGATCCCAGTAGCCCGTTCCATCATCGGCTCAACCTCGACTCGGTGGGTGCTATGGGTTTCTCCCTCGGGGGCGCCAGTGCAGAGCAGGTCCTGGCCGATGACCCTCGCTTCGACGCTGGGGTCAACATGGACGGAAGCCACTTTGGAACGGTCCGCGACACCGGCGTGCCGGCCCCCAGCCTCAATATCCTGTCCACCGATCACATCGCTGACATCTCCAAGGCCCGTAAAGGGGAGCAAAACCAGAACGAGGGCTCTATCGAGGATGCCCGGTTTCAGGAGCAGTTCCACGACCGCAGCCCCGGACCGACCTGGGCCGTCACCATTGAGAACACCAACCATGTCAGCCACGACCTGCTCTCCTTCATCAGCCCCGTTCTGACCGGCAATACGGTTCAGCCGCAGACCGAGGAGACGATTCGGGCGTTGGTGACCGACTTCTTCAACCACACCCTGCGCGGCCAGGAGCCCAGGCTGCTGGGCCACGACTCCGCCGTACCCCGGAAGGTTCACTTCCTGCCCGATCCGGCCCGCCCCGACGTACAGTAGCCTCCCAGGTAGTTGAACAAGCAAAGGAATCGGCATGGACTCACCGCAGCGCCGTGTACGTGTTGTCATCGTTGACGACGACGCCCTCGTGCGCGCTGCCTTGCGTCTCATCCTGGAGAGCGACTCCGGCGTCACGGTCCTCGGCGAGGGTTCCGACGGGCGCAGCGGCTACGATGCGGCGCGCAGCCTGCGCCCCGACGTCGTCCTCATGGACCTGCACATGCCCGGCACCGACGGCGTCTGGGCCACCGCGCGGATCGCCGCCGACTGCCCAGGCACCAGGGTCCTTGTGCTGACCGCCTTCGACACTGACGCGATGGTCGCCGCCGCCCTGCGCGCCGGCGCCACCGGATTCCTCCTCAAGGACAGCGCCCCGGAGCTCATCTTTCGCTCCGTGCACGCCGCCGCCGACGGCCAGAGGGCCTTCTCCGGCTCCGTCCTGGACCGGCTCGTCGAGGCGGCCGTTGAGGCCACCCCGCAGCGCCGTGCCTTCCCTGACACCGTCACCGAGCGGGAGCGCCAGGTCGCCCTGCTCGTGGCCCAGGGCCTGGGCAACAGCGAGATCGCCGCGGAGCTCGCCGTCGGCGCCAGCACCGTCAAGACCCACGTCTCCGCCCTGCTGGACAAGTTCGGCGTCACCAACCGGGTCCAGCTCGCCGTCGCCGTGGCCGAGTGCGCCGTCGACGACGTCGCTCGCTGAACCTGCCGCCGCCGGCCCGACGACACCCACTCCCGCCCAACAGACTGGGGCCTCGGGCCACTCGCCAGGAGTGAGCCCGAGGCCCCGAAGTGTCCCGCACGTGCAGTGCTGTCGGTCAGCCCTCGGCTCCGCCGGCGGCCTGTTGGGGTCCGGCGTCGCAGGTGGTTCCCTCTGCCGGGACGGTCCCGTTGACGAGGAAGTCGATCATGGCGGCGCCGGCACAGCTGCCGGAGGCGCCATGTCCGTAGCCCTTGACGGTGAGCAGGTGGCCGTTGTCCAGCTGGTCGGTGAGGCTCTGGGCCCAGGGGTAGAGGGTTCGGGAGTCTCCTGTGGTCCCGATGACGAGGATCGGGTCGGAGCCCTTGGCGTGGGTCTCCTGGGGAGGGGTCTGCCCCCGGTGTCCCCATCCGCGGCAGTAGGCCTCCATCGCGTTCGAGGTACCGCCGAAGAAGGGGTAGGTCTTCTTCTCGGCTGCTGCCTGAGCGTCCCAGTCGGAGACGGTGCCGGTTGTGTCCGGGTAGTCGTTGCAGATGACCGCGCCGAACATGATCTCTCTGTTGGCGCTGCTGACCACCTCCTCGACGGTCGTCTTCGGTGACAGGTCGGACGAGTTCTGCTTCGCTTTCACCATGAGGGTGCCGTCATGGTTGTTCATCGCCGGGGTGAGCATGGCGGTCAGCGCGTCCCAGTCCGGTTTCTCGACGGCGTACTGCTGGATGATGGCGGTGGCGTTTTCCGTGTTGACGGTGATGCTGGAGTCCGGGGCGGTGAGGGGATCCTGGTCCAGGCTGTCCACGAAGGCCGCCAGCTGGGCGATCGCCTCGTCCGTGGAGCCGGTCAGGGGGCAGCCGCTCTGGGCCTGGCAGTGTTCGACGTACTGGCGCAGGGCACCTTCCTTGAAGGCTATTACCTCGGCGTCGCTGTCGGTCCGGTGCCGCGACGGATCCATGGCCGCGTTCAGGACAACGCGTCCGACGCGGTCGGGGAAGAAGTCGGCGTAGACGGCTCCGATATGGGTCCCGTAGGAGGTACCCAGGTAGTTCAGCTTCGCGTTACCGTTCGTGGCGCGCAGGACGTCCAGGTCGCGGGCGACGTCTCGGGTGCCGACGTGGTCGAGCAGCTCGGGGACCTCCGAGTGCTGGGCGCACCTGGCGGCGTTGGTCGCGCCCCGGTCGATCTTGTCCTGGGCCGAAACTTTCTTGGATGTGACGCCCTTGAGCGGGTCCGTTGGGTCAGTGGCGTCGTTGCCGGGATCCGTCAAGGACTGCTTGATCTCGTCGTCGGTCCAGCAGGTGATTGGGGTGGACTGTCCGACTCCCCGAGGATCGAATCCGATGATGTCGTAAGCGCCGCGAAGCTCCTCGGGCATGGCGGCTGGGTCCTTCATCGGCTCAATGCCACTGCCGCCGGGGCCTCCTGGGTTGGTGAACAGGGAGCCGTGCTCGGCGTTGCCGTCGGAGGCGGGAAGCTTCTTCAGGGCGATCGTGATGGTACGGCCATCCGGGTGCTCGTAGTCCAGGGGGACGGTGACCGTCCCGCACTGGAAGGGGGTACCGTCCGAGCAGTCCTGCCAGTTGATGGTCTGGCTGTAGAAGCTCTCCAGCCCTTGGGGGACGTTCCTCTGGGAGGAGCCGCCGGAGCTGCCGGTGGAGCTGCCCGCCGGGGTGTCGGCCTGGGCGGTGGGTGTGGGTGCGGACGTGGGTGTTGTGGCGCTGGCGGCGGAGGCCTGTGGCTGGCAGGCCGTCAGGGCGGCCGACAGCATCAGCACTGCCAGGGCTGCGCCCGCCTTCCGCGCGGTGAGGGGTATCGGTCTCATGGGGTGTGCCCTCCTTGCGGTGTCTGGATCGTCTTCGGTCTCTGCCTGTCGCGGGCCGGGTCGGTCGCGGGCGGCACGATGCCTCATGTCCGACTCATGCCTGCCGGTAGGCTTCGCCCGGGCTGTGTTCCCGCAGCGCCCGGACGTTTACGACGCTAGAGGCGCGGCGGCGTGGGTTTCCTCGACCATTGGGAGGATCTCGGGGGTGCCGGTTTGCAGCCCCCAGATGGAGGATATTGACCTCCCGGAGGAAAACGGGCGAGGTCCGTTTTCCTCCTCCGGGAGGTTGACGCGTCCATATCTTCCAGCACGCGGCAGGCCACGGCCATGCGGCGGGCGTACTCGCGGCTGTGCTGTCCTACGCCGTTGCCGTAGCCGTAGCCGTAGCCCTAGCCGTAGCCGAGTGCGCCGAGGCTGTGCCGTGAGCCCGGCCCCGATGAGGGCCCCGCCGGCGAACATCCACACCAGCAGCGGGTTCGGCCCGAGCCCGCTCTCCGGCGCCCACTGCATCGCCATGGCGCCGAGCTGCACCAGACCCGCTGCGGCGGAGGCCGACACGGCTCGCCAGCTCAGGCCCCACACGCTCCCCAGGACCCGCTTCCAGCGCAGGGACCTTGCCCGCACCGCGACGGCGCCGAGCGCCGCGATGACGGCCAGGCACCCCAGTCCCGTCCCGACCGCCGCCGGGTAGCGCACCGTCAGCCCCCGCCACAGCGGGAAGAAGTGCAGGTCGCCGTCGGCCGTCAGCGTGGGGGCCTGCCCGTCGAAGGCCCAGGCCCGGGTGAGGCCGAGGACCTGGTCGCCGTAGTGCTGGACGGTCGAGTGGTCGACGTAGCGCGGGGCATCCGTGGCGTGGTGGTAGTGCTCGGCGTTCCCAATAGCCGCAATATTGAGCACCGTGAAGCCCTCGGGGACGAGGACCGGCTCCGCGTTCGTACCTTCCGCTCGACCTCGGTAGGTCAGGACCCGAAGGTGCGGCGTGGGGTACGAACGCGGCGCCGCCCGTCAGTTCCCGGTTCCGCCGTCGGCGGCGGGCTGGGGCTCTGCGGCGCAGGTGGTGCCCTCTGCCGGGACGGTCCCGTTGACGAGGAAGTCAGTCATGGCCGCAGTGGCACAGGCGTTGCTGCCGAAGGTGACGTGCCCGTAGCCCTCGACGGTGAGCAGGTGGCCGTTGTCCAGCTGGTCAGTGAGGCTCTGGGCCCAGGGGTAGAGGGTCCGGGAGTCCTTGGCGAGCCCGACGACGAGGATCGGGGCCGAGCCCTCGGCGTGGGTCTCCTGGGGCGGGGTCTGTGCCCGGTGTCCCCAGCCGCGGCAGTAGGCGTCCAGACCATGTGAGGCACCGCCGAAGAAGGGGGAGGTCTTCTTCTCGGCTGCTGCCTGAGCGTCCCAGTCGGAGACGGTGTCGGCCGTGTCCGGGTAGTCGTTGCAGATGACCGCGGCAGACATGAACAGGGTGTTGGCCCCGGCGACTGCCTGCTCGGCGGTCGTCGGCAGCTGAGATGCGAGCGTGCTCTGCTTCGCTGCCACCATGAGGGCGCCGTCGCGGTTACTCATCGCCGGGGCGAGCATGGCGGTCAGCGCGTCCCAGTCCGGTTTCTCGACCGCGTAGTGCTGGATGATGGTGGTGGCCTCCTGCGTGTTGACGGTGACGCTGGAGTCCGGGGCGGTGAGAGGGGCCCGGTCCAGGCCGTCGACGAAGGCGGTCAGCTGGGCGATCGCCTCGTCCGTGGAACCGGTCAGGGGACAGCCGTCCTGAGTCTGGCAGTGCTCGACGTACTGGCGCAGGACGTCTTCCTTGAAAGCCGTGACCTCGGCCTCCCCGTCGGCCCAGCGCTGCGACGGGTCCATGGCCCCGTCCAAGACGGCGCGTCCGACGCGGCCTGGGAAGAGGTCGGCGTAGATGGCTCCGATATGGGTCCCGTACGAGACTCCGAGGTAGTTCAGCGTGGCGTCCCCGGATGTGGCGCGCAGGACGTCCAGGTCGCGGGCGACGTTGCGGGTGCCGACGTGGTCGA
>CAUVMS010000135.1:0-7059 GCA_963552815.1 uncultured Actinomyces sp. | reverse complement strand
TTCGAGCTGGGGGCGGACGACTACCTCACCAAGCCCTTCGAGTTCCCCGAGCTGGTGGCCCGGCTGCGGGCCCTGGAGCGACGCAGCCAGCCGGCCCGCACCCCGGTCATCGAGGCCCACGGGGTACGCCTGGACCCCTTCCGCCGGGAGGTCTACCGCGACGGGCGCTTTATCCACTTGAGCCCCAAGGAGTTCGCGGTCCTGCAGGTCCTCATGGAGGCCGAGGGCGGGGTCCTCAGCGCCGAGACGCTCCTGGAGAAGGCGTGGGACGCCAACGCGGACCCCTTCACCAACTCCACCCGGGTGACGATCTCCCACCTGCGCCGCAAGCTCGGTGAGCCCTGGGTCATCCAGACGGTTCCCGGCGCCGGCTACAGGTTCAGCGCATGAGCGGGCAGGGGGCGCAGACGGCTCCGCCCGACGACGCGGCGCAGCACGGCGGCACCAGCGGCGCCCGGCCAGGACGAGAGGAACGGTTTCGCCGCCCCCGGCACCTGAGCATCCGGGTCCGCCTGACCCTGACCTACGCCGGGCTGGTGACGGCCGCCGGCGTGGTCCTCATCGCCCTGGTCTACTTCTACACGCGCTATGTCACGCTCAGCATCGAGATCGGTGGGCCGGTCGGGGACACCGCCGCCGTACCGGCCTCACAGACCAGCGAAGTCACTCAGGTGGACACGAACCTGTTCGACCTGCTCGGCAGCATCATGCGCTCAGCCGTCGGCGCGCTGGCGCTGCTCGTGGTGCTCTCCGGGACGGTCGGCTGGATCCTGGCGGGGCGGATGCTGCAGCCGCTGTCCTCGATGAATGAGGCGGCCAAGCGGGCCGCTTCGGGCGACCTCAGCCAGCGCCTGGCGCTGTCCGGCCCGCGCGATGAGATCCACGACCTGGCGGACACCTTCGACAACATGCTGGCCTCCCTGGAGCGCTCCTTCTCCGTCCACCGCCGTTTCGCGGCCAACGCCTCCCACGAGCTGCGCACGCCCCTGGCCACGACGCAGACGATGATCGACGTCGCCCTGTCCGACCCGCAGGCCTCGGCCGAGGAGCTGCGCACGGTGCTCACCCGGGTGCTGGAGACGAATCGCGCCAACCGGGAGACGATCGACGCCCTCCTGGACCTGGCCGACGCCCAGTCCGGCAAGCTGGCCCGGGAGAACGTGGACATGGAGGCGACGGTCCGCGACGCCTTGAGCATCATCGCCCCGGAGGTCGCCGAGCGGGACCTGCACGTCTCCTCCCACCTGCGGTCCATCCAGGTGCCGGGCGACCCCATCCTCCTGCGCCAGAGCGTCTCCAACCTCCTGCGCAACGCGGCCCGGTACAACGTCGACGGCGGCCGGATCACGGTGAGCATGACGCGCCTGGACGAGGCCGTCCGGCTGACGATCTGCAACGACGGTCCCGTCGTACCGGCGGATAAGCTCGACTCGCTGCGCGAGCCCTTCGTTCGCGGTGAGGGGCGAGGGCGGACCCGTGGCTCCGGACATGGGCTGGGTCTGGCGATCGTGACGGCCGTGGCCACCGCCCACGGCGGCGACCTCCACCTGAGTGCCAACCCGACGGGCGGGCTGACAGTCGTCCTTGAGCTGCCCAGGGGCGAGGTCGAGCCCGGCTCCCGCGCACTGGGCACCAACGGCTGACGGCCGCCAACCGGAGTGGTTGGCGGCCGTCAGAAGCGAAAGATCGGCAGCGGGTTAGACGCCTGCACGGCAAGGCGCCGCGTCAGGCCTGCGGGCCCTTCCTGCCGGAGTTGATGACCAGCTCAAGGAAGAGACGGATGAGACCGATCTGCGCGAAGGTCCACAGAGCGTTGAAGGCCAGGTTCATGACGAACGTTCCGAATGCAAAGGACCTCTTGCCCGACTCGAAATCATAGTCACCACCCAGGGAACCGGCGACGTAGGCGTTGTACAACCACAGCAGGATCAGGCCGCCGGCGACGATGTAGAAGAACACCTTGCCGAACTTCTCGGCGAAGGGCTTGGTGATGTCGAAGAAGTTGCCCATGAAGCTGTCCCCGGCCGGTGCCGGCGGGTAGGGCTGCCCCGGAGCACCAGGAGCGCCGGGAGCACCCGGGGCGCCGGGAGCGCCCTGGAACTGCTGCTGGGGCGGGTAGGGCTGACCCGTAGCCGGAGCGGAGGGTGCGGAGGGCTGCTGGTAGAAGGGCTGACCGGGGTTGGGGGGCTGAGTCATGAGACTGTTCGCTTCCTTCGGTGTTGGGGACGCAGGCAGGCTACCGCGTCTACGATGCCCTGTGAAACAGACAGGTCAACCCTCACATCTTGCGAGGCGACTCACAGTCCTCAGGATACGGCGTGATGCCGCGACACAGGGGCGCCCATCCGCCGTTCCGCCATGCGGGCACCCCTGAGGAGGCGGGGACGCGGGCCCACCGCCGCCGCGAGGGAAGCCCTCCCCATCGACCCGCGCGCCTGGGTGTGCATTCCGCTTCTCAGGGGACCAGCTCGTAGGAGGGCTGAGACGCAACGGGCTCCGCGGGGGCCACCGGAGCGGGAGGAGCCGGGATCCGGCGACGGCGCTCGCTGCGGGCCACGGCGGTACGCAGCAGGGTCTCGAAGGGACCGGCGTGCCCGCCGCGCTCCAACGCCGCGCACAGGCCCACGGTCACCAGCCAGACCGCCAGCGCGATCCCAGCAGCCCGGGCCGCGCCCAGGTGGAGCTCAATGCCGCTCAGGGCGGGAAGGAGCAGGAAGACGGCGGCGAAGAGGAAGGTCTGGCTGAGGTAGGCCGTCATGGAGCGGCGTCCCACGGTGGAGGCCAGCCGGCGCAGCCCCGTCAACCGGCCGTCCGGCGTCGGCCCACCGGCGTAGAGGGCCAGCAGGGCGAGCCAGCCGCAGGCTCCGGCCAGTCCCGTGACCTCGTGGAGGGGAGCGGTCCAGGCAGCCAGGCTTCCGCCCGTGGCCCAGATGGCGAGCCCGATACCGCCCGCAGCCCCGGTCCCCAGACCGCCCAGGCCGACGGCGGCCAGGAGGCGGCGGTGCCGCTCGGGGTGGGTGATGAGGTCGGTGTCGGCCAGGCGGGCGCCAAGGAACGTCGCCGGAACCACCATTGAGAAGATCAGTGTCGCGGCCGTGTTTCCGACCCAGGAGGTGACGCCGGAGATGGCCTGGGACATCAGGGTGGTCGAGCCGGTAACCTCCGGCTGAACGGCCGCCGCCGCATCGAGGCCCTGGGCCGCCACGACGCTTCCCATGGTGTACATCGTTGTGATGACACCGATAGTGATGATGATGCTGACGGCCATGGCCCGCTTCCAGTGCTTGCGGGTGACCCATCCGGCGAAGACGACGGCGACCAGGCCGTAGGTACCGATGATGTCACCGGAGAAGAGCAGGGCGTGGGCGGCTCCGAAGAGAATCATCCACAGGCCGCGGCGTCGCACCAGGCGACGGGCGTCGACGGTCGCCTGCTCACGGGCCCAGGCCATCTCCTGCGCCGTCGGCTCGCGCCCGGTCTCCATGCCGGGCAGGGAGCCGAGGTAGGACCTGGTGCCGGAGGCGATGCGCCGGTTGACCATGGTGGCCAGCCCGAAGCCGAACAGGAGAGCGAACAGCGGGTAGGCGCGGTGGTCGACCAGGAGGGTGCGCAGCCACAGCCAGGCGGTGTCGACGGCATCGCCGGGAGCCGAGGATCGCGTCGTCGTCAGCCAGAAGGGGATGTTGGCCAATGCGATGAACAGGAGCATGAGGCCACGAGAGACGTCCGGGGCTGGGAAGCGCCGACCCCGGGTACTGGTGAAAGAGGTCGCAAGTTTCATGTCTTCAACGGTAGGAAGCAGCTGTGGTCTGCACCTCCTCCACTGGGGCTGTCTTCCCTCGCTGATCCTCTCCACCTGAGGTGGTAAGGAAGGCCCTGGTCCTCCTCCCGGAGGACCAGGGCCTCTCATCCTGACGGTCACCCGATCGCGGCCCGACGGCCTGCGAGCCGCGGGATCATCATCCGCCCAGCACTGCCCCCGACCGGACATCAGCGGGTTGGACGGCCGGCGGCGGAGCTATCGCCCGCTTGCGCTCGCTGCGGGCGACGGCGGTGCGCAGCAGGGTCTCGAAGGGACCGGCGTGGCCGCCGCGCTCCAGGAGGGTGCACAGAACCACGGTGACCAGCCAGACCACCACCGCGATCCCCGCGGTCCGCGCCTCGCTCAGGTGGAGCTGAATCCCGGTCAGGGAGGGAAGGAGCAGGAAGACGGCGGCGAAGAGGAAGGTCTGGCTGAGGTAGGCCGTCATGGAGCGGCGGCCCACATTGGAGGCCAGCTTGCGCAGCCCCGTCAGCCGCCCGTCCGGCGTCGGCCCACCGGCATATTGGGCCAGCAGTGCCAGCCAGCCGCAGGCCCCGATCAGCCCCGCCACCTGGTTAAGAGGAATGATCCAGACGACCAGGGTTCCACCCGTGGCCCACACGGCGACCCCAATACCACCCACGGCCCCAATCCCCAGACCACCCAGGCCGACGGCAGCCAGGAGGCGGCGGTGCCGCTCGGGATGGGAGATAAGGTCGGTGTCGGCCAGACGGGCGCCGAGGAACATCGCCGGAACCACCAATGTCACCAGCGCCGTCGCTACGTTTGTGGCCCAGGAGGTGACGCCGTGGGAGACGTAGGACAGGGGCGTAGTGGTCGAGCCGTCGGCCCTCAGGCGCATATCCGCCACCGAGGTCATGCCCTGGGAGATCATGAAGCTGCCTATGATGACGGTGATGGCGACGCCGGCAATGATGATGACGGCGCTTACGACTGCGGCCCGCTTCCAGTGCTTGCGGGCGATCCACCCAGCGAAGACGACCGCGACCAGGCCGTAGACGCCGATGACGTCACCGGAGAAGAGCAGGGCATGAACAGCGCCGAAGAGGATCATCCACAGGCCGCGGCGCCGCACCAGGCGGCGGGCGTCGACGGTCGCCTGCTCACGCGCCCAGGCCTCCTCCGGCGGAGTCGGCTCACGGCCGGCCTCCACGCCGGGCAGGGACTCAAGATAGGCCCCGGTCCCGGAGGCGATGCGCCGGTTGACCATGGTGGCCAGCCCGAACCCGAACAGCATCGCGAACAGCGGATAGGACCGCTGGTCGACGAACAGTGTGCGCACCCACAGCCAGGCCGTGTCGACAGCGCCGCCAGGAGCGGAGGACCCCGTCACGCCGATCCAGAAGGGGACATTGGCCAGAGCGATGAGCAAGAGCATGAAACCACGGGCCACATCCGGGGCTGGGAAGCGCACGCCCCTGGAACCAGTGAAGGAGGTGATGAGTTTCATATCCGCCACGGTAGGAAGCCCCTATAACCCACGCCTCCCCCGCAAAGCCCGTTCACCCGCATCGGGCTTCTCCGCCTGAGGGGCGAGAAGGGACCCCGGCGACTCCTCCCGGAGGACCAGGGCCCCTCATTCCGATGGCCACCCGAGCGCGGCCCGACGGCCCGCGAGCCGCGGCTTGTCATCCACCCAGCACTGCCCCCGACCGGACATCAGCGGGTTGGATGGCCGGCGGCGGAGCTATCGCCCGCTTGCGCTCGCTGCGGGCCACGGCGGTGCGCAGCAGCGTCTCGAAGGGACCGGCGTGGCCGCCGCGTTCCAGCGCCGTGCACAGCACCACCGTCACCAGCCAGACCCCCAGGGCGATAAGGGCGGCCGATGCCTCGCCCACCCACAGGCGCTCGCCTGTGGCCAGGACGGGAATGATGACGAAGATGGTCCCGAACAGGATCGTCTGGCTGAGGTAGACCGTCATGGAACGCCGCCCCACCGCGGAGGCCAGCCGGCGCAGCCCCGTCAACCGGCCGTCCGGCGTCGGCCCACCGGCGTAGAGGGCCAGCAGCGCCAACCAGCCGCAGGCACCGGCGATCCCGGAGAGCTCCTTGCTGGCAATGTCCCACGGCCACGCCGAGATGGACGTCACACTAGTCAGGGCGAGGTGGAGCGCTCCCACCACCGCCAGCGCCAGGCCACCGCCTACCGCCGCTACAAGCAGTCCTCGGTGCCGATCCGGCTGGGTGATGATGTCGGTGTCGGCCAGGCGTGCGCCGATCACCGCGCACAGGGGGATGATCGTTAAGAAGTTCTGAAACAGCAATCCGCTCAGCCAGAAGATGATGTTGAAGACAAACCAGGGGACCCCCGGCATGGTCGGACCCCCACCACCTGCCCCCGAGGAGATGAAGCCCATCACGAGGACGAAGCCGATGGCCAGCAGAGCGGTGATGGCGCCGACGACGTACAGGGCGGTGTACCTCTTGCGCGAGAGCCATCCGGCGTAGATGACGGCGATCAGGCCGTAGGCGCCGATGATGTCGCCCATGAAGAAGATGCCGTGGACGAACCCGAACAGGATCATCCACCAGCCGCGGCGCCGTACCAGGCGGCGGGCGTCCACCGTGGCCTGCTCACGGGCCCAGGCCTCCTCCTGCGGCGTCGGCTCACGACCGGCCTCCACACCGGGCAGGGACTCAAGGTAGGCCCTGGTCCCGGAGGCGACGCGCCGGTTGATCATGGTCATCAGCCCGAACCCGAACAGCATCGCGAACAGCGGGAGGGCTCGGTGGTCGACAAAGAGCGTCCGGACGAACACCCACCAGGCATCGGCCGTCGACGCCCGGAAAGCACCGGTGGACTCGTCCGGCACCTTGCTCCAAAAAGGTACGTTGGCCACTGCGATGAACAGGAGCATGAAGCCCCGAGCCACATCCGGGGCGGGATAACGCACACCCCGGGAACCAGTAAACGACGTTGTCAACTGCATAGCGTTGAACATATGACTTTCGCCACCCTGATGTGATCCTCCTCAAGGATGAGAAATCAGGTGTTGCTTGTGAGCAGTGCCCCTGACGGCGTCGGTCGCGACGGCATCCACTGGATCCACCGGCATCCACCGCGTGAGCAACCGCGTGCGTCGAAGTGTCAGCGCTGCGGGAACCGCATGGACCGCGTAGGCACGAGCGCGGTACTCACAGTGCCCATGGCGCCCGCCGCACCCGTTGCGTCCGCGGTGCTCGCCGCACTCGTGGGGCGTTCGCCTCCCCGCTCGGGGCGGCGCTCAGGCCCTCGA
>CAUVMS010000134.1:0-7082 GCA_963552815.1 uncultured Actinomyces sp. | reverse complement strand
CAGATCGAGTCCCACGACTGGCAGGCCGAGCTCTACTCCGACGTCGCCCGCTTCAACCGGATCGCCCACAACCTGGCCACGGACGTGTGGACCTATATCTCCCTGGGCTACTTCCACCAGCGCCTGAGCGCACAGGGCTCCACCGGCTCGTCGACCATGCCGCACAAGGTCAACCCCATCCGCTTCGAGAACGGCGAGGCCAACCTGGAGATCTCCTGCTCGCTGCTGGACACGCTGGCCGCCACGCTCGTCACCTCCCGCCTCCAGCGCGACCTCACCGACTCCACCACGCAGCGCAACGTGGGCGCGGCCCTGGGGCACTCGCTGCTGGCCGTGGACAACATCCGCCGGGGCCTGGCCGGGCTCGACGTCGACCGCGCCCGCCTGGAGGAGGACCTGGAGGCGACCTGGGAGGTGCTCGGCGAGCCCGTCCAGCAGGCGATGCGGGCGGCCTCCGTCGCTGGGGCGACCGGCATGGCCGACCCCTACGAGCGCCTCAAGGAGCTCACCCGCGGCAAGAAGGTCACGCCCGAGGGCATGCGCGAGTTCATCTCCGGGCTCGGCATGCCCGACGACGTCGAGGCTCGCCTGCTGGCCCTGACCCCCGCCACCTACACGGGACTGGCCGCCGAGCTCGTCGCCCACCTGGACGACTGAGGCCCCGCCGGCAGGTCCAGCACGGACCCCGGAGTCGCCGGCCGGGCGGCACCGGCTGGGAGTCGCTACCCAGGAGTCGCTACCCAGGAGTCGCTGACAGAGAGGCACTGGCTGGGAGACGCCGACCGGGGATCGGCGACCAGAAAGCGCAGGCCGGCCCAGGCGCTGCGCCCGCACTGCACGAGGGTCGGGTCCTACTGGCCAGGGGTTGTGCGTACTCCACGAAGGTCCCGACCTCGTGGAGTACCCCCGAACCTCCCCCAGTAGCACCCGACCCTCGTGGAGTACCCCCAGGCCCAGCCTGACGGCAGCTCCTTCATGGACACATGACGTCCTTCGTCGACACTCATGGCCACTCATGGACACTTCCGAGCCCTTCATAGACACAATGGCGCCCTTCATATACACCTCATATACACTCTGGCGCCCTTCATGTGCACTTCATACACACTCCAGAACCCTTCATGGACACTCATGGCCAACTCGGCGCGCTTCATAGACAAAGCGACACTCGTGGCTACCCGACGGCGGCGGAGGACTGAGCCGGGGGCACGGCGTCCCCGGCCAGGAGCTGGCGGGCGCACAGCCCGGCGATGCACTCCTCGGCCGGGTTGAGGCCGAGCCGGTTGACGTCGATATGCAGCAGGTCCAGAGCCCGGCGCCCACCGGTGCCAGCCCCCATGGCGCCGATGGCACGGGCGGCGTCACCGGCCAACTCGCCCATGGCCCCGGCCGCCTGGCTCCAGGAGGGGATCTCGTCGAACTGGAACTCGATGACCTCCAGCAGCTGCTGGACGATCGGCCCCAGGGCGCTGCCGTCGCGCAGGTGCGCGGGCAGGCGCGATCCCCACATCCGCAGGTGAGCGGAGAGCAACTCGGCCGCGGGCAGCGGCGCGCTCTGGGCCGCCAGCGCCAGGAACCGCGCCGCCAGGGCCGCCCGGGGCACTGATCTCGGGATCTGCCAGATCTGATGGTCCAGGCACCACCGGCTGGAGACGTAGAAGTGGCGTTCGGCCTCCTCGACGCCGGCCACGCCCCCGTACTTGGCGTACTCGGGGCCGTAGACGCCGAAGGCGATCCCGGGCCGGCCGGCGCCGATGCCACTGGTCATCGGGTCGGAGACGAGGCGCTCGACCGTGCGCACCTCGGCCCGCCGGGCGACGGCGTCGAGCTCGCGTATGCTCTCGTAGGCCTCGTCCAGGACGCCATGGACGGCCTTGAGGCGCAACCGGACGTGGTGCCCGCGCAGGTCGACGAAGCGCAGGAAGTGCGCCGAGCGGATGTCCCACTGGCCGCGGGCCCGGGCCAACCACTGGGCGATCTCGGGCAGCAACTCGTCGGTGTCGTCCCCGCCAGCGCAGTAGATCCGCGCGTACAGCCAGCCGACGTCGTCGGCCGGGTTGACCTGTGCCGATCCCCGCTGGCGCACCGAGCTGTGCTGGGCGCGCAGGTTGCCGAAGTCGGCGGCCGCCATCTCCAGGGGCTGGATCCCCGGGATCGAGGTCCCCACCTGCGGGGTGGCGCCTCCCCGCCCGGCCTGGCCAGGCTGCCCCCGCTGCTCGGAGGCCCGGGAGCGCCCGCCGAGCCAGCGCAGGCGCCGGGAGCGGGGGAGCCGGCTGGGCTGGTTGCGCTGCTCGTGCCGGCCGGCCTGGGAGTCGTCGTGCGTGCTCATGCCATGCCTCCCAGGTTCTTGGGCCACTGCAGCCCCACCAGGTACTCGGCCGCTGTCGGCTCACCGTCCTGCGTGAGCCCCAGGGCCTCGCCGCGGGCCGGGAGGGCCTCGACGAAACTGATGTGCGCGGCGTCGGGATCGATCCACCCCCGCAGGGCCAGCACGGAGACCGGCGAGGTGAGGTCCACGTAGCGGGGCTTGTGCTGGTCGAAGGTGGCGCCCTGGGAGGGCATGTGCTGGTGGACGAACACCTCCACCGGCACCCCCCACCGCTTGCGCAGGTCGTCCATATGCAGCAGGGTCGTGGTCAGGTCGCGGTCCATGAGCGGGGCGATCTGCGCGGCCGGGAAGGTCCAGGACTCGCGGCGCGTCACCAGGCGGCCAGTCACGGCCCGCTCGGAGTGCATGACCTCGTCGGGCAGGGGGCCGCCCAGGTCCCGACGGCGGCTGGTCCAGTGGTCGGAGAACGGGGGGAGCCGGGACCACGGGTCGCTCAGCAGCACCAGCCAGGACAGGTATCCGCCCAGGAGGTACTGCGGGGTCAGGCCCAGATAGGCCAGCCCCACGGGCCCGGCATCGTCGGCCAGGAACAGCGTGCTCGTGGCCGGGTCGTGGACGAGCCGCAGGGAGCTGAGGGGGACCGTGTCGGGCGCGCCCGGCTCACCGGGCAGACCCAGCGGAGGCAGGAGCCCGCAGGAGACGGCCTGGCCGGTGTTGCACTCGGTACTGGCCTGGATCTCCAGGACCCGCTCGGTACCCCAGGCGGTGCGGATCTGCGAGGCCAGGCGCTCCCGGAAGCCGGAGCCCAGGAGCCGGTGGAAGCGGGCCTGGAGCGAGCCATTGGCGTTGGTGAAGGCGTTGACGACGGTCAGTCCCCCGCCGGCGGCGTAGGTCTGCGCGTCGGGGGCCACGGGCTGGAGGAAGGCGCCCAGGTTCCTCGGCGAGCCGGAGGCCCCGCCGGACAGGGCGGCGCGCTCCGCGTCGGGCCCGAGGGCGTAGTCGAGCCCAGCGACGCGCAGCATCTCCTCGTCGCCGTCGGGGGCGTGGGCGAGGGTCATGAAGAAGGCGAGCGGGTCCTTGCACACCCCACCGTTTCCGAACAGCGAGACAAACCGGGTCACCATGAGGTCGTAGATGTGGGAGCGGGCCACCCAGGGGTCGGCGAGCTCGCCGAGGGTCTGCACGTCCTGGACGAAGGGGGCGTCATCAAGCGGGTCGGCCCAGCTGCGGGCGGACTCGCGATCCTCGTACAGGAAGCCGCCGGGGTGCTCGCCGAGCTCGCCGTCGGGGAAGACTCGCTCGGCCAGCCGCACGGCGCGGTCGAGGAGCTCGACGCGAGTGAGCCCGTCGGCGGCGCCGATGGCCTCGTCGAGCCGGGCCAGCCAGGCCAGGTCCTCGCCCCACTGGCGCTGCTGGTCCGGTGAGAGCGTGGCGGCCAGCAGCGGGAAGGGATTCTCCCCGCGGTACCAGGGCACGCGCGGCACGACGGCGCCCGAGGCCAGCAGCCGCTCCAGGCGCAGGCGCGGGTTGGCGCCGCCCACGCGCTCGCAGGCGTCGCGCACGCTGAGCACGGCGTGCATGCCGCCGCCGGTCAGGGCGTCATGGGTCTCCTGAAGCCAGCGGGCGGGCTGGACGGTCTCCTGACGGAAGACCATGCCGTTGCCGTACTCGTGCTCGCCGATGACGGTCAGCGTCTCAGCCTCGGGCTCGCTGGGCGGGTACTGGCCGTATGCCTGGGCCGGGCCCGCACCGGAGGCGGTGACGGCCCGGCGCACGGGGGCGGGCTCGAGGTAGAGGGCGCCGTCGGGCGCCAGGTCCTGGGCGGTGGCGCTCAGGATGCGGTAGGCCAGGTGGGTCGCCACCACGCGGTGGCTGCGCCCTGCGGACGGCCGGCCGGCCTCATTGACGGTGGTCAGTCCCGAGAAGGGGCTGGTCTTGAGGGCCGCCCGGGTGGCCAGGGTGTAGAGGGTGCGCAGGACGCGGGGGTCCTCGAGCCGGCGTCCGCAGGTGGCCAGGGTGGAGATGAGGGCCGGGGCGACGATCGCCAGGGCCTCCTGGTAGCCGGGCTCGTCGAGGCCGGCCGCCAGCAGCTCGCGGCTGCGGTCCAGGTCGACGTCGACGAGGACGGCCAGGCGCGCTCGGGTCTCCTCCTTGCGGGCCACCAGGGCGTCCCAGCGCTCCAACAGCGCACGGAGCTCAGCGGGCAGGGCTGCCAGGACCTCCTCGGACAGGCCGGTGGTGCGCCCCTGGAAGATACGGCGCTTGGCGCGCAGAACCAGGCGGCGCTCGGTCGTGGCCAGGGTGGGGGCGAGCTCGTAGAGTGGGTCGAGCAGCTGGTTCGCGGCGCCGTCGAGCACCTCGTCGAGCCGACGCAGGTACTCCAGGTTGCCGGTGACGGCGGCGGTGGTCTCGGGAACAGCCCGCACCGGGAGTCCCCCCAAACGCACGAGGGTCGGCAGGGCCACGGCGGGCTGAGCCAGGGACGGGGGCTCCGGCTCCGACGCCGGTACCGACGCTGGTACGGCGGAAGACGGAGCGGATGGAACGGGCTCCCCGGAGGTCACGGCGGATGTGGAGTGCGGCTGTGGCTGTCGGGAGGGGGAAGCACCGGCACGGGAAAGAACCGGCTGCGTCATAGGAGGAAACCTTTCAAGAGAACGGACAACCAGTAGCCTATCCATACAACGCTCATCACGAAGGCCAGAAAGCCGGGAAGACCGCACAGAAGCCCGTAGGTGACATAGCCCCAGCGCATCGCGGGCCGCATGATGGCCGAGGCCATGGCCCCGGCCGCGCACCCGAAGGCGGCCGGTGCCAGGAAGACTCGGCTGAGTGCGCGGGCCAGCGCTCCGGCCCGATCTCGGCCTCGCCGGGACCGGCGGGGTGTCCCACTCCAGTTCCTCCTCCGTCCGTGAGCAGCTGGAGTAGCGTTCCATCGTCTCCACGATCGCGCTGTGTCTGGCGCGATCGGCGTCGATGACCCCGCCGGCCCCGTCGAAGTTGCCCGCCTCGGCACGGTGATTCCAGCTGCGCTGTGACCTCAGCGCCTCAGATGGATCACCCAGAAGACCGGTCCAGATCGCGAAGACCGGCTCTCCGGCCGCTTGGGGCAGCTCAGTGGAACGGGAAACCAGGTCGAAAGGCGACTCAAGGGACGCAGCGCGAGCCAGCGATGGCGCCGCACCCTCTGTGAGCGCAGAGCGGTGCGCGGACCCTCCTTCCTGGGAACGACAGAGAAGGCACGCTTGGGGCAAGTGCCGTTGGCGAAAAGCCTGCCCGAAATCGCCAGGCCTTCACATCGGTCTTTGATCTATTGCTGGCTCCGCTGTTTGGATAGCCCCGCTCATCCTTTCGTCGAGGCGTATTTCACGGCGTTGACGCGGTTGGCAACTTTTGTCAGGTAGTTTGTGCACTGTTCCCAGCAGATCGCGACCCCCACCTACCGCGGCCTGCTCACATCTGCCCAAGGAGACACATGTCTTCCCAGATTTCTCCCGACCGCATTGGCGTCGCCTTGGTCGACGACGACGCGATGGCCCTAGCCCACCTGGAGTCCTATTTCTCTGGCCGTGAGGACCTCGCCGTCCTCATAGCAACGCGCTCGACTCACGAGGCCTTGAGATTTCTCCAGTCCCATCAGGTTGACGTCCTCATCACCGATGTCCACATGGAGAACATGGACGGCGTGGAAATGACCAGGGAGGTGCTTCGGCTCTCGCCACCCACCCGGGTCATCCTGCTGACCACCATCGACACCGACGAGGACCTCCTCCAGGGGCTGAGGGCGGGGGCCAGTGGCTTCCTGCTCAAGAGCGCCCCGGCCGAGGAGATCACCGCGGCGGTGCGCACGGTCCACTCCGGGGCGAAGGTCGTGGCCCCCACTCCGACGACGCGCCTCATCGACTACGCGCTGGCCTCCGTGCGCGGTGCGGACGGGAGCGTCCACCTCTCGGAGAGGGAGCACGACGTCCTCCACCTCCTGTGCGAGGGTGCCTCAAACCGCAAGATCGCCTCGCTGCTGGCCATTGCTAAGGCGACGGTCAAGTCGCACATTACCGCCCTGTTCCACAAGACGGGCACGACGTCGCGCCTGGAGATGGTGGTGTGGGCCTTCAAGCACGGATACGCCTCCGACAGCCCCTTCGCGATCCCGGCCGCCAGCACCCCCAGCAGTCCGACGCCGAGCTCACCCCTCAGCCCCGCAGAGCTCCGGGGTCCCGAGCACTGATGCCCGCGGCCCCATCATCCGCTTTCAGCCGGTCAGCACCCGAATGAGGATGAAGATGATGATGAAGAGAACCCATCCCACGACCTTGACCGAGCTCGTGCTGACGCCCGAGGACGGGGCCGGCCTGCGGCTGGATCGGAGGGAGGGCTGAGCGCCGTACTCCCTGGCCCCGTAGGAGGCAGCGGGAGGTGCGGGCGGCACTGCCGGCTGCGCACCGCTGTAGCCCTGAGCTCCGCCCAGCGCCCAGGTGTTGTCCTGCGGGCCGTTGACATAGGGGCTGCGACGCGGCCCGCCATAGCCTCCTGCAACAGGGCCGGCGGGTCGACCGGGCCCCGGCGCGTGGTACCCGGGCTGCACGTAGCGGCCAGACCGAGCCGCTGGAAGGCCGGGAGGGGCTGACGGCGGAGTCTGCTGAGCCGCCGCACGAGACGTCGTCCGCGGGAGCGAGGTGCGTGGGGACGCCGTCCGGGGCGCGGCGGTTGCGGGAGCGGTGCGGGCGGCGGCGGTGTGCTCCCTGGCAGTGCG
>CAUVMS010000133.1:0-7219 GCA_963552815.1 uncultured Actinomyces sp. | reverse complement strand
GACGGGAATCCTGTCCCCGCACGCGTGACATGTCCCCGGCCGCGCGGATTGTCCCCGGCCACTAACCAGGCAGGGCCCACAAAGAGTCGACACGACATCTGTTGACACTTATGGTGGTGAACTGTCATCAGATTGTTGGGAGGTGTCAGATATGGACCATGAGCACACCACCGCCGACTCAGGAAGCATCGCCTCGTGGCCACGGGTGACCTGGGAGACCCTGCCCTGGCGGCCCCACGACGGCGCCATCCTCAGCGCTCGTCAACGTCCTCGCCTGCCGGCCACCTACGACGCAGCCGTGGTGCCGCCCATCGCTGAGGCCGCCATCAACCTTCCGACAGCGGTCATGGCCCGCGAGGCTGCCGCGGTGGCTGCCGTGGCACGCTTCGACACGACCGCGGCCTCCGCCCTCCTTCCCTTCACCGCCTTGCTTCTGCGCAGTGAGTCGAGCGCGTCCTCACGCATTGAGCGGCTGACGTCGTCGGCACGGCGCATCGTGGAGGAGGAGACCTTCGGCGGGGACCGCAGCAGCGGCAATGCCGCCCTCATCGTGGCCAACGCCCGGGCGATGGAGACGGCCGCCGGGGCACCCTGGCCGCTGGACCTCAGCTCGCTGTTGTCGATGCACCGGGCCCTGCTGGGGGACTCGAACCCAACGATCGCGGGCAGGCTCCGGCAGGAACCGGTGTGGATCGGTGGCTCGGACCTGTCCCCGGCAGGCGCCCTGTTCGTCCCTCCTCACCATGAGAGGGTGCCGGCGGCACTGGAGGACCTGCTCGCCTTCATGCGGCGCCCGGATCTGCCTCCGCTGACCAAGGCGGCGCTGGCGCACGCCCAGCTGGAGACGATCCATCCCTTCGCGGACGGCAACGGCCGCACCGGGCGGGCGCTGACTCACGTCGTCCTGGCGGGGGAAGGGCTGTCCCGCACCGCGCCGCTGCCGCTGTCGGCGATCCTGCTGACAAACGTGGAGACCTATTTCCAGGCCTTGGACGAGTACCGGTCAGGCTCTCCGCTGGCCGTGGTGGAGCTGTTCATCGAGGCGGCCCGGCGTGCGGCAGAGCTCGGGTCCTGGGCGGGCCGGGAGCTCGACGACGTGCACAAGCAGATGCAGGAGCGCGTGTCCTCGCGTGCCGGGACCCCCGACCGGGATCTCGTACGTCTGCTGGTCTCCCAGCCAGTAGTGGACGTTCGTGGGGCGGCCGCCGCGCTGGCGGTGTCGGAGCAGGCGGCGCGGCGCGCGCTGGAGCGTCTGGAGGCCGCCGACGTCGTTCGGGGCTACCAGGCCTCCAGGGGCCGTCGCGCCTGGAGGGCTCAGGACGTCCTGGACCTCATGGATGAGGTGGCTGCCGGGATTGGACGCCGGCAGGTGCCCGCGGACGTGTGACGCGCCGTCGTCCCGCCTCACCCGGACGTCGACGGATGAGGGGGACGGCGCTCAGATGCCGCGGGCGGACAGGACGCCGTCGATCGCGCGCAGCTCGCCGAGGGTCTGGGCGTCGATCTCGCCCTCGATGTCGACCAGCGTCACCGCCAGCTCGCCGCGCGACTTGTTGAGCAGGTTGGCGATGTTCTGCCCGTGCTGGGCCACGATCGTGGAGACCTGGCCGACCATGTTGGGCACGTTGCGGTTGACGATGACGAGGCGGTGCGTGCCCTCCTGTCGCGCCATGACGGCCTCGGGGAAGTTGACCGAGTTGTGCACCTGACCGTCCTCAAGGAAGCCGCGCAGGGAGTCAGCGGCCATGATGGCGCAGTTGCGCTCGGCCTCCTTGGTGGAGGCGCCCAGGTGGGGCAGGGAGATGCACTTGGGGTGCTTGTGGACCTGCGTGGAGGGGAAGTCGCACACGTAGCCGCGCAGCGTGCCCTCGTCGAGGGCGGCCACGACGGCGTCGGTGTCGACGATCTCGGCGCGCGCGAAGTTGAGCAGCACCGCGGTCTCCTTCATGAGGGCCAGGCGCTGGGTGCTCACCAGTCCGCGGGTGGCGGGGATGAGGGGAACGTGGACGGTGAGGATGTCGGCGCGACGGAAGACCTCCTCCATGGAGTCAGCCCGCTCGACCTCGGCGCTCATGTGCCAGGCGTGCTCCACGGAGATGCCCGGGTCGAAGCCGACGACGTTGAGCCCCAGCCCCAGGGCGGCGTTGGCCACCTGCACACCGATGGCCCCCAGCCCGACGACGCCGAGCGTGCGGCCGGGCAGCTCGAAGCCGACGAACTTCTTCTTGCCGGCCTCGACGGCCTTGGCGATCTCGGCGTCGTCGCCCTCGAGGGTGTGGGCGAAGCGGGCCGCCGGGATGAGATTGCGCGAGGCGATGAACAGGCCCGCCAGGACCAGCTCCTTGACGGCGTTGGCGTTGGCGCCGGGGGTGTTGAACACGGGAACGCCGCGCTCGGTGAGCGCCTCCACCGGGATGTTGTTCGTGCCGGCACCGGCGCGGGCCACCGCCAGGACCGAGTCCTCAATGGGGGTGTCGTGGAGCTTGGCCGAGCGCACCAGGAGGGCGTCGGGCTCCTCCACGGAGCCGCCGACCTCGTAGAGCTCATCGGGCAGGCGGGACAGGCCGGCCCCGGAGATGGCGTTGAGGGTGCGGATACGGAACTTACGGTCGGCGCTGCTGGTGGTCACGGAAGTACTTTCTTCAGGGTGGTCTGGAAGGAGGGAGCCGGCTGCGGCTCGAGGGGGCGGAGGGAGCCGGAGGAGGCTCAGGCCCGGGCGGCGAAGTCGGTCATGTAGTCGATGAGGGCGCGCACGCCCTCGATCGGCATGGCGTTGTAGATGGAGGCGCGCATGCCGCCTACGGAGCGGTGGCCCTTGAGGTTGGTCAGGCCCGCGGCCTGGGCGCCGGCCAGGAAGTCGGCGTCGAGGGCGGGATCGGCCAGGGTGAAGGGCACGTTCATCCAGGAGCGCGAGCGCTTCTGAACCGGGTTGGCGTAGAAGTCGGAGGAGTCGATGGCGCCGTAGAGGAGCTCGGCCTTGGCGCGGTTGCGCTCGGCCATCGCCTCCAGGCCGCCGCCGTCCTCGATCCAGTGGCCGATGAGCCCCAGCAGGTAGATGGCGAAGGTGGGGGGCGTGTTGAGCATGGAGTCGGCGTCGGCCATCTTCTGATAGTCCAGGACGGTGGGAGTCACCCGGCGGGCCCGCCCCAGCAGGTCCTCGCGCACGATGACGACCGCCAGCCCCGAGGGGCCCATGTTCTTCTGGGCGCCGGCGTAGATGAGGCCGTAGCGGCTCACGTCGATGGGCCGCGAGAGGATCGTGGAGGAGAAGTCGGCCACGAGCGGGACGTCGCCGGCGTCGGGCACGTAGTCGAACTCGACGCCGCCGATGGTCTCGTTGGGCGTGTAGTGCAGGTAGCGGGCGGCCTCGGGGATGGTGAAGGAGCCAGGCTCGGGCGTGGTCGTGTAGGAGGAGGCGGCCTCGTCGGCGGGCACGACGACGTCGAGCTCGTAGGCGCCTGCCTGCTTGATGGCCTTGGCGGACCACTGGCCGGTGTTGAGGTAGGCGACCGTGTCACCGGGGGCGGTCAGGTTGAGGGGGATGCCTGCGAACTGGGCGCTGGCCCCGCCCTGGAGGAAGAGGACGCGGTAGCCCTCGGGGACGGACAGCAGTCGGCGCAGGGTGGCCTCGGCATCGGCCGCGCAGGCCACGAAGTCGGCTCCACGGTGGGAGACCTCCAGGACGGACATCCCCGATCCGCCCCAGCTGGTGAGCTCGGAGGCGGCCTGCTCGAGGACCGGCAGGGGAAGCTGGGCGGGACCGGCGGAGAAATTGAAGACGCGCACAGAGTCATCATTGCTGCTTATGCGCGCAGCGGCAATCTCATCCCACTTGGCGACGACACCCCGCACCCCCGGGGTCCGGGCGGCCTAGGCGCCGTTCCCCTCGACCTCCTCCGGTCATCGACGGTTATCGACGTCGAAGCATGACGACGATGACGCGGGTCACCGATCCGCTGGCGCAGATTTTTCACGCCGACCGGACGAGGCCCGTTTCACAGCCGCACAAGCCTGTCAACTCTGCACGTTGTCAGCGATAGCACAGGAGGATCGCTCGACTGACCGGTAGGCTTACCTTTACGCCCAGGTCCCTACCTACAAGTTTTCATGATCGAAGCACAGAACGACGACACTCTTTCGGCAACGGCTCCCGAAGCATCCGACTCCGGGGCTGCGCATCATTCGAGCACCCCTGACGCAGATCGCCCGCACCCCCTGAGCCGTCAAATCCTCGACCGGCTCCGCAGGGGACGCCGGCCGCGTCTGGGCGCCATCCTCGTGGCACTCGTCGCCGTCGTGTCCCTGGCCACCGGGTTCCGGGCCTGTAACTGCAACCAGGCCTGGACCGAGGTCTCGGCAGGGGCCACGCCGGAGTCCAACCCCCTCAAGGGCATGATGCCCTTCGCGCCGTCGGACGCCTCCCACTCGCCCGCCCTGCCCGAGACGGCCCCGCCCTACACGATGGAGTGGCTGACGCTGCCGGTCAGCGACGTCGTCACCGGGCCGGGAACGTACTCGTGGACCACGCTCGAGGCGCACCTCAACGCCATCGCCTCGCGCGGGCACCAGACGGTGCTGCGCTTCTACGTCGACTACCCCGGGCGCTCCAGCGGCATGCCGCCGTACCTGCTGAGCTCCCAGGCGGTCTCGACCCGCGAGTACACGGTCAACGGCAACGCGCCGGGCCAGTCGCTCGCTCCCGACTACAACGACCCCGAGATGATGTCGATGCTCACCGGGCTCATCTCCGCCCTGGGCCAGCAGTACGACGGCGATCCGCGCCTGGCCTTCATCACCCACGGCCTCGTGGGCTTCTGGGGTGAGGGGCACACCTTCCCGATGGACGGCAAGGTCTCCGGGGAGAACCCCTCCGGTGAGAACTGGATGCCCTCGACGGCCAACCAGAACACCCTGGTGGACACCTGGGACCAGTCCTTCCAGGTGACGCCGACGCTCGCGCGCTACCCGTCCGCGGAGACAGCCAAGCACAGGATCGGCTACCACGACGACTCCTTCGGCTACGCGACGATGGACACCGCCGACTGGCACTTCCTGCCGCAGCTGAAGAAGGCCAAGGCGGACCAGGCCTGGCAGCAGTACCCGATCGGCGGAGAGGTCTACCCGGGGATCCAGGAGTGCGCGGTGCGCAACCCGAGCAGCTGCATGGCGTCGGGATCCAACGGCGGCACGGTGGACATGGCCGCCTCCATCAAGGCCACGCACGCCAGCTGGCTGGTGGATAACTGGGCCTTCACGACGACGCTGAGCGGCCCTGAGCGCGAGCGCGTCACGCAGACCTCCGCCGCGACCGGCTACGACCTGTCGGTGGCGCGCTGGCGCATGCGCGACGGCAAGGTCGAGGTGCAGATCGCCAACAACGGGGTGGCCCCCTTCTACTACAACTGGAGCGTGGAGGCGGTGGCCATCAATGCCTCCACCGGCGCGGAGGTCGGGCGCACGACGCTGACCGGTGACCTGCGCAAGATCGAGGTCGGTAAGACCCAGACCTTCTCAGGGCATCTGCCGGAGGACCCGGCCGGTGAGAACACGATCCTGGTGCGTGTGGTCAACCCGCTGGAGTCGGGTCAGCCGCTGCGCTTCTCCAGTGCCGGCCAGGACCAGACGCTCCCCGGCTACCTCACCCTGGGTCGCACCCCCACCGAGTAGGGCGCTGGGCCACCGGCGGGATCCCGACGGGGACCCACCCGGAGCCGGTCCACCCGGTCCCGGCCCGGGTGGCCGCCCTGCGGACCGTCATCGCCCCGTCGTTCCCCAGTCACCCTCTGTACTGTGACCACATGAATGAGGATCGAATTCTGGGCAGCCTCCTGGGGCTGGCAGTGGGCGACGCCCTGGGCACCACCGTCGAGTTCCAGGCCCGCGACTCCTTCCCGCCCGTCACCGATATGGTGGGCGGCGGGGTGTTCAATCTGGCGCCCGGGCAGTGGACTGACGACACGTCGATAGCGCTGTGCATCGCAGCGAGCCTGATGGAGACCGGGGCCTACGATCCCCGCGACCAGCTGGCCCGGTTCGTCCGCTGGTTCCGCGACGGCTACCTCAGCAGCACGGGCCGGTGTTTCGACATCGGCAACCAGACCCGCACCGCCCTGGAGGAGTTCGCGGTCACCGGCGAGCCCTACCGTAAGACGGCCGGTGCAATGAGCGCCGGCAACGGGTCGCTGATGCGCCTGGCACCGGTCGCGATGGCCTTCTGCGACGACCCCGAGGCCGCGGCACAGTTCTCCGCCGACAGCTCCCGCACCACCCATCCCGCCGTCGAGTGCGTCGAGGCGTGCGGGGCCTACGGCAGGCTGATCGCGGCCGCCATCGAGGGGGCGTCGCACACGGAGCTGTACGTGCTGGCCGCCGACCTGGCCGAGCAGGTGACCAGCCCCGAGCTGGCGACGATCCTGCGCGGCTCCTACCGGGTCAAGGAGCGCGACGAGATCTCGTCGTCGGGCTACGTCCTGCACAGCCTGGAGGCGGCGCTGTGGGCATTCGCCAGGACCGATGACTTCCTCGACGGGGCGCTGCTGGCCGTGAACCTGGGCGACGACGCCGACACCGTCGGGGCCATCTACGGGCAGCTGGCGGGGGCGCTGTACGGGCGCAGCGGAATCCCGGAGAGCTGGCGGAACCGTCTCCACGACGCCAGGATGATCGAGGACCTGGCGGCGGGGATCGCGGAGCGGATCGGAACCTTCGAGGTCGCGCTCGGCTGAGGAGCGAGCGGATCGGGGCTCCCCAACCGATCACGGACTCCCGACCACATAGTCGACAGAGAGACGGCCGGGCCAACTGCCCCCGTCGAGCCCTCCAAACCCACCTCACAGCGGGTAGGCCGACGCCGTCCCCTCGATGGCCTCGGTGAGGTCAATCTCGCGCTCATGGCGCCCGCAGGTACTGCACGAGGGTCGGGGGCTACTGGCAGACATTCGGGTGTACTCCACGAAGGTCCGGATCTCGTGCAGTACGGACAACCCCTGGCCAGTACAACCCCACCCTCGTGCAGTAGGCGCCCAGGGCCAGCGGACCGAACCCAAGCAGCGTAAGCCGCATGTCCGTGTCTGGACCCCCGCGTGCACGGGGCTGACCTCGCCCTCGGCGCGGCCGTCGGTATCGGAGGCCCTCCACCCCCGCGTGCGCGGGGCTGACATCTTCGTGATCGTGGACGAGGCCACGCTGCTCCTTCTACCCCCGCGTGCGCGGGGCTGAC
>CAUVMS010000132.1:0-7288 GCA_963552815.1 uncultured Actinomyces sp. | reverse complement strand
GGCTTCACATTTCCCCTTTCGCCTGCCTACACGTCATTCACCAGCGCTGTAGCGCAAGCAGACGACCACAAGGCAGGTGGACCGGGCAGTGGCCCTCTGTTTCTCACGGACCTTGGCGCCTGCCCGCCTGCCGAGGTGCCGTTTATTCGCTCTACAGAGCAGACAAACCGCGCTTCGGCAGGTGATCCGGCTCGGGCTCGGAGGAGGCCAGGCGGAACACCACGTCACAGGCGGACGAAAGGTGGTCGTCGTGGGTGGAGATGACGATGGTCGCCCCGCGGGCCTTCTCGCCCAGCAGCAGGTCGTGGACGATCTGCCGGTTGCCCGCGTCCAGTGAGGCGGTGGGTTCGTCGGCGAAGATGACCTTGGCCTTCTTGTGGATCGCGCGCGCAATACCGACCCGCTGCCGTTCCCCACCGCTGAGCTTGGCGACCTGCTCGGAGGCCCGGCCTGTCAGGCCCACCCTGTTGAGCGCGTCCTCCACCCCGGCCCCCCACTTCTTCGGTTTGCGGAACAGCGGGGAGGATTCCATGCAGACGTTGAACCCGACGCTCTCATCCGGCACCAACCCGTAGTCCTGGAAAACGAATGCGGCACTGTCGCGCCAGAACCGTCGCCGTCGCCCCTCCGACAGGCGCGTCACCTCGGTACCGTCGATCAAGATCTCCCCCCGGCTGACCGGGAGAAGCAGGCTGAGGCAGTTGAGCAACGTCGTCTTGCCCGAGCCACTGGGGCCGGTGAGCGCCATCGCGGTTCCGGATGGAACATCGAGCGAAACACCATCGAGAATGGTACGGGAATCGATCGTGAAATTGATGTCGTGGGCTGTTATCCGCATGATGTTCCTGAGTTCAGTGGGCTCGTTGGGTGACGCGAGCAACGACGTTGAATGCCGCTCGTTGATGACACAATCCGGAATATAGGAGATAGACCAAAACCCCGAGCATTAGGATGGGCGACCAGGACAGGCCAAATGCCAAGTAGGCGATCGACACGATCACGAAGGTCAATACGATGATAACACCTTCAATGATAATCCGGTTTCTGAGTACGCTCCACCAGCCGCGTCCATAGGTCAGCATGGGGTAGATGAATCGCGCATTGTTGGTGGCATAGACCCGGGCGGACAACCAGCCACTCACGGCTATGGCGGCCAGCAGGATCACGATGGTGGTGCCGGTGGTCAACGCTGTCTGGTTGGCGAACTGTGCGGACAGCAACGCGGAATCGGTGACCCGGCTGCGGCTCAGGAGCATGCTCGTCACCCCGAGTTCCCGGGCTTTCTGTTCCAGCACCCCGGTGTCACCGAACATGATTTCCCCGTTGGTCATGGCAGACACGATGGCGTCGTCGTTGAAGCTCACGGTGATCCGTTCCGAGACCAGCAGCAGGGGACGCTTGGACCGTTTGAAACCCAATCCGCTTCCGGTGGGCGCGATGATCCCCTCAGAATCTTCGAAACGGTAGGCGGTGAGTCCATTTTCGAGAGCTGTGGCATTCTGTTTTCCGACTCTCCCGGAGATCCCACCGACGTTCCGTCCCTCCAAAGATTTCAGAAGCCTTTCCACGGTTTCCCCGGGCACCGGGACCAAGGTCCTTCTTCCCTGCCCCGGGACAAGCCCCAGACCGAGTTCTTCCGCATATTTCTTGTTTATCACGGCCAAACCGTCGAACCCTTCGGCGGAGAATTCGGGGCCGGGATCCTCCCTGTTCACAATGGAGGCATATGCCACGGTGCCGGTCTCGTCAACGGCACCCACGAAGCGGCCAAGGACGCCGATGCTGTTCTCGAATTCCTCATTGGTGAGTCCCCCGACCGCTTGGGAGACGTAGCCTTTCAGCGGCATCGCCCTGCCCTGGATATCGGCCTGATCGAGAGACGAATTCACCTGCCACAGCATGGCCGGCAGGGCGGCCAACCCAAGGGTCAGGGCCACAGCCTTGAGGAGTTGACTGGGGAACTCGAACCTGGCCTCCGGAGGTCGTCGCAGGGCCAGTGATTTGACCGATGGCGCGGTGACCAGGGATGCAACCACCCCGAAGACAACAGAAATCCCACCCAGCAGGCAGAGGTACAGTCCGACGACCGCGATCAGGGCCAGCGCACCGCCGAATCCCTTGAGAACACCGAACAGTATTCCCAGCAGCAGCACGCCCATCAGCGCAATAGGTACCGCCAAACGCAGCCATCCGAGCATGTCCTGCGCCTGGATCCGTAGATCCGAAGTGCCCGCCAGCAGCCTGACGGCACGTGATTCAGCACGCGCCGCATACCAAGCCAACACCACAGTGACGCCCAGCACCGCCAGCGCGATCAGCGGGATCCCCGCACCTCCGTAGACGAGACCTGCGGCGAACATCGCCAACGGACCTCCCTGGGCCCAAGAAACGGTCGCGCCGTTGTCCTGTGCCCATCGTTCAAATTCCTCAACCCCGGCCGCCGGGCCCTTCAGGGCATAGACCGCCGAGAGACTGGTGTCTCCCAGCTCCTTCGCCGGATACAGCTTGCCGTGCCTGAGGAAATCAATCCAGACAATGTCCGTGGCGCCGGCCGGCTGCCTGTCACCCAGTGCGTAAAGATCCAACCCATGGAACGGATCATCCTTACTAGGAGCCCCCAGATAGACATCGATGTCATGATTGCGACTGATTTCCTGAATTCCGTCCAGGATCTGTTCCTTGGCCAGATTGGAACTGCTGAAGAGGATTGTCCCAGAACGATCCGTCCCCAAGGGGTACTCCTGCTCCACAAGCGACAGTTGGAGGTAGGAGAGGACAGCGACGATCACGACGGTCACGACAGCCATCCCGCGAATCAATGACCTCAACACAGTTGACCTCGTCTCTCCTCATTGAGCCCGGACGACACATCAGGTTGGGCAGATTGTACCCACCCCGTCCGCCCAACGGCGATGCCGCGCCCCCTTTCGCCTGCCTACACGTCATTCACCAGCGCTGTAGCGCAAGCAGACGACCACAAGACAAGCGAACCCGGACCAGGACAGGCGAGCGGCGGCAAGGCAGGCGAACCGGACGACGGGACGACGATCTGCGGAGCTGCCCGCGTCACTTCCCCTTCACCCGGTGCCGGCCGATGGGCATCACCAGCGGCGCCCCGGAGACGGGGTCCGGCACCACCTTCGAGGAGATCCCGAACACCTCCTTTACCGTCTCCTCCGTCACCACATCCGACGGGGCGCCCTGCGCCAGGATGCTGCCGGAGTGCATCGCGATGAGCTCGTCGGAGTAGCGGGCCGCCAGCCCAAGGTCGTGCAACACCATCACGACCGTGGTGCCCCTCCTGGCGTTGAGGTCGATCAGCAGGTCGAGCACCTCGAGCTGGTTCGCGACATCGAGGTAAGTGGTGGGTTCATCCAGCAGCAGGACGTCGGTTTCCTGCGCCAACGCCATCGCGATCCACACGCGCTGCCGTTGACCGCCCGACAACTCGTCGACGGGACGGTCGGCCAGCTCGGTGGTGTCGGTGGCGGCGAGGGATTCCGCCACCACCTCGTAGTCGCGGGGGCTCCACCTCCCGAGCATCCCCTGGTGGGGGTGGCGTCCGCGACCCACGAGGTCGGCGACGACGATGCCCTCCGGGGCGGTCGGCGACTGCGGCAGCAGGCCCAGGACCTTCGCGATCTCCTTGGTCGGCTGTTCGTGGAGGGATTTGCCGTCGAGGAGCACCTGTCCGTGCCTGGGTTGCAGCAGCCGGGCGAGGGAACGCAGCAGCGTGGACTTGCCGCAGCCGTTGGCGCCGACGATGGAGGTAATGGCCCCGGGTTTGACGGTCAGGTCGAGGTTGTCGATGACGGTGCGGTCGCCGTAGGCGAGCCCGAGTCCGACGGCTGTGAGGGAATGGTTCGCGGTCACTGGGTCTCCGGGGGTCAGTTCCGGCGCTGCCGGTTGGAGCGGATGAGGAGGTAGACGAGGAACGGGGCGCCGAGAGCACCAGTGATGATGCCGACGGGATAGCGGGCGCCGAAGGCGAACTGACCGATCAGGTCGGAGGCCAGCACCAGGATCGCGCCGACCAGGGAGGCCGGCAGCACCAGGGAGGAGGCGGAGCGGCTGATCCGCGCCGCTATCGGCCCGGACATGAACGCGACGAACGCGATCGGCCCGCAGGAGGCGGTCGCGACGGCCACGAGGGTGACGGCCGCGACGATGGTCCAGACCCGCACGGAGAACACCTTCACGCCCAACCCGGAGGCGGTGTCGTCGCCGAAACGCATCGCTGCCAGCTTGCTGGAGTTCACCCACATCGACGGCAGGATCACCGCGCAGGTGGCGGCGAGCGGCGCCACCCTCGGCCACCCCGCGCTGTTGAGCGATCCAGTCAGCCAGCGGGTCGCGACCTGCAGGTCCCACGCGGATGCCTGCGCGAGAGTGTAGGTGACCACCGCCCCCAGCATCGACGAAACACCGATGCCGATCAGGATCAGCCGGGTTCCTGCGAAACCGCCCTTGTAGCTGAGGGCGTAGATTGCCACGGCGGTACCGATCGCGGCGGCAAGGGCGAGCAGGGAGACGGTGGTCTCGTTCAACCCCAGGATCACGATGCCGATCACCCCGGCGGCACTGGCCCCCGCGGAGATGCCGATGACATCGGGGGAGGCCAGCTGGTTGCGCAGCAGGGTCTGGAAGGTCACGCCAGCAGACCCGAAGGCCAGTCCGGCCAGCACGGCGAGGGTGGCGCGCGGCAGCCGCAGCGTACCGACGGTGAAACTGGCGCCCGGCACCCGCTCACCCGCGATGACCCTCCACACCTCGGAGGGTCCGTAGAAGCTCTCACCGAACATCAGCGACGCGGCCCACAAACCCATTACCAAGAACGCCAGCACGAGGACTACCAGGGCCTGGGCCCGGATGCGGCGGGAGCGCGCGACGCGCAGAGCCTTGACGTCGGGGATGGCAGCAGCGCTCATAGTTCACGCACCTTCTGGCGTCGGACTATCCAGATGAAGAACGGGGCCCCGAGGAACGGGGTGATGATGCCGACGTCGATCTCGGAGTTGGGGGTGACGACCCGCCCCAGGGTGTCGGCGGCGAGCAGCAGACACGCACCTGCCAGGCCCGCGAAGGGCAGCATCCAGCGGTGGTCGGTGCCGACGAGGAGCCGGCAGAGGTGCGGCACGATCAACCCGACGAACGCGATCGGCCCGCACACCGCCGTCGTCACCCCGCACAGGATCACCGCGCCGATGGACGCGACCAGCCGGGTGCGCATCACGTTCTCACCCAGTCCGGTGGCGACGTCGTCGCCGAGCGCCAAGGAGTTCATGCCGCGCGCCGAGAACAGGCAGATCAGGGCGCCGGCCATCAGGAACGGGGCCACCAGTCCCACCCGGTCCCAGGTGGCGCCGCCGATCCCACCGATCTGCCAGAACCGGAACGAGTCCATCACCCGCACCCGGGGCAGCAGGATCGCCGAGACCAGCGACGAGCACGCCGCGGATGTCGCGGCACCGGCCAGGGCCAGTTTCAGCGGGGTCGCGCCGCCGCGTCCCAGCGACCCGACGCCGTAGACGAACCCAGCCGCCACACCGGCCCCGAGCACCGCGATCAACAGCTGCGCGTAGGGGTGGGAGAGGTCGAGGAAGGCCAGACCGATCACCACCGCGAGGGAGGCCCCCGACAGCACCCCGAAGATGCCGGGATCGGCCAGCGGGTTACGGGTGACGGCCTGCATGGCGCCACCCGCGATTGCCAGGGACATCCCGGCCAGCAGCCCCAGCACCGTGCGGGGCAGGCGACCGGCCGCGGCGGCCTGTTCGGCCGTCGCGGTTCCACCGGACAGCGCGGCCAAGGCATCGTCCAAGGACACGGCCCGCACCCCGAAGATCACAGAGGCCACCACGATCACCAGCAGGACCACTACCAGGACCGCCAGCCACAGCAGACGGCGTCCGGCCGAGCGTTTGATGACTTCGACATCCGGCCGGGTCAGAACCCCGTCAGCGGTCACTCGAGACCTTCGGCCAGTTTCGCGACGTATTTCTCTATGCCCCACGGAATGGACAGCGGCGACGGGTTCGCGGAGGCCGAGAGGGCGTCCTGCCCGAGGAAGACCACGTGGTCCTTGGCGATCGCAGGGATGCGGGAGAGCAGCGCGTCGGCCTTGATGGCCTCCTTCAGCGGTGTCGGGTCCGCGGCCCGTAGGTCAGGAGGATGTCGACGTCGTTGAACAGCTCCGGTTTCTCCGAGGACATGTCCTTCCAGAACGCCTTGGAAGCCGCGGATTCCTTCTCGACGATCTCCGGGGTTCCCAGCCCGGCCTTGACGAGGAACCCAGCCCGCGGGTCGTGGGTGGTGTAGAAGCCGACCTTGGACAGATCACTGGCGTTGAGGAAGGAGAACAGCACCTTCTTGCCCTTGAGACCGGCGTGCTGCTCCATGGCCGCGGCGACCCGCTTGTCCAGGTCCGCGATCAGCGCCTTGCCTTAGGCGGCCAGGCCCATGGCCTGGGAGTTCAGCTCGATCATCTGGTCCATGGTGGTGATCCACGCTGCCTCGGGGTAGGCGACGACGGGCGCGACCTGGCTGAGGGTCGCGTAGTCCTCCGCGGTGATGCCGGAATAGGAGGCGAGAATCACGTCGGGTTTGGTGTTGGAGACGGCCTCGAAGGGGACGCCGTCTGTGTCATCGAACAGGACAGGGGTCTGGCCGCCCAGGGCGTCGAGTTTCTCCTTGACCCAGGGCAGCAGGCCGTCGCCGTCCTCGTCACCCCAGTTGGCCTTGCTCATGCCGACGGGCACCACGCCGAGGGCCAGCGGCACCTCGTGGTTGGCCCACCCGAGTGTTGCGATGCGTTCAGGTTTCTTCTCGATGACGGCTTCACCGAGGGCGTGCTTGATGGTGATGGGGAAGGCGTCCCCGGCGGCGGGGGAGGAACCACCGTTTCCTGAGGCCGGGGGGGTGCCCTGGGGCGTCGAATTGCTGGAGCAGGCGGCGATGCCAACGGTTGCGGTCGCGGCGAGCATCGCGACGAAGGTCCTTCTGGAAAGCACGTGGGCTCCGTTCATCTCGGGAATGGCCCAGCCATGGTAAGGCAAACCTAAGCTATGCGCCAGAGTGAGGGGGTGCGTGGACAAAAAGGACGACGCCGCGGGGAAACAGAAAGCGACCCCCGGACGTGCCGGGGGTCGCGGAGAGTCTGGCCGGGTTCAGCGGACGGGCTTGCGGATCTCCGAGGAGAGGAACCACGCCTGCTGCTCGAGCTGGACGGTGAGGTCCTCGATGATGCCGGAGGAGGAGGGATCCTCCCCGTCGATGGTGTCGTGCACGT
>CAUVMS010000131.1:0-7307 GCA_963552815.1 uncultured Actinomyces sp. | reverse complement strand
GTCGAAACCATCCCGCAGCCGAGAAACAGACCCAACCCCAAGTCACCACGGTTTCGACACGACCAGCTCGCCAAGCGAGCAGGCCGGCTCAACCAACTTCCTCTCTCCCGAAGCTGGTTGAGCCAGCACGTGAGCGAAGCGAACGGCTGAGTCGAAACCATCCCGCAGCCGAGAAACAGACCCAACCCCAAGTCACCACGGTTTCAACACGACCCCAGCATCAAGAAGATTCCCCGGCCCCAAGAACTTCCCACCCAACTCAATGCCCTGGGAAGTTACGGGAAGCCGACTGCGACCCCGGCCACCAACCGTTCCGCAGCCGGGCATGAGTTCTGTGACAGTTCCCAGTGTCCTGATCCGTTAATTCATTTCAGGTGTCGAGTGATCGACTTGTGGATATCTTCAACGGTTTTAAGCGCAGCTGAGACTGTATTCACACCGGGTTTCAATCCTCGATCGGGTGCCGCGTCCCGAATGAAATCTGACGGGAATGGAAACAAACCAAGACAGCGGCCCAATCCATGATCCAAGGTTTTTCGTCACTGTCCACAAAACCTTTAGCAGCCCGGTTTCCGTCAGGACAGCCAGGCGGCCAGTGTCACCAGCAATGTCAATGGCACTGTCACCAAGGCCAGGCCCAGCCCGTAGGCCCTGGGTGATCTCTGCACCACCGCCACGAACTCCCGCAACATGGCACTGGGCCAGTAGTACCACGCGGTACGCGCCCCCAACACCTGAATGCCCGTGCCCAGGTCGTGGGCCAACAATGCGGCACGCATCGCGTGATAGTTGCTGGTGACCGCAACTCCGGTTGCGTGTGGCCCCAGTCGCGGCTCGGCCCGAACCAGTTCCGTCGACATCTGGAAATTCTCCCGGGTGGTCGTGGAGTGATCCTCCAACACCAAAGCGGCTTCCGGAACCCCCTGCTTCAACGCATAATCAGCCATCGCCCGGGCTTCACTGACGGGTTCATCAGGACCCTGCCCGCCACTCATCACCAACAACGGACGCCGTCCAGCCTTGATCTCACCCCGCCACACCCCAAGAGCCCGGTCAATACGCCCGGCCAGCAGCGGGGTGACCTTCCCGGAAGGAACCCCGGCACCCAGCACCATGATGAAATCCGGGTGGATTCTCCGGACGATACGCTGATAGAACCAGGAGTACCCGACGAAACAGAAGAACATCAACGCCACCCAACCGGTGGTGAGCATGATGAACGTCGGAACGGGAAAAGCCCGTCGCTCCCCGGTAAGAACCACAAAGATACAAACGACCATTGCCGCAACCAGCCCGACACCGGCGAGCAGGGACAACGAGTGGGCCAGGGAGAAACGTTCCCTGCGGAGCATGACCAAACCATTGAGGATGAGGAAACCCGCCAAACCGATGGCCAGCAGGGGCGACATGAGCACAAGGAAACCCAACCCCAACAGTGGGGCCGAGAAACCAAGGACCGCCAACACCTGGATGCCGAGCAGCAAGGTGACGGCGATCCACCCGGCATTGGCCAGTCGCCGTGGTTCCTGGCGGATACGCCGCCATGTCACCCACCCCATGATGAGTAAGGTCACCAGCAGTATCAGTCCGATCAGGGTGCTCGAATTCACACCGGCACGATAGCCGCATCTTCAGGATGAACATGCCGCCGGAGCCGTGGTTCCGGGGACGTTCGGGGTGAGCTCAGGGACGCCGGTCAGCCCGTGGTCGCAAGACTATTTCCGGTGCGACAACCCCGGGTCCGCTGCCCGGAGCCACCTGTTCACCTGGCTTCGTGATCCCCCACAAGGGCCTGACCAAGTGGCTCGGAGGCGACTACGGAGGCCTCCCGTAGAGAGCGAGGGCTGAGCTATCCCTCCGCTGGCCGAGCTGGCCTGCGATGCGGAGCGAGCGGTCCGCATCGACCAGCGGAGGGGAAGGGCAGGGGGCACATAGAGCCCTGTACTAACCGCGGGACTGATACAAATCTGCGCATCTTTGCCTCCACAGCGGCTTTTTGCTGGTTCTCTCAAGGGCGGATTCCCTATGCTGAACACCATGTTGATCCTCTGCACTGCTCTGCTGCGTCTGCGCAGCCGCTGACCGCGGGAGCGCCCCGTCGCTGCTCCCGCCCCGGCCTCCATGCCGGGCGGCGTCCTTCAGCGTGCCCGGCTCCACGACCATCACGGAGCAAGCAGTGCCCACTTTTCATCACGGCCGTCATGAACACGGTCAGAATTTCCTCACCGACCCAGCCGTCATCGCCACCCTCGTTGAACTCGTCGCAGCAACCCGCGGACCCATCATTGAGATCGGAGCGGGCGACGGCGCACTCACCGTACCGCTGGCGCGCCTCGGCCGCCCTGTGGTGGCCGTCGAGATCGACGCCCGCCTGGTGCAGCGGCTGCGCTGCCGTCTTCCCTCACACGTGGAGGTGGTGACGGGTGATTTCCTCACCCATCGGCTGCCGGACCATCCCCACGTGGTGATGGGGAATCTGCCCTTCCACCAGACCACCGCGATACTGAGACACCTCTTGCACTCCTCCGCCTGGAGCGACGCCGTCCTGCTGACCCAGTGGGAGGTTGCCCGCCGCAGGGCCGGTGTGGGTGGGGCAACCATGATGACCGCGCAATGGGCGCCGTGGTTCACGTTCACCCTGCGTGGTCGCGTCCCGGCGCGGGCTTTCACTCCACGCCCCGGTGTGGATGGCGGGATTCTCACCATCCACCGTCGTGAGCGCCCGCTGCTACCGGCGACCGAGCGGCGTCGATTCCACGCCCTGGTCCACCGCGTCTATACCGGACCGGGAAACGGACTGGCCCAGATCCTTGCTCGCGCCACTTTTTTCCCTTCCCCGCAGACGGCCCGGGCCTGGCTCGGAAGACACAGCATCGATGCCTCAGCCCTGCCCCGAATGATGCACCCGAAGGCCTGGGTGGACCTGTTCAAGACGACGGGATCGTCGCCACCTGCCCCGCCCACACGAGGAAACCGCAGGAGACGACGATGAATCTCGCCGCTGCTCAACAGGCCGCGCGCCTGTTGGCTGAGCGACCTGAACACGACTGGCGGCTGGACGAACTCGCCGCGCTGGTCCATCTCTCGGTGTCACAGCTCGGACGAGTGTTCACCCGCAGATTCGGCTGCCCCCCGATGCGTTTCCTGATGCACCTCCGCGCACACTTGCTGGCCACGCTGTTGTGGGAAACCGACCTACCCATGGCCGAGGCGATGAACACAGTGGGATGGCGCAGCCGTGGACACGCGGCCCGCCATTTCAAGACGGTGTTCGGAATGTCGCCGTCGAGCTACCGGGAGATCAGACGCAGACTCGGTTGAGCCAGCACGTGAGCGCCCCAGCCCCACACCCGTTCGCCACGGGAGAGCAGGAGAAACCCGCCCGGATCATGCCCCTGTTCCGGATCACCCACCTGCCTTGGCGCGGTACCGCTGGCGCGGGCTGCGAGGGGGTTCCATGGCCTCGGCCGTCCCCTCCCCGATCATCTGGTTGAGAGCCTGCTGGACGGCGGTGCGGCTGAACCCCGTCGCGGCCACCAGCTCGGCGGTCGTCGCCGAGGCCCGCTCCGCCAGCGCTTTCTCAATCCCCGCGCGGGCCGTGTTCCTGCGTTCCCCCCGGGCCACCCGACGCCGGCGGAAGGTGACGGTGAAACTCACCAGGTCGTCGCGGACCTCGATCGGGGGCATGAGGGCCTTCTCGAGTTCCGCCGCCATCACCGCGAAACCGGTTCCCCGGTTCTCGGCGACAAGACCGCCATCGGGGAGCCGCACGTTCTCGAGCAGGGAGGCCAGCCGCTGGTTGCGGGTCGAGCTGATTCCTGCCGTCCCGAGCGTTCGCAGGGTCACTGCGCCGTACAACCCACCGGGGTTGATGACCTCGAGCCGGTCGACGTACATGTTGAGCTGCACCTGGGTGCCGCGCGCCATCGGGGAGTAGTCCCGGTGCATGAGCGCGTTGACCAGGGCCTCACGCACTGCGACCAGCGGGTAGTCGGGCAGCTCCCGGCGGTAGACGTCGCCGATCAGGGCTCCCTGCCGCATGTTCTTCCTGACCAGCGCCAGCCCCGCCTCGACCAGCTCAGGTATCGGACCTGTCAATGTTGCGCTGTCCAGCAGCCGTACCCCCGTTCCGATCTCGCCCTTCGTGGTTCCGGGAAACACCGCGAAGGTGACCGTGAGTCGGGGAAAGAACTCCTGCGGATACTCCCCCATGGCCAGGATGCCTGCGAGGGTGGGATGCCCGTCGCGCACGACCCTGAGGCGCCTGAGCGCTGCGTCATCGCCCTGGGCGAAGGTCCGGGGACGGCTTTGGCGCTGCCCCTCCAGGTAGCTGGCGAGCGCATCGGCGTCCAGGTCCTCCGGGCGGGCCCCGGACACGGGTTCCTCGTCCCAGGCCGGCTGGACGTGCTCCTCCACCAGCCGGTCGACCTCGTAGTGCTGCAGCCTCACGTCCCCGTCACCGGTCCGCAGGTAGCTGCCCTGATAGCGTCCCCTGGCGGTCACGTGGCAGGGTTTGTCGCGGGGCAGCATCTCGGGCACCGTGACGACCACCACCACGTTCCCCTCGAAGGGCACCAACACAGTGTCGGGGTGCACCGTCGGCGTCATCTGCTGGCAGCGGGACACCAACGCGTCCCGCTGGGCCATCGCGTCGAAACCGGGCACCGGCAGGAACCCCCCGCGTTCCTCCAGCCCCACCAGAATGGTGCCACCCGCCCCGTTGGAGAAGGCGCTCAGGGTCTCCAGCACCGATTTCCCGACCCCGCTCTTGACCTCCACACACTGCTGATCCGCACCCACCAGGCGAAGTCGTTCCACGAGCTCGCGCAGCTCTTTCTCATCCATGCTTCCCTCTCAACTTCCCGCTTAACTTAACACCCTGGGAAGTTATGTGGGAAGTTGCGGGAAGCCACCTGCCCCACACCCGTTCGCTTGTCTTCTTGCCATCCGCCACCGCTGAGACGCAAGCGAGGTCACGAGTTGCGCGACACCTCCTTGACACGTGACCATTAAGTCACATATTTTCTCGGGGTGGACATGGACGAGGTTTTCAAGGCCTTGGCGGATCCCACGAGGCGCGCGTTGCTCGACCGGTTGTTCGCCGAAGGGGGGCTCACCCAGAGGGAACTGGAGGAGGACTTCGAGATGACGCGATTCGGCATCGCAAAGCACCTGCGCATCCTGGAGGAAGCCGGGCTGGTGACCACGCGACGCGACGGTCGTGTCAAACGGCACTTCCTCAACCCCGTTCCGATCCAGCAGATCCACGCCCGCTGGATCGACAAGTACACCGCCCACCAGGCTTCCATCCTGGTGGAGTTGAAACAAGAGCTGGAGGACTCATGACATCCACACAGGTGCACCGCATCTTCATCAAGGCCGATCCCGAGGCGATCTGGGAGGCAATCACGAAACCCGAATTCACCCGTCGTTACTTCTACGGATCCAGCATCGAGACGACCACGAAACCCGGCTCACCATGCGTCTATCGCTCGGCCGACACCCCCACACCGCTGGTCGACGGGGAGGTACTGGAATCGGACCCCGGTCACAGACTCGTGATCACCTGGCGCTCGCTCTATCACCCACCATCGGCGGACGAACCCGCCAGCCGCGTCACATGGCTCATCGAACCCCTGGAAGACGGCCACTGCCGTCTCACCGTGATCCATGACCGCCTCGACGACTCCCCGAACACCGCCGAGAACGTCGGGGCCGCCTGGATGTTCGTGCTCAGCGGCCTCAAGACGGTCGTGGAGACCGGGAAGACCTGGTGATCCGGACGGACCACCACAGGTCTTGCGGCCGGCGGCACGAACCCGTGGCAATTCGGGATGTCTGCCGGGAATACCCCGGCTGTCGTGGGGTGGACAGCACGATCCGAGGGCAAGACGTAGGTTTGGGGCATGAGGATCGAGGACATCCGTGAGCTGCTGCGTCGTTACCCGGTGGTGGCGGAGGTGCCCTTCGAGCAGCCCGAGGAGTTCATCCGGGCGGGCATGGTCCAGGTGAGGTTCCAGGGCGGCAAGGAGGTCGGGATGGCCTCCGGCCTGTTCGACCAGAGGCCGGGCGAGTCACATCAGGAGTGGAGAAAGCGCCTCGATCACATCGTCAACAGCTGGGCGATTGAGGAGATCGCCGAAGTTGACGTCGAACAGGCGGTCCCGGTGGTGCGCAGCGTCGACTACTTCATGCCACGTGGTAGGTTCCGGACCCCGATGTGGGACCGGCTCACCGAGTTCATCGGCATGGGGTTGGCGATCGACACCCCCAGTCAAATCCAGTTCCTGAACAGCAGCGATCTCCCCGAGGATCGCAGCCCGGAGAACGTGGCCAGGCTGCGGGAACGGGCCTGCATCAATCTGGTGAACCTCTCGCAGCCGCCACTGGTCCAGGAACTTCCGCACGGCCCCGACATGGTGGCCTTCACCACCCCGCACGCCTACCAGGCGTCCTGGTTCGCGCACACCGAGGTGCTGGCCGACGCGTTGAGACACTACCAGCGCACCACGAACACTCCATGGCTGGTGATCCCGGCCCTGCGTAAGGACCTGGTGCTCATCAACTCGGTCTCACCCGGCTGGGCCGCCCTGCTGGATGTTCTCGAACCCCTCGTCGATGATCGCGAGATCATTCATCCGGTCCCCCACATGCTGGTCGACGGCAGGTGGCGCGAGTACCTGCCCCCGGTCTCACCGGAAATCCAGCGCCGCCTGACGATGCTGAAACTCCGCGCCGAACGCAACGCCCACGAGGGCTGCCGGGTGCACCTGGAGGAGTTCTCCCCCGAGACGGTGGACTACATTGCCGGTTTCAACGTGGCTGTGAAGGACGACCGGTTCATCACCTGGGCTGCCGTCTCCTGCGACCTGGAAACCACCAGCATTCCACGCGTGGACCGGGTGGGTTTCCACGTCTCCGACACCCGGTTGTACGTCGTGTGGTTTGAGCATCTCATGGCGCGTCTGCCCCATCTGGTGACCCGGCACGAGGACGCCATGCCGACTCGTTGGATCGTCTCGAAGCCCTCCGAGAAGGACCTGAGGGTCATCGCCGACATGGCCATCAACCTCTGAGCCGCTTTCCCACCGGCCACGCACGCTCCGCCCCACTAGGTGCGGGCCCCGTCGAGGAACCGTTTCCGGAGTGGGATCACCATCTCCTTAGGCAGGGCCGGCTGGCGGTCGCGGTTGGAGCGGTTGGAGCGGTGATCAGTCGTTTTCCAGGCGTTCGGCGATGAGGTCCACCAGCGCCCTGGCCACGTCGTCCTTGCTGCCGGAGGCCCGGGCCACCTCGCGACCCTGGGC
>CAUVMS010000130.1:0-7417 GCA_963552815.1 uncultured Actinomyces sp. | reverse complement strand
ACGTGCGCGGCTCGTCGTCGAGCTCATGGAGCCCGCGCTCGGGCGGTGGCTACTCGGGCGGCTCGGGCGGCGGCCTCGACCTGGGCTCGCTGCTGCTGGGCGGCCTGCTGCTGGGCGGCGGCCACAGCTACGGCGGCTGGGGCTCCCACCACCATGACAATGACTGGGGCGGTGGCTTCTTCAGCGGAGGAGGCGACTTCCTCGACGGGGTCGGCGACTTCTTCGACGGGGGCGGTGACTTCTGAGCCGCGTCCTCCTGCCGAGCGGGCCCGGTCAGGAGCCAGTCATGCCCTGAGCGATGAGGACTCCACCGGCGTGACTCCGGCCGCCCGAACCTGCGATCATGACGCCTGACCCACCCGGCCCGCCCGGCAACCATCCGGCATCCACCTTGCCCATACCGACGTCGCACGTCGACGGAAGGACGAACAACTATGGCTGAGAAGCAGTCGATTCTGGGGCGCATCGCCCAGCTGACCCGCGCCAACATCAACGCGCTCCTGGACCGGGCTGAGGACCCGGAGAAGATGCTCAACCAGCTCGTGCGGGACTACACGGCCTCCATCGCCGAGGCCCGCGACGCCGTCGCCCAGACGATCGGCAACCTGCGCCTGGCCGAGAAGGACCACGACGCCGACGTCGCCGAGGCCCGGGACTGGGGCAACAAGGCCCTGGCCGCCTCCCGCAAGGCCGATCAGCTGCGCGCCGGCGGCGACACGGCCGGTGCGGACAAGTGGGACTCCCTGGCCAAGATCGCGCTGACCAAGCAGATCACGGCGGAGAACGAGGCCAAGGCCGCCGAGCCGATGATCGCCTCCCAGCGCCAGGTCGTCGAGCAGCTCAAGACCGGTCTGCAGCAGATGGAGGTCAAGCTCGGCGAGCTGCGCTCCAAGCGCGACCAGCTCATCGCCCGCCAGAAGACCGCTGAGGCTCAGGTCAAGGTGCAAGGCGCCATCCGCTCCATCAACGTCCTGGACCCCACCAGCGAGCTGTCCCGCTACGAGGACCAGGTGCGTCAGGTCGAGGCCCAGGCCGCCGGGCAGATGGAGCTGGCCGGGTCCTCCCTGGAGTCCCAGTTCGCCGAGCTCGAGGCCTCCGGAACCGGACTGGAGGCCGAGGCCCGCCTGGCAGCGCTCAAGTCCGGGCAGAACCCGGCGCTCCAGGGAGCCCCGCAGCAGGCTCCCGCCCAGATCACCAACGGCGACGACGCCGCCGTCAACGCCGCCTTCGAGGCCCTCAAGAACCAGGATCAGCCGATCGGCGAGGAGAAGTCCTCCTACTGATCCGGCTGATCCGGCCCAGCCGCACAGGCAGCACCGCGCAAGCGCATCAGCCCCGTAAATCGCCCGGTCCTCATCAATCCCGATGAGTGCCGGGCGGTTTCGTGCTCCTCAACGTCAGCAGACGCCGGTGCGAACCAACCGGCGGCTCCTGCGGCCGACGCCAGCCCTGGCCGGGGACATTCCACTCCAGCGGGGGACATCTCACGCCTGGCGGGGACAGGAATTCCGCACCCGTACGCGTCGAAGGTCCCCGCCGGGCGGGTTTCGTCCCCGGCCGCGCAGACCGCACCCGACGCCGGCCCCGGCCAGCCCCTCGGTACCACGCTCAGGTCACGCCCCGATAACTTCCCGCACATCCTGGAAAAAGGTTGAAATCGGTGGGACTTCTCCGGGCGTCTCCGCCCACTGTTGGACGCCGGGACCGGTAGCATGGGGCGCATGAGCGTACCGACTTATCTTCTCGTCGACGGCGAGAACATTGACGCCACTCTCGGCATGAGCGTGCTGGGGCGGCGTCCCGAACCTGAGGAGCGGCCCCGCTGGGACCGGGTCCTCGCGTACTGTGATGAGCTGTCTTCCGCCAACGCCGAGGAGGGTGAGGGGGACGAGGCCCGGGCCCTGTTCTTCCTCAACGCCACCAGCGGCCACATGCCCATGAGCTTCATCCAGGCCCTGCTGGCCATGGACTACCGCCCGGTCCCGCTGGCCGGATCGGGAAGCAACGAGGAGAAGGTCGTCGACATCGGTATCCAGCGCACCCTGGAGGCGCTGGCCGAGCGGGTCGAGTCCGGCCAGGAGGCCCACGTTCTGCTGGGCAGCCACGACGGTGACTACATCCCCCACATCGAGCGGCTCCTGCAGGCCGGCGCCCAGGTCGGGATCCTGTGCTTCCGCGAGTTCCTCAACGCCCAGCTGGCCGGGCTGGAGGGCGAGGGCCTGACCATCTACGACCTGGAGAGCGACGTCAAGGCCTTCACCATCCCGCTGCCACGCGTGTGCATCATCCCGCTGGAGGACTTCGACCCTCTCGCCTTCCTCTGATCCTGACCGGTCGGCGGGGCGATGGCCGACGTCGTCGCCCCGCCTCATCTCACAACGCAACTCGCCCAGCGATTTTCACCGTTTACATCTGTTCGGCAGCCACCACACAGACCTCCGGTTTTTGTGGGAATCCCAAGGATTCCCACTCCCGTCGAGCGCCGTGGGTCACACCAACCACTTGACCTGTCAACAGCATCCACTCGGAACTCATTCAGGAAACCATCAGAAACTGAAGGGATGGTGAGGCGCATGGAGCGTTCCCAGCAGTCCCGCACCGAAGCTCACCTCCTTGTCGTCGACGATGAACCCAACATCCGCGACCTGCTCGCCTCGTCCCTGCGCTTCGCAGGCTTCGAGGTCTCGATCGCAGGTGACGGCAACGGCGCCCTCAAGACGGTGGAGAAAGCGTCCCCCGACCTGGTAGTTCTCGACGTCATGCTGCCCGACATGGACGGCTTCACCGTGGCCCGGCGCCTGCGCGAGCGCGACGTGACCACCCCCATCCTCTTCCTGACCGCCCGCGACGACATGGCGGACAAGGTCCAGGGCCTGACCGTCGGCGGCGACGACTACGTCACCAAGCCCTTCGGCCTGGAGGAGGTCATCGCCCGTATCCGCGCGATCCTGCGCCGTACCCACGCCATTGAGAACGAGGACGACGGCGTCGTGCGCGTCGCCGACCTGGTCCTGGACGAGGACGCCCACGAGGTGCACCGTGCCGACGTGGAGGTGGACCTGTCCCCCACCGAGTTCAAGCTCCTGCGCTACCTCATGCTCAACGCCGGGCGCGTCGTCTCCAAGGCCCAGATCCTCGACCACGTCTGGGAGTACGACTGGAACGGCGACGCCGCGATCGTGGAGTCCTACATCTCCTACCTGCGCCGCAAGGTGGACCAGATCCAGGGCGCTGACGGTCAGCCCGTCACCCCGCTCATCCAGACCCGTCGTGGAGTGGGCTATATGCTGCGCGAGCCCAAGGCCGAGTGATGACGGCGGCGCGTGGGGGTAGCACGCGCCCGGCCAAGTCGTCCGGCAAGCAGCACCGCCCGATCAAGCGGGGCCGTTGGCACCCGATCACCGCGATCCAGCGGCCCTGGCAGGCGATGCCGCTACGTACCCGGTTGACTCTCATGACGACGGGCCTGCTCGCCATCGGGCTGATCGTCGTCTCCTTCGTGGTGACGTCCCTGCTCTACAGCCACATGATGGGGCAGATCGACAGTCAGCTGCGCACCACCTCGGTGGCCATCGGAAGCCAGGGCCTGGCCCAGATCCGCGAGGGCGGCACCACCAGCACCACCTTCCCCTCGAACTACTATGTCAAGGCCGAGTACCTCGACCCCAGCCGTAACGGAGAGTGGATCTCCGCGGACACCGCTGCCACGTACGGCCGGCCCCAGATCAAGGGACTGGACTACCAGCGGGCCCTGGCTCACGCCGACAAGGCCGACTACCCGATCACCACGGTCAACTCCGACCAGACCGGCCATCAGTGGCGGATGATCACCCTGCTCATCCGAGACCAGGACACGGGAGAGTACACCGGCGCCGTGGCCCTGGCCCTGCCCCTGAGCGACGTCATGGAGACCGTGGAGCGGACCCGGTTGGTGGTGGCCCTGGCCGATGTCTCGATCATCTCGGTCGGGGCGATCTTCGCCACCTACCTGGTCCACCGCTCATTCCGCTCTCTGCGCCAGATCGAGAGCGTGGCCGGGCGGATCGCGCACGGAGACCTGTCGGCCCGCATCCTGGTCACCGAGCCGCGCACGACCGAGGTCGGCTCGCTGCAGCGGGCGATCAACGCCATGCTGGCCCAGAACGAGAACGCCTTCGCCGTCCAGGTCGTGGCCCAGGAGCGGATGACGCGATTCGTCTCCGACGCCTCCCACGAGCTGCGCACCCCCCTGGCCGCGATCCGCGGCTACGGCGAGCTCTACCGGATGGGTGGGGTGCCCGCCAACAAGACCGGCGAGGTCATGGGGCGCATCGAGACCGAGTCCAACCGCATGGGGCGCCTCGTCGACGACCTCCTCCAGCTGGCCCGGCTCGACGAGGGCCGGGAGATGTCGATGGAGCCGGTCAACCTCACCGAGCTGGCGGCCGGCGCCCTGAGTGACATGATGGTCCTGGCCCCCGAGCGCGACTGCGGCCTCATTCCCTTGGACCCCCGCGACGAGGCCGCCGGCATGGAGGCACCGTCGATCCAGGTCATCGGCGACCGCGACCGCCTCTCCCAGATCCTCACCAACCTGCTGGGCAACGTCGTGCGACACACGCCCGCCGGTACGCCGGTGGAGATCGCCATCGGCATGGCACCCCCGCGTGCGACCCCAACGGCGCAGTCGGTCGTCGTCGTCGAGGTCCGCGACCACGGCCACGGCGTCCCGCCGGAGGCAGCCGAGAAGGTCTTCCAGCGCTTCTACCGCTCGGACACCTCCCGCAACCGGGAGACCGGCGGATCGGGCCTGGGCCTGGCGATCGTGCTGGGAATCGTGGCCGCCCACCGGGGCACGGTCCAGATGCTCCAGACCTCCGGGGGCGGTGCCACCGTCCACATCGAGCTGCCGCCCGCGCCGGCCTGGTGAGGCGAGTACCCGTGCTGTGCTGTCAGACTCCCGTCAGAGGCTCCACAAGAGTGGTACGCCAGACACTGTGTCACGTCGACGTCGCGGCGAGGACAGTCCTACGATGGCACGCGTTCCATTTCCAACACGGAGACTGACCCATGGGTGTCATTGATGCACCGCAGTGGCTTCTTCCGGCCTTCACCCGTTCGGTGAAGGCGCTCGGCGCCACGCAGCCCCCAGAGGCGATCCGCTCCGCCGGCGAGCTCCTCATCGAGCGCTGGTCCACGCCGGACCGCCGCTTCCACAACCTTCGCCACCTCATCGACATGCTTGCGCGCGTCGACGAGCTGGCTGAGGAGTCGCACAACCCGAACATCATGCGGGTCTCCTGCTGGTACCACGGGTGCGTCTTCTCCGCCGACGCCGAGGAGGTCAGCCGTCGCAACGGCGGCGAGGACGAAACCGCCTCGGCGGCCTTCGCCGAGGCGGACCTGCGCCACCTGGGCGTCCCGGTGGAGACGGTCAAGCGAGTGTGCTGCCTCATCGTCAATCTCAAGCGGCACATGCTCGACGAGCAGGACATCGACGCCCAGGCGCTTATCGACGCCGACCTGGGGACCCTGTCCGTGGACCCGCAGACCTATGCGGACTACGTGCGCCTGCTGCGCGAGGAGTACTCCCACATCCCTCTGGAGGACTACCTGCGCGGGCGACTGACGATCGTCTCCCGGCTCCTGGACCGCGATCATCTCTTCCACTCGCCCCTCGGCCAACGCTGGGAGCACGCGGCTCGGGAGAACCTGTCCGCGGAGAAGCGGCGCCTGAGCGAGAAGCTCACCAAGCTCGCAGCCGAGCGTGGCGCGCAGAGCGGGCAAGACGACCAGGAGACGGCCACGGACCTCGCCTCCCCGGCGGAGAGCACCGCCTCCTCGGATCCCAGAGCCCTGGCGCCCACCTCGGTGGAGGCCGGTCGGCCCGGCCCGGCGAGTGAGAGGCTCGACGACGTCGCCTCGATCCCACCCCGTACTCCTCCCCTGGGTCTGCAGGCGCTCACTCCCACGAGGCAGCCTGCCGCTCTTCCGTCCCAGGACGGCAACACGCTGCGCCTCGACACCAACCTGAGAGCCCTGATCACCTCGGCGACGACCCCGGCAGGAGCCGCGGAGCCGGGGCGAGGGGGCTCCGGGGCAACGGCCGTGTCGCCAGCGTCACCGTCGTCGACGGCGTCGACGCCGTCCGCGTCGAGCGCGTCATCACCGCGCACTCCTGCCCGGGGGGTCCCGGTCGCCACGCCGCCCCCCACCCGTCAGACGGGCGAGGCCCCCACGGACCGGGGCGAGGCCCGGGACGACAGGGACAGCGAGGAGGCGATGTCGCACACGACCTCGATGGAGTCCTGCATCGCCGACCTCGACCGGCTGATGTGCTCGCGCAACCGTCCCGGCGACGCCGCCGACCGCCGCGCCCGGGTCCAGGCGGAACGGGACAAGCTCGCCGAGAAGCTGCGGGCCAAGACCCAGGAGGCCAAGGAGCTGCGCGAGGCCCGCACCGGCGAGATCACCCCCATCACCGAGGAGATCATCGACGACGGCGCCGGGGACCTCTAGCTCTAGAACGTCTCATCCGCCCGAGCCAGAGCGGCCGCGGCTCCTCCGGGGCCACAGGCCGCCAGCTGCAGGTCGTATCCACAGGGCTGATTCCTCGCCCGGCGCGCATCGTGGGTCCACCCCTACCGTGAGAGACACACAGTGCACCACTGCACCGCCCTTCGGGCCGCCTCTCACGAAAGGACCCAGCCATGCCCACCTACTCCGTCGACACCGCAGCGGTGGCCGACACCGCCGCCCGGACACGAACCCGCATCGCAACGATCCAGACCGAGGTCGACGCCATGCAGGGCGATATCGGCTTGCTGCAGTCCTGCTGGACCGGGTCGGCGTCGGACTCCATGGCTGTCTGCGCATCCGACTGGCACCTCACCCAGCTCCAGGTGCAGTCCAACCTCGACCAGATCAGCCTGGCCCTGGACAACGCCGCCGTCTGCTATGACGACGCCGAGACCACGAACCAGGGCCGTTTCGCCACCCCGGCTCCGGCACCGGCCACCGGCCCCGCTCCGGCCACGAGTCCCGGGCCCGTGGCCGGCTGGTAGGCCCGTTCGTGGCGACGCCATGGGGACCCGCCACCTGCACTCGCGCCGCGCCCCTCGCGCCGCACTCGCTGCGGCACGCGGCGTCAGCACGCGCAAAGCGGCGGGCAGCCCCTCACGGGTGTGAGAGACGGCCCGCCACTGGTCCCGGTAGCCCGGTCGGCGTCGCGACCGGGCTACCGGGGGATGACTGGCTCGTGACGAGTCACGGATCAGTACATGCCGCCCATGTCGCCGGCGCCGCCCTCAGCCGGAGCGGCCGGAGGCTCGGGCTTGTCGGCCACGACGGCCTCGGTGGTCAGGAACAGACCAGCGATGGAACCGGCGTTCTGCAGGGCGGAGCGGGTCACCTTGACCGGGTCGGCGATGCCGGCGCC
>CAUVMS010000129.1:0-7496 GCA_963552815.1 uncultured Actinomyces sp. | reverse complement strand
CCTTGGCCACGATCGGGTGGATCGAGGAGGTGGAGTTGTTGATGTAGGAGATCGAGCCGGTGGGCGGAACCGCCTGCAGGTTACGGTTGTACAGGCCGCCCTCCTTGACCTTGGCGGCCAGCTCGGCCCAGTCCTCACGCGTAGGCACCTGCACGCTGGAGGCCGCGAAGATCTCCTTCACCCGCTCGGTGACCGGCACGAAGTCCTGGGTCACGTACTTCTCGAAGAACTCGCCGCTGGCATAGGTCGAGTCCTCGAAGCCCACGAAGCTCTCCCCTCGCTCCACGGCCATCTCGTTGGACGCCGTCAGGGCGGCGAACAGGACGCTGGCGAAGTAGACGTTGGTGAAGTCCAGGCCCTCCTCGGAGCCGTAGTGGATGCGCTCGCGCGCCAGGAAGCCGTGGAGGTTCATCTGCCCCAGGCCGATGGCGTGCGACTCGCGGTTGCCCCGGTCGATGGAGGGAACGCTGGTCAGGTGGGTCTGGTCGCTGACCGCGGTCAGGCCGCGCACGGCGGTGCGGATCGTGCGGGCGAAGTCCGGGGAGTCCATCGTCTTGGCGATGTTGAGGCTGCCCAGGTTGCAGGAGATGTCCTTGCCCACGTGGGCGAAGCTGAGGTCCTCGTTGAGCTCGCTGGGCTCGGAGACCTGGAGGATCTCGGAGCACAGGTTGGACATGACGACCTTGCCCTTGATGGGGTTGGCCCTGTTGACCGTGTCCTCGAACATGACGTACGGGTAGCCGGACTCGAACTGGATCTCCGCCAGGGTCTGGAAGAAGGTGCGGGCGTTGATCTTCTTCTTCTTGATGCGCCCGTCGTCCACCATCTCGCGGTACTTCTCGGTCACGTTGATATCCGCGAAGGGCATGCCGTAGACGCGCTCGACGTCGTAGGGGCTGAAGAGGTACATGTCCTCGTTGTTACGGGCCAGCTCGAAGGTGATGTCCGGGATGACGACGCCCAGCGAGAGGGTCTTGATGCGGATCTTCTCGTCGGCGTTCTCGCGCTTGGTGTCCAGGAACCGCATGATGTCGGGGTGGTGGGCGTGCAGGTACACGGCCCCGGCGCCCTGGCGGGCCCCCAGCTGGTTGGCGTAGGAGAAGGAGTCCTCCAGCAGCTTCATGACGGGGATGACGCCGCTGGACTGGTTCTCGATGCGCTTGATGGGGGCGCCCATCTCACGCAGGTTACTCAGCAGCAGGGCCACTCCCCCGCCGCGCTTGGACAGCTGGAGGGCGGAGTTGATGCCGCGGGCGATCGACTCCATGTTGTCCTCGATGCGCACGAGGAAGCAGGAGACGGGCTCGCCGCGCTGGGCCTTGCCCTCATTGAGGAAGGTGGGGGTGGCCGGCTGGAAGCGGCCGGACATCATCTCGTCGATGAGGTCGAGGGCGAGCTGCTCGTCGCCGTCGGCCAGGGTGAGGGCCACCATGGTGACGCGGTCCTCGAATCGCTCCAGGTAGCGCTTCCCGTCGAAGGTCTTAAGCGTGTAGGACGTGTAGTACTTGAAGGCGCCCAGGAAGGTCTCGAAGCGGAACTTATGGGCGTAGGCGGCCTTGAAGGCGGACTTGACGAACTCCGGGGAGTACTTGTCCAGGATGTGGCCCTCGTAGTAGCCCTCCTCGACCAGGTACTCGAGCTTCTCCTCCAGGTCGTGGAAGAACACCGTGTTCTGGTTGACGTGCTGGAGGAAGTACTGCCGGGCCGCCTCATGGTCGGCGTCGAACTGGATCTTGCCGTTCGCGTCGTAAAGGTTCAGCTTCGCGTTGAGCGCGTGGTAGTCCAGATCCGGGGAGGACACGGTCTCTGATCCGGTGTCCGTCAGCGTGTCTGCCAAAAGTCTTCCAATCCTTCTTTGACGCGTGCGACGTCCGTGGGGGTGCCGAGCAGCTCGTAGCGGTACAGGAACGGCACCCCCAGCTTGCTGGCGATGATGTCACCCGCCAGGCAGTAGGCCTGGCCGAAGTTGGTGTTGCCCGAGGCGATGACGCCCCGGCACAGGGCCCGGTTGTCCGGGTTGTTGAGGAAGGCGATGACCTGCTTGGGCACCGCCCCCTTGACGGAGCCGCCGCCGTAGGTGGGCACGACCAAGACGTACTCCTCGTCCACCACCAGCGGCGGGTCCGTGCGCCGTAGGGGGATGCGCGCCGTCGGGAAGCCGAGCTTGCCCACGAATCGGTGCGTGTTCTCCGAGGTGGAGGAGAAGTAGACCAGAAGGGGCCTGCTGCTCACGGCGCGCCCCGCGGTCTCAGACCGCGACGGACTCGACGGCGAGCGCGAGGGTCTTGATCTTGTCCGGACGGAAGCCGGACCAGTGGTCCTCTCCGGCGACGATGACAGGAGCCTGGGCGTAGCCCAGCGACTTGACCTGCTCGAGGGCCTGGGCGTCCAGGGAAATGTCCACCGTCTCGTAGGACAGGCCGGCCTTGTCCATGGCGCGGTAGGTGGCCGTGCACTGGACGCAGTTGGGCTTGCTGTAGATGGTGATCGCCATGGCCGTCTCTTCCTCAGGGTCCGGTGGCGGTGACTGCGGCCCGTCCCCGGACAGGGGCTGAGCCGGCGGCACCACACGCTTGTCATTTACGGGAGGCCAGAAGGGCCCCGCGGAGCAAGACACTACCCCTTGGGGTGAGCCGGGTCCAACACCCCAAGATGCTGTGTCTGACATGGTCCTGTGCACACCACTCCTCCCTTCTGTGGAAAACGCTCACCGAGCTGTGGACGGCCAGTGGAGACGGCTGGCAGCCGCCCTGATGGGGGCACCGCACCCCGCCCCCACGATCCGCAGAACGATGGTCTTACGCGGGTGTGACATCTATTCGGACCCCTTAGCCACAGGGAGGGTCGGTCGCCACCTGCGATCTACCCCCACCCCTGGGGACGGAGAGGAGAAATTCGCCCCCGAACAGGTGCGCGCTCGGCGTGTCGCCACTCCCAGCAAAACACCAGCCGACAATCAGAACCGGAACTGGTTGAAAATGATTCTTCCGGATGCCCATCACCGGCAGTACCGCACCTGAGGACGCAAGACATGCGCGCGAACACCCGCGCGGCGACGGACAGATGCGGCGAAAGTACGCAGTCTCACACCGAAAAGAGAGGCTTCTGCTCTAGCAATCTTCGCAAGGGTCGATTTATCGTTGTTGTTACGGATTTGTAATATTCCGGTTCCCAACCCACCTCCCCCAAGGACTCCACATGCAGCAGCTGATACAAGAACTGTCCCTCACGCTGGCCTACATCGGCGCCGACCTGGTGGCCATCACCATCCTGGTCGGAGCGCTCTACATCCCACGCCACGGACGTCGTGACCTCGTAGCCGCCTACATCGGCGTCAACGTGGGCGTCCTGGCCGTCACCCTCCTCCTGTCATCAAGCAGCCACGTCGGAGCAGGCCTGGGCCTGGGGCTCTTCGGTGTCCTGTCCATCATCCGCCTGCGCTCCTCCTCCCTGGCGCAGGGCGAGGTGGCCTACTTCTTCGCAGCCCTGGCCCTCGGCCTGCTCGGCGGGATCCAGAGCCACCTCCTCGTCGTCTCAATCCTCATGGTCCTCATCCTCGCCGCCCTGTGGATCGGCGACCACCCTGCTCTCATGCGCCACAACCGCAACCAGACGGTCACACTCGACCAGGCCATCGGCAACGAGGACAAGCTCATCCTCGAGCTCGAGGACCTGCTCGGCGCCCAGGTGCGCAGCGTCGACCTCAAGAGCCTGGACCTGGTCAACGACACCACCATCGTCGAGGTCCACTACCGGCTACGTCGTCGGCCCCACACGGCGAAACCGGTAGCACAGCTCGAGGCCGCCGGTGCTCCGCAGTCCGCCCACGCGCATCGGGAGGAAGCTCCGCAGGGCCCCCACCTGATCCAGGAGGCTCCGTCTCAGGCTCCCGCCCAGACCCAGCTCACCGGGCAGCAGCTCCAGCCCCAGTCCCCCGTGACCGGCAGCGCTGCCTCAACGGCCGCAGCCCCGCCCCGGCACGACTGGCTCACCGGGACCAGGCAGCACCTCTCCCACCAGCACAGCCAGTCGACCGCCCCGCCGCCGCCCGTGGCGCGCCCCCGCCACAACTGACCGTCGGTCCTGCCGACTCGGCCCACGACGTCGACGCCGCACGCCCGGCGCGCAACAACCGCACCATCGTCTCGCCACCACTGTCTCTCACCGCCCTTCCCACCTCCTTCCGCCCCCGGAAAGGACCACACTGTGCTGAACACCGAAGGCATTGAGACCATTACCCTCGCCCAGCTGAACTCCGAGGCAAGCCTCCTGACCCGCATGGACCGCAAGTACCTGGTCCCACCCGGCGATACCCAGGAGGTCATCGACTACCTCGCCCCGCGAGCGCAGGTTCTCCAGATCGACGGCCTGCGGCACTTCCGTTACGCCTCGACCTACTTCGACACCCCTGGCCTGGACGCCTTCTTCCTGACCGCCCGCAAACGCCGTCGGCGATACAAGATCCGCACCCGCACCTACCTGGACTCCGGACTGTGCTTCCTGGAGGTCAAGACCAACGGCTCACGCGAGTCCACCGTCAAGGACCGCTTCACGTACGACCCCGACGACGCCGACCGCGTCACACCCGACGGCCGCCTGTTCATCATCGAGCGCCTGGTGGAGTCCTCCACCTGCTCCCCGGACGAGGCGAGCACCATCGCCGAGGCCCTCGTGCCGGTCATGGACTCCACCTACAGCCGCACCACCCTGCACCTGCCCCACGACGAGGCCCGGGCCACCTTCGACACTGAGCTCACCTGGGACCTGTTCGACCCCGACGGGCGGCGCCTCAAGACGGGCATATCAGTGGGACATCTCAATGTCGTCGAGACGAAGAACCCGTCCACGGCCTCCCCCACGGACCGCCTGCTGTGGCGCCAGGGGCACCGGCCGGCCCATATCTCGAAGTACGCCACCGGGATGGCGCTGCTGTACGCGAACCTGCCCACCAACCGGTGGCACCGCACCATCAAGCGTGACCTGGGGCGCTACCAACGTCAGACGCGGCAGCGCCAGGTCGCGGCCTGAACGGCAGCCGTAACACCTCAGCCTCACCCCCTCACCAGCGACTCCGGGAGTAACGGGCTCCGCCCGTCCCGGGGTCGCTGTTCGTTGCTTCACACCGGCGGCGGGACAAGTCATGCCTCACCCATGCCCCTTTCACAGCCCGCTCATGAAGTGCGCCCCTTGACTGTTATTCACCGGACGGAGCCACGCCGCCGCGGCGCGCCCAGAGCGCATGCTCGACCTTCAGGCGTCCGCCTCATGGCCAGGCCCCGTCGTCGGTCCGAATAATCCCGACAGGAGTCTCCGGATGAGCCTGACCACTTTGACCTATATCGCCGCCGACCTCGTCGCCCTCGCCGTCCTGGTCGGCGCCCTCTACGCCCCTCGCCACGCCCGCAAGGACCTCATGGCCGCCTACATCGGCGTCAACGTGGGTGTCCTGGCCGTCACCCTGCTGCTGTCGACCGCGAGCGTCGCGGCCGGGCTGGGTCTGGGGCTCTTCGGTGTTCTGTCCATCATCCGCCTGCGCTCCAACGAGCTGGCCCAGCACGAGGTCGCCTACTTCTTCGCGGCCCTGGCCCTGGGCCTGCTCGGCGGGATCCAGACCGCGCCGATCGAGATGGTGGCCGTCCTCATGGGCACCGTCGTCGCCGCACTATGGATCGGCGACCACCCGGCGCTCATGCGCCGCAACCGCCACCAGGTGATCGTGCTCGACCACGCCATCACCAACGAGACCGCTCTGATGGCCCACCTGGAGCACACCCTGGGCGGGAGGGTCCGTTCGGTCGAGGTCCAGCGCCTCGACCTGGTCAACGACACCACCGTTGTCGACGTCCGCTTCCGGGTGCCTCGCAAGCCCCCCGCCGACCTCGAGACCGGAGCCGCCGAGGTCTCCACTCCCACCTACACCTCCCAGGCCTCCGACGACGTCGCCCCTGCCCTGGAGCCGGCCGGTGCGCCCGCCGCCCCAACCGCTCAAGCCTGGGCCGGCACGCGCCTGAGCACCGTGCAGACCAGCACCCATGCCGGCCAGGCCCACACCCAGCCCGTCACCATCACGCCGGCCGCCCAGTACGTCACCCGCTCCGCCACGCAGCAGAACGTCGCCACACGCTGAGACCGGAAGACTGCGAGAACGACGATGACACGAACGACTGCGATGCCTGTGAGCACGAAGCACCTGACTACGACCACCCTTGCGGAGCTCAACAGCGCCGCCGGCCTGCTCACCCGCGTGGACCGCAAGTACCTCGTGCCCCTGGAGAGCGCGCAGGACCTCGTCGACGGGCTCGCGCCTCACGCCCAGGTCCTGGCCATCGATGAGCGGCGCCGCTTCTCCTACGCGTCGACCTACTTCGACACCCCGGAGCTGGACGCCTTCATGCTCACGGCCCGCAAACGGCGCCGGCGCTTCAAGGTCCGCACCCGCACCTACCTGGACTCCGGCCTGTGCTTCCTGGAGGTCAAGACCTGCGGGGCACGCGGCACCACCGTCAAGCGACGCATGGGCTACCACGCCGACGACGCCTTCCGTCTCACCGGCCCCGGTCGCGCCTTCGTGACGGCCTGCCTGGCGAGCACCGGAGTCATCGGCTCGGCCGCCGCCCACGAGGTCGCCGCCGTACTGCGGCCGGTGCTGGCCACCACCTACCAGCGCACCACCCTGCACCTGCCGCGCGCCGAGGCCCGGGCCACTATCGACACGGCCCTGACCTGGCAGCGCCTGGGGCCGGCGCCCTTCGCAGGCGCCTCAGCAGGAACCTCTGCGGGGGCGTCGGCGGGCCCGCAGGCACTGCGCCCGTCCCTCCTGGCTGAGGCGATCCATGACGGCGAGCCGGTGGCGGTGGCGGATATCGCCGTCGTCGAGACGAAGAACCCGGCCACGCCGTCGCCCGCGGACCGCGCCCTGTGGGACACCGGCCACCGACCCACCCGCATCTCGAAGTACGCCACCGGGATGGCGCTGCTCCACCCCGAGCTGCCCGTCAACAAGTGGTACCGGACCCTGACTCACGAGCTCGCAGACCTGTTCGGCACCGACCGCTCCAGCCTGGAGCGCATCAGCACGGGTCACTCCTCCAACCACCCCCTGACGAGCACGGCCGTCAGTGCGGCCTGAAGGCCGCCTCAGACCACCCGCAGATCCGGCACCGGAACCGACAAGAAGAGAGAACAGAAACCATGAAGACCACCAAGACGATGACGACCAAGCCCCTCAACCGACGTCGCCGTCGTGCGACCGGAGCCGTAGCGCTCCTGGCCGCACTCGCCCTGGCGGCCGGCTGCTCGACCTCCTCGGCCTCCGGCAAGGCGAACGCCTCCAGCTCGAGCGGCTCGGAGACGACGTGGACAACGATCTCCTCAGCCGTCGCTACGGCGTCGACCGGCGCGAGCGTCTCAGACATCCTGGGTGCCAACACCTCCGTGGAGGACGCCTCCAGCTCCGAGGACGACGCCGGGACCACGGACACGTCGTCGGCCACCAC
>CAUVMS010000128.1:0-7848 GCA_963552815.1 uncultured Actinomyces sp. | reverse complement strand
TGACCTCCTCGGTGTGAACGAGGCGCTCTAACCCCTGAGCCAATCGCCCGGTGCGCGCCACAGGCTATCGGCAGGCGGGCCGTAGGAGCAAACACGAGGCCGGTGAGGTGGATCACCGCCGTGTCATTTGCACTCCGTTCTGGGCCCGGGCTACTGTTCAACCCGTTGCGAGCGGCTCGGTCGAGCAGCTGGTAGCGACACTGCGGATGTGGCTCAGTTGGTAGAGCATCACCTTGCCAAGGTGAGGGTCGCGGGTTCGAGTCCCGTCATCCGCTCCGAGGAGCCGGGAGCGCCCAGCCCCAGCATTCTCATGGTGGGTTGGCCGAGAGGTTAGGCACCGGCCTGCAAAGCCGTTTACACCGGTTCGAATCCGGTACCCACCTCGGGCGATTGGCGCAGCGGGAGCGCGCTTCCCTGACACGGAAGAGGTCACTGGTTCGATCCCAGTATCGCCCACCAGACAGGCCCGGAGCATGGCGTTCCGGGCCTCTTTTGTGCTCGGGTCATCGGTGTGAGCGAGGTGCCTCGGAGGGAATGGTGTCCAGATCGGTGACAAAGGACTCCCGGCCCTCAGGCCGCATGAACAAGAGCCTTGGAATCATGCGGTTTTGCTCCGTGTGGATGAGAGCGGTCCGAGCCTTTGTCACCGATCTGGACACTCGGCCCCACTTCTGGCCCCTCTTCTGGCTTCTGGTGGTGCCCGCTTAGCCTCCGGTGGCGCTGGCTTGGCTCCTGGTGGTGCTCGATGAGCGGGCCGCGTCCGGCCGGGCCCTTCTCAGATCGGCTACTACACGAGGGCGGGGTGCTACTGGCCGACATTCGGGCGTACTGCACGAAGGTCCGGGGTTCGTGCAGTACGGACAACCCCTGGCCAGTACAACCCCACCTTCGTGCAGTACGCGCCGAGCGTCACCAGGCTGACCAAACGCGCCCCTTCGGCGACGCAACCAAGCGCACCCCTTCCGCTAAGACGACCAGCGACTCCCACCCCGGGCAACCCACCCCACCCGTGTCTCAGACGCCATGACCCCCGAACCCCTCACAAGCCATGAGACAACACAGTGGAGGCTGTTTACCCGGTCAGTCCCAGGCGCTCAAAGGCCTTGGCCAGGCCGTCGGCCTCGACGTCGTCGGTCACCAGGTCGGCTGCTTCCTTGACCGCCGGGGAGCCGTTACCCATCGCCACCCCCGTCCCGCAGTACTCCAGCATCTCGACGTCGACGGCCGCATCACCGAAAGCCACCGCATCCCGCCGGGAAGCGCCACGGTGGGCCAGCAGCGCATCAATGGCGTGCCGTGTGGACACGCCCGCGCAGCTCACGTCCCCGAAGAGCGGCTCGTGGCCGCTGCCGCCCCAGGAGCCGACGACCAGGTCCGGGAGCTCGCGACGAGCCGCCGCCAGATCGTCCTCAGGAGAGGCCAGCAGAAAGCTGATCTTGTTGACGTCATCGCGTACCAGCTCGTCAGTGACGACCATGCCCGGCAAGACGTCGTCGACCTCCATGCTGCTGGCGCCAGCCGTACCCTTGCCGATGGCGTAGGCACGGATCGCCGGCCTGGCCGCGTCACGAAATGCGGGAGAGGCGTACAGGCCCGAGTTCGCCTCCAGATAGGGCTCCAGACCTCGGCGCCTGAGCCACGACACCGCCTGCTCGCACTGGGCTGCCGACAGGTGCTGGTGCAGGAGGACCTCGCCGTCGTCCTCCACGTAGGCGCCGTTCCCGCCGATCATCCCGTCCAACCCGATCGCCCAGATCGCCTCCGGCATCTCGGCGCGGGAGCGCCCTGTGCACACGTAGACCCGGTGGCCGGCTCTTCTGGCCTCTCTGATCGCCCAGACCGCGGAGTCCGGCAGGACGTTCTCATACGTGACGAGCGTTCCGTCAACGTCAAGGAACACTGTGCGGATACCGGTGGTGGAAACGACTGCGCTGCTCATAGGACGCCTCTTCGCGAACCCCTCAGCCACGGGCGGCGCGCTCGGCTCGAGAGGCATGGCCTCGGGGCGTGTCGTGGACAAAGGTGGTTGGCGTCTACCCTAGCGGGCATGGCCGACCCCTCGACGTACCGTCCCGCCCCGGGCGAGATCCCCACGTCGCCGGGCGTCTACCGGTTCCTGGACGGGCAGGGGCGCGTCATCTATGTCGGCAAGGCCAAGAACCTGCGCCAGCGCCTGTCCAGCTACTTCCAGGACCTCGCCGCCCTGCACCCGCGCACCCAGAGGATGGTGACCACCGCCTGCGCCGTGGAGTGGACGGTGGTGTCCACCGAGGTGGAGTCCCTGGCTCTGGAGTACTCCTGGATCAAGGAGTTCAACCCCCGCTTCAACGTCATGTACAAGGACGACAAGTCCTACCCCTACCTGGCGGTGACGATGGGGGAGACCTACCCCCGGGTCCAGGTGGTCCGCGGGGCCCGCAAGCCCGCCACCCGCTACTTCGGACCCTTCGTCCAGGCCTGGTCCATTCGCGAGACCGTCGACCAGCTGCTGCGCGTCTTCCCGGTGCGTTCCTGCTCGACCGGTGTCTTCCGCCGCGCCCAGGCCTCGGGGCGCCCCTGTTTGCTGGGCTACATCGACAAGTGCTCGGCGCCCTGCGTGGGTCGTATCAGCCCGCAGGACCATCGGGTGCTGGCTGAGGACTTCTGCGCCTTCATGGCCGGCCGGACCGGCCCCTACCTGCGGCAGGTGGAGTCCGAGATGAAGGCGGCCGCCGCCGCCCTCGACTTCGAGAAGGCCGCACGCCTGCGGGACGACGCCGCCGCGCTGCGCAAGGTCATCGAGGGCAACGCCGTCGTCCTGCCCGACGCCACCGACGCCGACGTCTTCGCACTGGTCCGCGACGAGCTCGAGGCCGCGGTCCAGGTCTTCTACGTGCGCGGCGGACGGGTGCGCGGGCAGCGCGGCTGGGTCGTAGACCTCATTGACGACGCCGGAGACGCCGAGCTCATCGAGCGTCTTCTTGAGCAGGTCTACGCCTCCCTCCTCGACCCGGCCGACGACGGGGCCGTCCACCAGAGTGGGGCCCCCACCTCCTCGGGTACCACCACCTCCGTCGGGGTGAGCGACCGCGCGCCCTCCAGCCCCCAGCCCCGCAGCGGACCGAACGGCTCCAGCGACGCCTCCTCCAGGCGCAACGGCGAGTCGGCCGCCACCAGCATCGACGACGTCGCCCACACGGCCACCACTGCCGTGCCCCGGGAGATCCTGGTCCCCGAGATGCCCAGCAACGCTGCCACCGTGCGCGCCTGGCTGAGCGGACTGCGCGGAGGAAAGGTAGACCTGCGCGTTCCACAGCGCGGTGACAAGGCCGCTCTCATGGACACGGTGCGCAAGAACGCCGAAGAGGCCCTGCGCCTGCACAAGACTCGCCGAGCCGGAGATCTCACCCAACGCACGCTCGCTCTTGACGAGCTCGCCGAGGCCCTCGATCTGCCCGAGGCCCCCTTGCGCATCGAGTGCTACGACATCTCCCACACTCAGGGGACCTACCAGGTCGGCTCCATGGTGGTCTTCGAGGACGGTGCACCACGCAAGTCCGACTACCGCCGCTTCACCGTACGAGGACAGGACGGCACCGGTACCGCCGACGACACCGCCGCCATGCACGAGGTCCTCACCCGGCGGTTCAAACGACTCATCGCCGAGCAGGGCCAGGGGGAGGAAGCCGCTCGAGTAGCAGAGGAGATCGAGGACGCCGAGGGCGTCGCCGTCGCTTCCGGGCCCATCGACCCCGAAACCGGGCGGGCCCGGCGCTTCTCCTACGCCCCCGGACTCGTCGTCGTCGACGGCGGCCTGCCGCAGGTCAACGCCGCCCGTAGCGTCCTCGATGAGCTCGGCATCGACGTGCCGCTCATCGGACTGGCCAAGCGCCTGGAGGAGGTGTGGGTTCCGGGGGAGGAGTTCCCCGTCATTCTCCCGCGCACCTCCCCGGCGCTCTACCTGCTCCAGCACCTGCGCGACGAGTCCCACCGCTTCGCCATCACCCACCACCGCAAGAAGCGCTCGGCCGGCATGACCCGCTCCGTTCTTGACGGGATCCCCGGTCTGGGGCCAGCCCGTCAGGCGGCCCTCCTGCGGGAGTTCGGTTCCGTCAAACGTATCCGGCAAGCTGATGTGGACGACATCACCCGCGTCAAGGGTATTGGGCCGGCTCTGGCGGGTAGTATCTTGGCTCGCCTCAACAGTCCAGATAATAATCAGTAGTGTGATTCCACAATGCGCTGGACTGAGCCGTCATCAACTCGAAAGGAATCTCGTATGAAGATCTCTGCACGCAACCAGCTGCCCGGCACTGTCGTCTCCATTGAGAAGGGGGCCGTCAACGGCGTCGTCAAGATCGAGATCGCTCCCGGCGTCATCATCACCTCCTCCATCACCAACGCGGCTATCGAGGAGCTCGAGCTGGCAGAGGGCAAGAAGGCGGTCGCCGTTGTCAAGGCGTCCTCCGTCATGGTGGGCCTCCAGGACTGAGGCAGGCTTCAACAGGCCGAGTACCCGAGCCGAGCCCGGCACCGGTCTCCGTGCCATGGGCCGTCGTCGTTCCCCACCGAGGGGGCGGACGGCCCATGGCACAATCGGTTCGTGGAGATACTGCGGGTGCTCAACAACAACGTCGTGCTGGCGCGCGACGAGATCGGGCGCGAGGCGATCCTGACCGGCCGAGGTCTCGGTTTCCAGCGCAAGCGCGGCCAGGACGTCGACACCTCCCTCATCTCCCGCCGCTACATCCCGGCCGACAACGCCCAGTCGGTCGCAGAGGTTATCGCCGGGATCCCACTGGAGCGCCTGGCACTCGCCGAACGCGTCTTCCGCAACGCGGCCCGGGAGCTGGGAGCCGATGTTCCCTCCTCGACCATCATCGCAGTCGTCGACCACATCAACCAGGCCATGGAGCGCGTCCGTCAAGGGCTGACCATGGACTACCCTCTGCGCGCCGAGGTCGCCCACCTGCACCCCGAGGAGCTGCGGCTGGCCGAGGCCATGGTTGCGGAGCTCAACGCCGCGCAGGAGATCCAGCTACCGGGTGGCGAAGCCGTGGCCCTGGCCCTTCACCTCTTCACCGCCGCCATCGGCGCCCCCTCGGCTCAGGCCGCAGGCGAGCAGTCGCGACTCATCGGTCAGGTCATGGAGCTGCTGGAGAAGACCTACGGGGAGGCGTTCGACCCGGACTCCGTCAACGCCGCTCGCTTCGCGGTCCACCTGCGCTACTTCCTGGTGCGCGCACGCACCGCGGTACAGATCGAGGACGGCACCGCCTCCCTGGTGGCTGAGGCCCTGCGCGCCTCCGACCCCGATGCCTACAGGATGGCTCGGCGCATCCGGGACCTACTGGAGATTCGCCTGGGCGTCGCCGTCACCGAGGACGAGACTGCCTACCTCGCCCTGCACATCGCCCGGTTGATCTCCTCCCTCCCTCAGACTACCCGAAGTGACGTGTAACACAGAATGCCATCTTGTTTGCTGATCTGATCGTTCATATCATTCGTAACGGATTCCGTTGAGGGATTCACAGGATTGTGACCCGTCCGGGGCAAGACCTGAGACACGCCAGCGCTAATGCGCTGCCATTGTCTCGGGTCTTTTTTGTTCCCCGGAAGCGGTCACTCACTCAGGAGGACATCAATGGCGAAGGTCGACTATGCGGCGCTGGCGTCGCAGCTGCTGAACAATATCGGAGGCGAGGAGAACATCTCCTCCATGACCCACTGTGCAACCCGCATGCGATTCGTTCTCAAGGACGAGTCCAAGGCCTCGACCGAGGCCGTTAAAGCACTCGATGGCGTCGTCACCGTGGTGCAGGCCGGAGGCCAGTACCAGGTGGTCATCGGTAACGATGTACCGCTGCTCCACGAGGAGCTGGGCAGGCTCACCGACCTGACTGGCAACGACGATGAGCCGACCGGCAACGACGGCAGTCTGTTCGACCGGTTCATCAAGATGGTCTCGGCCCTCATCAACCCGGTGGTGTGGACGCTCGCAGGAGCGGGCCTGATCAAGGCCTTCCTCACCCTGACAACCACGCTGGGGTGGCTGAAGGAGGACTCCACCACCCATACGATCCTCAACGCCGCAGGCGACTCGGCTCTGTACTTCCTGCCGATCCTGCTGGCCATCACCTCAGCGCGTTATTTCAAGGCCAACGAAATGACGGCCGTCGCCTTGGCCGGAGCCCTGGTGTATCCCGAGATCGTCGCGCTCAACGACGCCGGCGCTCCGGTCACCTTCTTCGGTATCCCGGTGGTCATGGCGTCCTACACCTCCTCGCTCGTTCCAATCATTGTGGCCGTATGGTTCCAGTCCCATCTGCAGCGCTGGCTGACCAAGATCCTTCCCTCATCCATCCGCAACTTCTCCGTTCCGTTGCTCGTGCTGCTCATCATGGTCCCCCTGACCCTCATCACCGTCGGCCCGGTGACGACCGCGGCGTCGAATGCCATCGCCTCATTGATGAACGCGCTTTTCGAGCACGCGCCCTGGGTGGCGGGAGCCGTCATGGGCGCCTTCTGGCAGGTCTTTGTCATGTTCGGCGTGCACTGGGGACTGGTGCCGGTCATGCTCGCCCAGTACAACGACCCGGGCTTCTCCCTCATGGTGGGACCGATCTTCCCCGCCGTTCTGGCCCAGGCGGCCGCGACCCTCGGTGTCATGATCCGCACGCGCAGCAGGAAGATGCGGGAGCTGGCCGGACCGGCCTCGCTGTCCGGGTTCCTGGCAGGCATCACCGAGCCCGGGATCTACGGCGTCAACCTGCCCCTCAAACGGCCCTTCCTCTACGGCTGCATCGGCGGCGCCGTGGGTGGCGTCATCGTCGCAGCAGGAAACGGGGCAACTACCTCCTTCGTCTTCCCCTCCCTGATCGGCATCCCGGCGCTGATCAACCACGGCAACCTCGTCCTGGTCTTCATCGGCATGGCGGTCGGCGTCGTCGTCTCCCTGGCCCTGACCCTCACCCTCGGCTTCAAGGACCCGGTCGAGGAGGAACCCTCCCCGGCCGCCTCCGCGGAGAGCGACGCCGAGCCCACCACTGTGCTCACCGCACCGATGAGCGGGTCCGCCATGCCGTTGGAGAACGTCGCCGACCCGGTCTTCTCCTCCGGCGCCCTCGGCAACGGCGTCGGCATCATTCCCTCCGACGGTCACGTCGTTGCGCCGGCATCGGGCACCGTCGTCACCGCCATGGATTCCGGCCACGCCTACGGCATCAAGACCGACGACGGCGTCGAGGTCCTCATCCACGTCGGCCTGGACACCGTCAATCTCAAGGGAGAGGGATTCACCCCCAAGGTGAGTGCCGGTGAGCGAGTCGTGCGCGGCGAGCCTCTGGTAGACGTGGATCTCAAAGCCGTTCGTGATGCCGGCTACGACCCCACCACGATCCTCGTCGTCACCAACACCGCCTCACTGGGCGCCGTCGTGCCGATCGTTGACGGCGAGGTGACGACCAGCAGCACCGTGGTTGAGATCGACCGCTGAATCAATCACCCACCCGATCACCACCTTCCCCAACGACTAGCAACCGAGCAAAGACACAGGAGATCACCTATGGCCGCCACGTCCACCACTTTCGAGAGCACCCTGCGCTTCCCTGAAGGCTTCCTGTGGGGCGGTGCCACCGCCGCCAACCAGATCGAGGGCGCCTACAACGAGGGCGGTAAGGGCCTGTCCGTCCAGGACGTCATGCCCCGAGGCATCATGGCTCCGCCCACCCAGGCCCCCACGCCGGACAACCTCAAGCTCGAGGCGATCGACTTCTACCACCGCTATGCCGAGGACATCGCCCTGTTCGCGGAGATGGGCTTCAAGGTCTTCCGCTTCTCCATCGCCTGGAGCCGCATCTTCCCGCTCGG
>CAUVMS010000127.1:0-7873 GCA_963552815.1 uncultured Actinomyces sp. | reverse complement strand
CGCCTGAGAACAGGCCCGGCCGACGGGGCGCGCTCCACTGCGGGGCGCGCCCCGTCCGCGTTGAGACGCAGGCAAGTACCCGTGTCGAAGAGCGTTGCGGACCCGCCATGAGCATTGCCATCGCCCTCGTGCCCTCCCTGCTGTTCGGGGCACTGTCCCTTCTTCTCGGAGCCTTCCCCACCGACATCCGCCGCCAGAACACCGCGGTCATGGTGGGAGCGGGAGCCGTCTCGCTCGGATGCGCCGCCATGCTCGGCTCGCCCTGGTCCCTGAGCGCCACCGTGTGGGGCGTGGCCTGCGGACTCATGTGGACCGGTGGGCAGGTCTTCGTCCTGTGGGCCTTCCGCGCCTGGGGCGTCAGTCGCACCATGCCTCTGACCACCGCCCTCCAGCTCCTGCTCAACGCCACCCTGGGCGTGAGCCTCTTCGGTGAGTGGCGCGCTCCCGGGGCCCTGATCCTGGGGGTGGTGGCGCTCGCGCTCATCATGCTCGGCGCCGCCGCTTGCTCCTGGCAGGAGCGCACCGGCCCCGGTCCCACGGCCGCGCAGCGACGTGACGGTCTGCTGGCCACCGCCGCCTCAGCCGTCCTCTACGGCTCCTACCCCTCGCTGCTGCGCGCCGTCGAGGTACCCCCGGCCCACGCCGTCGGACCCATGGGGCTGGGACTGCTGGCCGGTGCCGGACTGTGCGCCCTCATCCTGCCGCGGCGCGCGCGCCTACGAGGCCCAAGGATCGTTCCGGCCGCGCTCGCCGGGGGCCTGTGGGCGGTCGGTAACGCCCTCATGCTGCGCTCGACGGCGGCCGTTGGGGTGGCCTCCGGCTTCACCCTCTCCCAGCTCGGCTTCGTCCTGGCCACCCTCGGTGGACTGACCATCCTGGGGGAGGAGCGCACCGGGCGGGAACGCACGGCGGTGGCCGCCGGCGTCGCGGCAGCCGTCGTCGGTCTGGTCCTCATGGGCCTGGCGACCAGCATGGACACCGGCGCGTCCCCCTCACAGTAGCCGGTGCTCTGGAGGCGGATCTTCTGACCTGAGTTGCACAGTTTTTAGTGCCCTGTTGGGATGCTCAGGGCGGTGAGGATTTCTTCGGCTTCGGGGGTCAGGGGGTCGGCGGCGGTGAGGTGGTGGCCGTTGAGGTTGATGCTGATCCCGGTGGCCTCCTGGAGGTGCCGGGCTATGGCCAGGGCGGCCATGACCACGGTCAGGTGAGCCTCGATGGCATCGCGGGTGTGGTGGAACACGGGGCGGGCTCTCAGGTCGTGCTTGCTCATCGGCGAAAGACTGCCCGGGCGTGCCACAGCTCGTGATACGAGGAGACCACCTCACCAGCGCCCATCAGGCGGGACGGAACGAAAGGTGGCGTAGCCCTTGAGTCCCACCAGGGAACGGGCCCTGGCCAGGGAGGCCTCGTCCAGGGTGGTGTCACCGGCGTGGGTGGTGACAAAACGCGTGCCCTTGGGACGCTTCTCGCCGGCGACGGATGGCCCGGGCGCGGTTGGCCTGGGCGGTCAGGGTCTGAGTGTCCCTGGCGGCGCGCTTCTTGGAGTAGGCCCAGATGGCCCGCCACGAGCCCGGGTGGGTGTGCGGATCCCACACCGGCTCAGCCCTGACAGCCTTGTCCCGCTCGCTCCTGGAGCCCCGCTTGGGGGTGATGGTGTCGATGACCTGGCCGTCGGTGAAGGCGTCACCTTCCCAGTGGAAGTGGGCCTCCAGGTCGCCTGGGGCCCGGGTGGTGCGGGCCCCGACAATGAACCGCAGCCTTGCCTCATGCAGAGACTTGAGGTTGGCCGCTGAGAGCATGCCGGCGTCGGCGACGATGATGAGCTCCTCGATGCCGTGGGCGGCCTGGAAGGCCTCCACGACGGGGATGATCGTGGTGGTCTCGGCCTTGTTGCCCTCCCAGCAGCCGACCTGGAGAGGAAAACCGGCCCGGTCGACCAGCAGGCCGACGATGACCTGGGGGTCGACCCTCCGCTCTTTGGAGTAGCCGACCCGCCGCAGGTCGTCCTCACGCTCGGCCTCGAAGTAGAGGGGGTGACGTCGTACAGGCACAGGGCAAGGCCCCCACTGGCGGTGACGTGCTCGAACAGGGCCTGAGAGATCGCCTGGCGGTAGCCCCGCTCGACACAGCGGCCCAGGGACGCGTACAAGGTGTTGCGGTGAGCCGGGAACGACCACCCCACCCCCACAATCCCAACGAAAAACCCCACCCTGAAACACAAACCACCCCAACCTGTGCAACTCAGGATGGAAGCATCTACGGCCCATTCGCCGCTATTACTGCTGGCTCATCTCGAAGATAGAGGGCTTCCCGCCGACGCCGCTGACCATGGACACCATGCCGTTGTCATCCGTCGAGTGCGCCTACCTTCTGGCGGAGCAGAGGCGGCTGCGCCGTCCTGACCTGCCGCCCGCTGTGGGGCCGGTGCCCGACCCGTCTTCCAATGAGCAGCTCACCGTGCTGGAAGTGGATAACCGGGTCGATATGGCCGAGGCGTTGGACTGCCTGTATCGGAAATACCTCGAGCAATCCAGAAGAGCCGGGCTCATCCCTCCCGCCAATGCTACCGACGGGGATCCTTCGCCGGACGGCGCGGATGGCGGCAGCGCTGAGAAGAGCTGATCAGGCGGGGTGCTGCGGGTCCTTCGGGACGGGAGCGGTTGTGTCGGTGGGCTGGTGGGCTTGTGCGGTTATTCGTAGGGCTGTGCGATGAATCGGCGGTCTATGCATCGACCTCCAGGCGCTTGTGCATATCCCGAGACCCCACGGTCTCCACGCCGGCCACGTTAATCCATGGTGCCAGGACGATGACTGCCAGGCAGGCTGTGAAGGGGACGCCGACCAGGGACAGGAGCACCGACCCGGCCAGGGCCGCGATGGTCAGGCCCAGCATGAGTTGGTAGATGCGCCCCAGGGCGCGCAGGTTCACCGCGACCACGAGTGCGTACAGGATGATGACGAACACGGCCATGGGTACTGCGACGCTCAGGACGGCGCCGGTGGACGAGATCACTGCGTGTCCTTCCTCGCGCAGGGCGGCGACGTGCAGGCCCGCCCCGATCGCTGCCAGGGAGGCGAAGAGGATGAAGTGGACGTAGGCGACCGTCACGGTCCTGGTGGGGTGCTTGTGGAGGACCTGGCCGAAGGGCACCTCGAAGTAGACCCACCACAGTCCTAGCGCGATCGAGACTCCTGAGGCCAGGACTACCACGGCGGAGGCCGACCAGCCGTGCTCGGTGTACAGAGCGGTTACGGACTGCGCGGTTCCCACCAGCACCTCGCCCAGGGTGATGATCGTCAACAGGCCGAAGCGCTCGGCCAGGTGACGAGGGTGCCAGCCCATGTGGTCGTAGCGGCGCACGAGGTGCATCGGCACCGCCAACTCCATGGTGAACAGCAGGACCGAGACGATGAAGAGCGACAGGGCGTTGAGGTGGACGAAGAGCGTGCCGACCCACAGCACCTGGGCCAGTGCGATCCACAGGGCGTGGATCCGGCAGGCGCGGGCCTGGTCCGGGTTGGCCCGCGCGGCCCGCAGCCACAGCGCGACCAGCGAGACCCTCATGACCACGTACCCGACCACTATGTTGCCGGAGTGCAGCTGCCATCCGTGCTCGAAGCCCTCGTAGAGCGCGGGGATGCCCGTGGTCATCATGATGATGCCCACCATCTGGACCGCGACTCCCGACCGCACGCCCCAGTCGTCGGTGTCGTAGGAGGAGGCGAAGCTGGAGTAGCTCATCCAGGCCCAGATCGTGCAGAACTGGACGAAGCCGAAGGCAGCCAGCCCCGCCGCCACATGCCCGGAGGCCAGGGCATGCGCCATCTGGACGCCGCTGACGCCGAAGGCGATCACCAGGGTCAGGTCGTAGAGGAGCTCCAGGGTGGTGGCCACCCGGTGCTCCTCGTGCGGGTCGCGTGAGCGCATGGGCGTCAGGGAGTGCAGGAAGCGGCCCGCGGTCGCAGAAGGGGGTACTGCAGTTGCTGAACGGGGTGCGTCGGTTGCGCTGGTATCGGTCATGAGGAGTGTTCCTGTCGGCAGACACGTGGGCGGGCGGTTCTCGGGCGGTGTTGAAGATATCCGCTGTTCGACTACTGGGCGTCAGCAAGGTTATCGTGAGCAGCATATTGTGCGTCCCAGGGAAGTCGAACCTGAGTTGCACAGTTTTTAGTGCCCTGTTGGGATGCTCAGGGCGGTGAGGATTTCTTCGGCTTCGGGGGTCAGGGGGTCGGCGGCGGTGAGGTGGTGGCCGTTGAGGTTGATGCTGATCCCGGTGGTGTCCTGGAGGTGTCGGGCGATGGCCAGGGCGGCCATGACCACGGTCAGGTGCGCCTCGATGGCATCGCGGGTGTGGTGGAAGACGGGGCGGGCTCTCAGGTCGTGCTTGCTCATCGGCGAAGGACTGCCCGGGCGTGCCACAGCTCGTGATTCGAGGAGACGACCTCACCGGCGCCCATCAGGCGGGACGGAACGAAAGGTGGCGTAGCCTTTGAGTCCCACCAGGGAACGGGCCCTGGTGATGGATGCCTCATCGAGGACCTGATCGCCTTGATGGACGGTGACAAAACGTGTGCTCTTGGGGCGCTTCTCGCCGGCGACGGATGGCCCGGGCGCGGTTGGCCTGGGTGGTCAGGGTCTGGTTGTCCCTGGCGGCGCGCTTCTTGGAGTAGGCCCAGATGGCCCTCCATGAGCCCGGGTGGGTGTGCGGATCCCACACCGGCTCGGCCTTGCGGCTCTTGTCCCGCTCGCTCCTGGAGCCCCTCCTGGGGGTGATGGTGTCGATGACCTGGCCGTCGGTGAAGGCGTCACCTTCCCAGTGGAAGTGGGCCTCCAGGTCGCCTGGGGCCCGGGTGGTGCGGGCCCCGACAATGAACCGCAGCCTTGCCTCATGCAGAGACTTGAGGTTGGCCGCTGAGAGCATGCCGGCGTCGGCGACGATGATGAGCTCCTCGATGCCGTGGGCGGCCTGGAAGGCCTCCACGACGGGGATGATCGTGGTGGTCTCGGCCTTGTTGCCCTCCCAGCAGCCGACCTGGAGAGGAAAACCGGCCCGGTCGACCAGCAGGCCGACGATGACCTGGGGGTCGACCCTCCGCTCTTTGGAGTAGCCGACCCGCCGCAGGTCGTCCTCACGCTCGGCCTCGAAGTAGAGGGGGTGACGTCGTACAGGCACAGGGCAAGGCCCCCACTGGCGGTGACGTGCTCGAACAGGGCCTGAGAGATCGCCTGGCGGTAGCCCCGCTCGACACAGCGGCCCAGGGACGCGTACAAGGTGTTGCGGTGAGCCGGGAACGACCACCCCACCCCCACAATCCCAACGAAAAACCCCACTCTGAAACACAAACCACCCCAACCTGTGCAACTCAGGTCTGAAGCCCGTGCGCGGTCACGACGACGGCGTCGTCGCAGCGCGGGGCTGCGGCGGCGCCGTCGATCGAATGGGAGGTGATGGGCGGGAGGCCTTCACCGGTGTGGGCCCAGTGCGGGCCCGACCAGTATCAGTCCTGCTCGCCCCCGGAGGGATTCGGCTTGATCCACCACCACAGGCCCATGCCCGCGGCGATGGCCAGCAGGCCCAGGCCCGACCACAGGTTGGCGTTGATGCCGCCGGTCTTGCTCATCTCCTCGGCGCTGTTGAACAGGACCGAGCACACCACCAGGTAGAGGCCGATGAGCCCCAGAGCCCCGGTGATGACCGCCCGGATGTCCGTGAGTGAACGATTGTTCATGAGTGTTCTCCTTCGTGTGTCCGGGCGGGTCTAGTGGAAGATGCTGTTGAGGGCGATGACCAGAACCCCGGCGATGATCCCCAGCGGGATCGGACGGCGGTACCAGGGCAGCTCGTGCAGGTGCGGGTCGGTGCGCTCGCTCTTGGGGGTCAGGGCGTAGACGAAGCCCTTGAGCTCGGAGTCGGGCTTCGGCTTCGTGGCCATGGAGACCAGCACCGTGATGACGACGTCGACCGTGAAGGCCACGCCCGCCGCCAGGAAGGCGCCGCCCTGTCCCGGCATGACCAGGTGCTTGGTCCAGATGAGGATGTTGACCCCCAGGGCGCCCAGGGTTCCGCTGATGAGGCCGATCCAACCGGCGTGCGGGGTGGCCCGCTTCCAGAACATCCCGATGATGAAGGTCGCGAACAGGGGAGCGTTGAACATCGAGAACAGCGTCTGGAGGTAGTCCATGAGGTTGGAGTAGCTCGACGCGATGATCGCGGTGAGGATCGCGACCACGGAGGCCGTCAGGGTCGAGAGCTTGCCGACCATGAGGTAGTGGGCGTCGTCGGCGTTCTTCTTGATGTAGTGCTGGTAGATGTCCACGCCCCACACGGTGTTGAAGGCGGAGATGTTCGCCGCCATGCCCGCCATGAAGGAGGCCAGTAGACCCGTGATCGCCAGACCCAGCAGACCGTTGGGCAGCAGGTCGCGCATGAGGTAGAGGACCGCGTCGTTGAACTGGTATCCAGCCCCGGAATCTGCCTTGAGCTGTTGGATCTCCGAGACCATGACGCCGGCGACCATGCCCGGGACGATGACGAGGAAGGGCACGAACATCTTGACGAAGGTGCCGATGATCGGGGTCGACTGGGCCGAGGAGATCGAGTCCGAGGCCATGGCCCGCTGCACCTCGACGAAGTTCGTCGTCCAGTATCCGAAGGACAGCACGAAGCCCAGGCCGAAGACCAGGCCGACGACGGACAGCAGGTTGGAGTCGAAGCCGGAGATCGAGTTGCCGGGCCAGGAGTGCAGCTGCTGAGCCGCGACCTTGGCTGCCTCGCCGGCGTCGTCGGGGTGGGCGGCCGTGGCAGCGGCGGTGATCTTGCTGGTCAGGCCGTGCCAGCCGCCCACGCGGTGCAGGCCGATGAGGGTCAGGGGCAGCAGGGCCGCCACGATGACGAAGAACTGGAGGACCTCGTTGTAGATCGCCGCGGAGAGCCCACCCATGGTGATGTAGGAGAAGACGATGACGGCCGCCACGATGAGCCCCACCCACAGGGGCCATCCCAGCAGCCAGTTCATGATCTTGCCCAGCAGGTACAGGTTGATGCCGGCGATGAGCAGCTGGGCCAGGGCGAAGCTGAGCGCGTTGACCAGGTGCGCGGCGGTGCCGTAGCGCTTGAGCATGAACTCGGGCACCGAGCGCACCTTGGAGCCGTAGTAGAAGGGCATCATGACCAGACCCAGGAAGATCATGGCCGGGACCGCGCCGATCCAGAAGTAGTGGAAGGTCGGCATGCCGTACTCGGCGCCGTTGGCCGACATACCCATGATCTCGACGGCGCCGAGGTTCGCCGAGACGAAGGCGATACCCGTCACCCAGGCCGGCAGGGAGCGGCCCGAGGTGAGGAAGCCGTCCGCCGTGGCCGCCTTGGACCGGGCGATGAGCCCGACGCCAATGACGAAGGCGAAGTAGATGGCGATGGGGATGTAGTCGTACCAGCGTGCGGCAATGAGTGTGCCGGAAGACGCTGACGAGGCTGACAGGGCGTGCAGCGTGGAGGACATCGGTGTACCTCTCAGGGATTGTTTCAGTGAGCAAGACCATTCTTGCTGTCGGGCAGATTAGCACGGCGACGATACGGGCACGGGAGGTTGACTCTGTCTGAGACCGTCGGCATCGCTGGGTAGAGTGCCCTTATGACGATTACTGCTGCTGCCGACGGCTCCTCCTTGGGCAATCCGGGACCGGCCGGCTGGGCCTGGTACGTGGATGACGACTGCTGGGCGGCCGGCGGCTGGGAGAGCGCGACCAACAATCGCGGTGAGCTCACCGCGGTCCTGGAGCTCCTGCGGGTCACCGAGGCCGCCGGTCTCGCCGACGAGGAGCTCCTCATCCAGTGCGACTCCCAGTACGTCATCAACTCCCTGACCAAGT
>CAUVMS010000126.1:0-7902 GCA_963552815.1 uncultured Actinomyces sp. | reverse complement strand
AGGCCTTCGAGACCTTCCTGCAGACCAAGTACGTGGGCCAGAAGCGCTTCAGCCTCGAGGGCGGGGAGTCCCTCATCGTGGCCCTGGACCGCCTGCTCGACGCCGCCGCCCACGACGGCCTCGACGAGGTCGTCATCGGCATGGCCCACCGCGGCCGGCTCAACGTGCTCACCAACATCGCCGGCAAGTCCTACGCCCAGGTCTTCGACGAGTTCGAGGGCAACGGCGTCATCGAGGGCGCCGGCACCGGGGACGTCAAGTACCACCTGGGCACTGAAGGCGTCTTCACGGGCACCGAGGGCGTGTCCACCCAGGTCTCGCTGGCCGCCAACCCCTCCCACCTGGAGACGGTCGACGGCGTCGTCGAGGGGATCGTGCGCGCCAAGCAGGACCGCATCGGCCTGGGCGAGAAGGGCTACACGGTCATGCCGGTCCTGGTCCACGGCGACGCGGCCTTCGCCGGCCAGGGCGTGGTCTACGAGACCCTCAACATGAGCCAGCTGCCCGCCTACCGCACCGGCGGCACGGTCCACATCATCGTCAACAACCAGATCGGTTTCACCACCGGATCGGCCTCGGCCCGCTCCACCATCTACGCCACCGACCTGGCCAAGGGCCTGCAGGTGCCGATCTTCCACATCAACGCCGACGACCCCGAGACGGTCGCCCGCACCGCCCGCCACGCGTACGAGTACCGGCGCACCTTCCACAAGGACGTCATCATCGACCTCATCTGCTACCGGCGCCGCGGGCACAACGAGGGCGACGACCCCTCGATGACCCAGCCGCTCATGTACCGGCTCATCGACTCCCTGGACTCCACCCGCGAGGTGTACACCGCCGCCCTCGTGGGGCGCGGCGACATCACCCCCGAGGAGGCCCGCGAGATCGCCGAGAGCTACCAGGGAGAGCTGGAGCGGATCTTCACCGAGGCCCACGTCCAGGTCACCGGGGGCACCGACGGCGCAATCGCCTCGGCAGCCGATTCCTCCGCCCAGGACCTGTCCGACCCCACGAAGGTCGGCGTGCCCCTGTCCTCCCTGGAGATCCCCTCCTCCCAGCTGGCGGGCAGCGGCATGATGATCGGTTGGACCTCGGCGGTGGCGCGCGACGTCGTCGAGCGCATCGGGGATGCCCAGGTCGCCTGGCCGGACTCCTTCACCGTCCACCCCAAGCTCCAAACCATGCTCGCCAAGCGGCGTGAGGCCACCCGCGAGGGCGGTATCGACTGGGGCCTGGGCGAGCTCATCGCCCTGGGGAGCCTGCTCATGGAGGGCGTCCCGATCCGCATGGCCGGTGAGGACGCCCGCCGCGCCACCTTCGCCCAGCGTCACGCCGTCCTGCACGACCACGCCTCCGGTCAGGAGTGGACGCCGCTGAACTTCCTCACCCCAGACCAGGCACCCCTGGAGATCTACGACTCGTTGCTCAGCGAGTACGCCGCCCTGGCCTTCGAGTACGGCTACTCGGTGGAGCGGCCCGAGGGGCTGACGATGTGGGAGGCCCAGTTCGGCGACTTCGCCAACGGCGCCCAGTCCGTCATCGACGAGTACGTCACCTCAGCCGCTCAGAAGTGGGGGCAGCGCTCCGGCCTGGTCATGCTCCTGCCCCATGGCCAGGAGGGGCAGGGACCGGACCACTCCTCGGCCCGCATCGAGCGCTACCTTCAGATGTGCGCGCAGGACAACATGCTGGTGGCCCAGCCCTCCACGCCCGCCAGCTACTTCCACCTGCTGCGCGAGCACACCTACCGCCGCCCGCGCCGCCCGCTCATCGTCTTCACCCCCAAGCAGCTGCTGCGACTCAAGGCCGCCTGCTCCCCGGTGGAGGACTTCACCTCCGGCACGTTCCAGCCCGTCATCGGGGAGGTCGACGACGCCGTCCTGGCCGCGGCGCAGGATCAGGAGGTGGACCGGGTACTGCTGTGCTCCGGGCGCGTCTACTACGACCTGCTGGCCCACCGCACCAAGACCGGGGACACGAGTACCGCCATCGTCCGCCTCGAGCAGCTCTACCCGCTTCAGATCTCGGCCATCGCCGAGGCGCTGGCGCCCTTCAGCGGTGCCGAGCTGGTGTGGGTGCAGGACGAGCCGGCCAACCAGGGCATGTGGCCCTACCTGGCGCTTCATCTGCCCGCGGACCTGACCGGTGGTGTTCTGCCCACGCTGATCTCCCGCGCCGAGGCCGCCGCCCCGGCCGTGGGAACCGCCGGCGTCCACCGCGCCCAGCAGGAGGAGATCATCCGCCAGGCCTTCGCCCGCGACTGAGAGCAGGCTGACCATCGCCCGTTCATTCCCGGCCAACCCCGCCGAAATGCCGCCAGCCTCCCGCGCCGCAGCGCAAGGTCACGATAATGTCAAGACAGCACGAGGGATTATGAGGGACGAGGAGGCGCTGCCATGCGTGAGACAAGGCTGAGCTTCATCGGCGACGAGCTGGTGGCCGGTCATGGTGACGGACGTGCTCTGGGCTGGACGGGCCGGGTCATGGCCCGCACGCCTCGGGACGCCGACATCCTGTGGACCTCTCTGGCGGTTCCCGGTGAGACGACGGCGCAGATGTCCGACCGCTGGGGGCCCGAGGTGGCCCGCCGCTCCACGCACACCGGCATCAACCGGCTCGTGGTGGGGCTGGGCGTGGCCGACGTGCTCGCCGGCGTCTCCTACGCCCGCTCCCGCCTGGCCCTGGCCAATATCCTCGACACGGCGGCCTCCGACCACCGGGAGTGCTTCGTCGTCGGGCCCCCTCCCCTGCCCGAGGCCGATCCTGACGCCACCGCCCAGCTCTCCCAGGCCGCCGAGGAGGTGTGCCTGCGCCGCAACGTGCCCTACGTGGACGCCTTCGAGCCGCTGCGCAACCACGAGCAGTGGACGGCCGACGTCGCGGCCGCCGGCGGCACGCACCCGGGTCAGGCCGGCTACGGTCTGCTGGCCTGGCTGGTGCTGCACCGCGGCTGGTACGAGTGGCTCGGTGTCGAGCGCCCCGAGTCCTGAGGCGCTGACACCCCACCAGGTCAGGCCGGCGCCGGGGAGCCCCCGGTCGTCGGCTTGGACGCGGCGAAGATATCGCCGGTTATCCCCACCATGCGGTTGGAGACGCGCTTGTTGAAGAATCCGATGATGGGGCCGACGAAGAATCCCATGATGACCGTCCCCAGGGCGATGATGCCCAGTGAGAGGTCGAATCTGATGAGGATGAGAGCCACGAGAATCGTGATGATGTCCTGGACCATACGGTAGACACGGTAGCTGAGGCGCGGGAAGTTGCGCCTGAGCGAGGGGGCGATGCCGTCGTAGGGGCACTGGCCCAGGTCGCAGGTGATGTACATGGAGACCCCCAGGCAGAACAGCGGCAGCCCGATGGCCAGGTGAAGGAGCATGCTGCCCAAGGAGTACTCGACGTGGAAGACGCTGCGGTAGATCGGGCGGAAGTAGTCCACGAAGACGCCCACGACGGTGAAGTTGATGACCGTCCCCAGACCGAAGATGGACCGGTCGAAGGGGAAGACAAGGATCAGCATGATGATGTTGACGATCGGGACGGTCGCGGCGAAGGAGATCCCTGAGACGTGGGAGACGCCCTGAAGGAAGGCCGTGAACGGGTCGACGCCGCTCTTGCCCTCCAGACAGATCGCAATCCCGCAGGCCGTGATCACCTGCCCCACAAAGCACACGAGGATACGTCGCAGGAGAGAGTTGTCAGAGAGCGTCCATTGCTCTTTTGCTGTCAGGTTCCTCAGGTTCATGTCACACCGCCGTCATCGAGGAGGAGCCGGCAAAGCCATCAATCCACGAAATACTACCGGTTTCCTCAGGGAAAGGCTGGGCGGCGCCCCTCACCACGAATCAGGCCGTGTTCCGCGACCAGTGTGTCAGCGTCTCATCACCGTCAAGGCCGTAGGGCCCAGACGGCGACCTCGGGTCAGCCCTCGGCCAGGGCGGTTCCGAATCGGTTCCAGTACGGTTCAGGAACGACGTTGGCCGGTCACCACTGTGGTGACCGGCCGACGTCCGCTATGTCTCAAGGTGCCGTGCTCAGCGCGTCACCCGGCTCAGGTGTTGGGGCGCTTGCCGTGGTTGGCGCCGGACTTCGCACGTGCACGACGCTTACGACCGCGCTTGCTCATAACTGCCTCCTCGTGTGTGGACTTGCCCCACGAGGGGGCACGGAACGCCGCCGATTGTCGCACACGGTGACTTGACCCGGCCAGTCTCGCACCGCCGACCAGCCGGTGAAGGCGACCACACGTCACCGCGGGCGACGGCTCCGGCGACGGACTGGACCGGGCTGAACCGAGCAGCCGAGGCGTCTCAGTCTCCCTGGACGTGAATGGTTCGCGAGGACTCGACCCGTGACTCCACGATGCGCACGACCCGTCCGGAAGCAGAGGTCTGAGTCCGGGTCGTGGTCGACGTCGTCGTCACGCTCACCGAGGTGGCCCGCAGTGTCGACAGGCGACCCAGAACGCGGGCGCGCAGCTCGGGGGGAGCCTGCTCGGCGCAGCGTGAGCGCAGGATCTCGCGCAGGTGGGTCTCGGCGTCGGCGATGCGCGAGCAGTGCGGGCAGGTGGCCACGTGCTGGGCGAGGCGCTCGGTGAGGTCGGCGGTGCACTCCCGGTCGAGGAAGGCCTCCAGGTGGGCGCGGGCCTCGGCGCAGGAGCAGTCCTGGGACCCGGCTGCGGCCTTGGCCGTCTTGGGAGACTCAGTGGTCTTAGCGTTCTTCTCGCTGCCTGCCTGTGGTTCCATGCGGTCTCTCATTTCTCCTCCTCCCCGTATCCGTAATCTCGGGCGTAGTCGGCCAGCAGCTCGCGCAGCTGGCGGCGCCCGCGGTGCAGCCTGGACATGACGGTTCCGATCGGCGTGTCCATGATCTCGGCGATCTCCTTGTAGGAGAAGCCCTCCACGTCCGCCAGGTAGACGGCCAGGCGCCGGTCCTCGGTGAGCTGGCCCAGAGCCTCTTTGATGTCGGAGTCCGGCAGGGCGTCCAGGGCGAGGTTCTCGGCGCTGGGCAGCCCCACCGAGTCGTGGGAGGCGGCCCGGTGCAGCTGCCAGTCCTCGACGGTGTCCGCGTCGGACTGGAGCGGCTCGCGCTGCTTCTTACGGTAGGAGTTGATGAAGGTGTTGGTCAGGATCCGGTAGAGCCAGGCCTTGAGGTTGGTACCGGGCCGGTACTGGTGGAAGGAGCCGAAGGCCTTGGCGTAGGCGTCCTGCACGAGGTCCTCGGCGTCGGCCCGGTTACGGGTCATGCGCAGGGCGGCGCCGTAGAGCTGGTCGAGGTAGGGCAGGGCCTCGGCCTCGAAGCGGGCGGCCCGGGTCGCCTCATCCTCGTCGGCGGGGGCACGGTCGAGACTGTCGGCGGAGTCATCCGGATCGATCACCTCGTCCATGGTGATCTCGTCTGTGTGGTCGTCGATGTCCGTCATCATCCACGAGCCTAGCCCGAGCCGGGTCCCCCGGGTGTCTTCGGCACTCAGGGGGATGGTCACTGTGGCGGGTCGGGCCGGGCGACCGACGGGCCGGAGCATTCCGTGTCCACCGGATCCACTGAATCCACCGGATCCAGCGGGGCCACCGGGGCCGACGGGCCGGTCGTGTCGGCGGAGCGGGCCACTCGTCGGGGCACCCCGGCGGCGAGCGGTCCTGCTCGACGTCGGCGCGGTCGGCTGCTGAGTGCTCATGTCCTGAGCAACAGGGCGGTGCCCCGAATTCATTCCCGTCCGCGCTCAGCGAGGCGTGCGCCACGTTCAAGCGGCGATGTCGCTGGCCCGAGCCGCTTCGGTGCGTCAGGATGGGGACATGAACATTCTGCGCTCCTTCGCCCGCCCGATGCTCGCTGCGCCCTTCATCGTCGATGGGCTCGACGCCCTCGTACGCCCGTCACGCCACGTGGAGAAGTTCGAGAAGGTCGCCCCCACCCTGGAGCGCGCCGGCCTGCCGCCGGTGCTGACCTCGGACGCCCGCATGCTCACCCGCGCCTCGGGCGCCGTGAGCCTCGTGGCCGGGCTGGGGCTGGCCGCCGGCCGGGCACCCCGCACGAACGCCACGATCCTGGCGGCTCTTAACGTCCCGCTCACGGCCATCAACAACCCCGTGTGGGCGGTCACGGGGACCCAGGCCCGCAAGGAGGCCCTCTCCGGCCTGCTGCGTGGGGCCGCCGTGGGCGCCGGCCTGGTCCTGGCCTCCGTCGACCGTCAGGGCAAGCCATCCCTGGCCTGGCGGATGCGCAACTCCCGCCAGCAGCGCGAGGCCATCCAGGCCGCTCAGGAAGCCGTCCGCCAGCGCTACGTCACCGCCTGAGGCGCACTGCCGCAGCCCATCGGCTCGGCTCCGGGTACGACGTCGGACACTGGAACTGCTCACAGTCATGTCGCTGTGGCTCCGGCCGCCCCTCCACTTCTGGACCGTCATCTGGGCGTCACGGGTGACGGCTACGCTCAAGCCGTCCACTCGGATCCGGCGCAGCGCCGTCCCATCATCGCTTCACCGCCATCTCAACCATCACGCGCAGACACGTCATCGACACGCAGGGAGCACCTATGACCGTCCAGTCCGCCCAGCCGGCCCAGTCAGAACAGACCGTGGAGCCCGACGTCATCTACACCTGGACCGATGAGGCGCCGATGCTGGCGACCCACTCCTTCCTGCCGATCGTGCGGGGTTTCGCCCGGCGGGCCGGTGTGAGCGTGGGGACCGCGGACATCTCGCTGGCGGGCCGCATCCTGGCGGCCTTCTCCCTGGCCGACGACGATCTGGCGCGACTGGGCGAGCTCGCCCAGTCACCCGCCGCCACCATTATCAAGCTGCCCAACATCTCGGCCTCCCTGCCTCAGCTCAAGGCCGCCATCGCCGAGCTCCAGGCCCTGGGCTACGAGATCCCCGACTACCCCGACTCCCCGACCACGCCCGCTGAGCGAGAGGTGCGCGCCGCCTACGACGCCGTCAAGGGCAGCGCCGTCAACCCCGTCCTGCGCGAGGGCAACTCCGACAGGCGCGCGCCCGCGGCCGTCAAGGCCTACGCCCGCTCCCACCCGCACTCGATGGGGGCCTGGTCGCCCGAGTCGCGCACCCGTGTGGCCACGATGGAGGCCGGCGACTTCCGGCACAACGAGCGCAGCGTCGTCGTCCCTGAGGCCGGCACCCTGCAGATCCGGCTGCGTCCGGCCGACGGCGCGGCACCGGTCGTCCTGCGGGAGTCGCTGCCAGTGAGTGCCGGGGAGGTCGTGGACGCCACGTTCATGAGCGCCGCCGCCCTGGATGAGTTCCTGGCCGCTCAGGTGGCCGCCGCCAAGGGCGAGGGTCTGCTGCTGTCGGTGCACCTCAAGGCCACGATGATGAAGGTCTCCGACCCTCTCATCTTCGGTCACGCGGTGCGTGCCGCCCTGCCGGGTGTCTTCTCCACCTACGGCGAGGTACTCGCCGAGGCCGGTCTGCGCGCCGAGGACGGCCTGGCCTCGATCCTGGCGGGCCTGGACTCGCTGCCCCAGGGCGAGGAGATCCGCACCGCCATCGAGACCGAGCTCGCCGCCGGGCCGCGCCTGTCCATGGTGGACTCCGACCGCGGCATCACGAACCTGCACGTGCCCAGCGACGTCATCATCGACGCCTCCATGCCCGCCATGATCCGGGCCGGCGGTCACCTGTGGGGGCCGGACGGCCAGACCGCGGACACGATCGCCGTCATCCCGGACTCCTCCTACGCCGGGGTCTACCAGGCCGTCATTGAGGACTGCCGCGCCCACGGGGCCCTGGACCCGGCCACCATGGGCTCGGTGCCCAATGTGGGCCTCATGGCCCGAAAGGCCGAGGAGTACGGCAGCCACGACAAGACCTTCCTCATCCCGGCCGACGGCACCGTGGAGGTCGTCGTGGTCGAGGGCGCGGGCGCCGAGCCCGGCACGGTGCT
>CAUVMS010000125.1:0-7909 GCA_963552815.1 uncultured Actinomyces sp. | reverse complement strand
GCCCGAGCACATGCACGAGGCCACCTGGTTCCTCCAGGACGCCCTCATGTTCGTCGGCGGCGGCTCGGCCTCGACGGCCGGCGGCATCAAGGTGACGACCTTCGCGGTCCTGCTCCTGGCGATCCTCGCCGAGGCTCGCGGCGACCAGGACATCGAGGCCTTCGGGCGGCGCATCACGCCCTCGACCGTGCGTCTGAGCGTGGCGGTGGCCTTCATCGGCTCCAGCGTCATCGGGCTCGCCACGCTCCTGCTCCTGCAGATGACCAACCTGCCCCTGGACCGGATTCTCTTCGAGGTCATCAGCGCGTTTGCGACCGTGGGCCTGTCCACGGGCATTACTCCCACCCTTCCCGCGAGCGCCAAGTACGTCATCGTGGCGCTCATGTTCGTCGGCCGCGTGGGCACGATGACGGCGGCCAGCGCCCTGGCACTGCGGGAGCGCCGCCGCGTCATCCGGATGCCCGAGGCCAGCCCGATGATCGGTTAGCGCCCGCCGGCCGACTCCGCACTCGCTCGCCCCAACGGCCAGCAGACACCAACGGGAACGATCAGGTCCCTTCGGGTTCCGGCCCGTCCGGAGCGAGCAGCTGTCCGAGGGCCGGGGTGGCCCTGGTGGCCTGCGGGATCGGCCTGAGCGTCCGACGTCGCCGCGCGCGGTAGCGTAGGAGGCACCGTCCCACGGCCGACCTCAGGAGACCTCATGCCCGCCCCGCCCTCGCGCACCGACTCCACGCTCGTCATCGGGCTGGGACGCTTCGGCTCCGCCGTCGCCGCCACCCTGGACCGGCTGGGGCGCGAGGTGCTGGCCGTGGAGGCCAATCCCGCGATCGTGCGCCAGTGGACCGGCCGCGTCCCCCTGGTGGAGGCCGATGCCACGGACGTGGAGGCCCTTGAGCAGCTGGGCGCCACCGAGTTCGGCACGGCGGTCGTGGGGGTGGCGACCTCCCTGGAGGCCTCCGTCCTCATCACCGGCAACCTCGTGGACCTGGAGACCCCCCAGATCTGGGCCAAGGCCATCTCCCGCGCCCACGGTCGCATCCTGAGGCGTATCGGCGCCCACCACGTCGTCTACCCCGAGTTCGACGCCGGTCAGCGCGCCGCCCACCTGGTCTCGGGACGCATGCTCGACTACATCGAGATGGAGAAGAGCGGCTTCACCATCGTCAAGATGCGCCCGCCCACGGAGCTGCACGGCTTCACCATCGGTCAGTCCAAGGTGCGCTCGCGCTACGGGGTGACGGTCTTCGGCCTCATGAGCCCGGGTGAGCCCTTCGAGTACGCCACCTCGGACACGCTGGTCTCGGCCGAGGACGTGCTCGTCGTCGGTGGGGACGCCGCCCTGCTGGAGCGTTTCGCCAACCGCCCCTGATCAGCGCGAGCCTCTCAAGGCCCTGAGAAGGCTTCTCAGAAGGCACAGACCTGGGAACGCTTGGCCTCGGCGGCGCCGTCGGCCTCCGTGACCACAGCCGGCAGGTCCTTGCCGATCCCGGCGGCGCCGTAGGCACCGAGCAGCCCCTCAACGAAGGGGGCCGCGGAGAGCCGGACCCGCTCGGCGACGGCCGGGTCGAGCATCTCCAGGGCCATCTCGACGCTCATGATGCCGCTGCCCAGATCCGCCAGGACCAGGACGCCGTCACAACGGTCGCAGAGCCGCTCGATAGCGGAGACAACGGCGCCGGGGTCGGTACCCAGCTCGCCGTCGGCGAGCCCTGCGGCCAGCTCAACGGGGACGTCGACGGCCACGATGAGCCGGCGTACCAGGTCGAGCGCGGCCTCGGCCAGGGCGCGGGAGTGGGAGACCAGGACGATGCCGACGCTCGCCGCCGTGCTGCTCGGCTCTGTCGGCTGAGGCCTGACGGGGCTCGCCGGGCTCACGCGGTCCTCCCGGCGACGACGTCGTCGAGGGCGGCCAGGATGAGGGCGGTCGAGGCGGCGCCGGGGTCGATGTGCCCCGCCGAGCGCTCCCCCAGGTAGGATGCCCGCCCCTTGGTGGCCACCATGGGCTTGGTGGCGTCGCGGCCCTCGGCCGCGGCCCGCGCCGCAGCGGAGACGCCCGCGGCGAGGTCGTCAGGGTGGGCTCGCAGCGCCTCGAGGGCCGGGCTCCAGGCGTCGAGCATGGTCTTCTCCCCCGCGGTGGCACGGCCTCGCGCCGCGATGCCGCCGATCCCGGCCCCCAGGCCGGCCGCGAGCGCCGGGGCGTCGATGCTGTCCTGGCCTGACAGGGCGCCGCCGGTGCGCAGGAAGAAGGTGCCGTACAGGGGTCCGGAGGCGCCCCCGACCGTGGAGACCAGGGTCATGCCGACCTTCTTGAGCAGCGCGTCGGCAGCGGTGAAGCCACCGGCCTCGACCGCGTCGACGGCGGCTGCCAGGCCGCGCTTCATGTTGGTGCCGTGGTCGGCGTCGCCGATGGCGGCGTCCAGAGCCGTGAGCTCCTCGGCATGCTCAGTGATGAGCTCGGCGCTGCGGCGCACCCAGGCCTCCAGGTCCGCCACCGTCAACGCCTGACGGGCGTCTGTCGCTTCTTCCGTCATGTTGTTCCTCCTCCTCGAGTCTCCTTGGACGCCCGTGCCCGCCTGGGCGTCTTGATGGCGCCCGCTCCTCAGACGCCCCAGCGCAGGCCGGGGGTGCTCACGGGGGCGTCCCACAGGCACAGCAGCTCGGCGTCGGCGCGCACGAGGGTCAGGGAGCAGCCGGCCATGTCGAGGCTGGTGATGTAGTTGCCCACGAGGTTGCGGGCCACCGTGATCCCGGCGGCCTCGAGGAGGCGGGCGATCTCGCCGTACATGAGGTAGAGCTCCAGCAACGGGGTGGCGCCCATGCCGTTGACCATGGCGATGACGCCCTCGTCGGGGCCGGCCGCGTCGGGCAGCTCAGCCAGGACGGGGGTGACGAGGCGCTCGGCGATCTCGGCGGCGGGGGCGATCTTCTCGCGGTGGCGACCGGGCTCGCCGTGGATGCCGATGCCGATCTCCATCTCGTCGTCCGGCAGGTCGAAGGAGGGCTTGCCGTTGGCCGGAACGGTGCAGGAGGTCAGGGCCATGCCCATGGAGCGGCCGGCGGCGTTGACGCGCGTGGCGACGGCCGCGACCTCATCCAGCGGGCGGCCCTCCTCCGCGGCGGCGCCGGCGATCTTCTCCACCATGACGGTCACGCCCACGCCGCGCCGCCCAGCGGTGTAGAGGGAGTCCTCGACGGCGACGTCGTCGTTGGTGACGACGCTGGCGACCTGGATGCCGGAGTCGGCGTCAACGATCTCGGCGGCCATCTCGAAGTTCATGACGTCGCCGGTGTAGTTCTTGACGATGTGCAGGACGCCTGCGCCGCGGTCGACGGCGGTGGTGGCGGCGACCATCTGGTCGGGGACCGGGGAGGTGAAGATCTCCCCGGCGCAGGCGGCGTCGAGCATGCCGGTGCCCACGAAGCCGCCGTGGAGGGGCTCGTGCCCGCTGCCGCCGCCGGAGATGATGGCGACCTTGCCCTCCTCCTTACGGTGGCGGCGGTAGACGATGTGCTGGTCGAGGTCGACGTCGAGCTCGTGGGGGTGGGCCGCGGCCATGCCCCGCAGGGCGTCCGTGACCACGTTGTCAACGGAGTTGATGAGTTTCTTCATGGCGCTGACGCTACCCCGCCAGGGGCCGGCTTGTACCGCCAGAGGTCCCACGAGCTCTGGCCCATGCACATCGGTGCAGGTCAGAGACCTCTGGCCGGAACGGATACGCATCGGGGCCCTCGACAGGGCTGGTTATCGGCGCCGTCACTCGTCCAACGCGGACCTGCGGACGCATGGATGCGAGCGTATCCATCAGGGCACCTGAGCGTCGCCCATAGACATACTGGGGACTGTCTGGGGAGGGACGTTTTGAGAGGCATCCTCGCCTCGGTTCCGGGCAGGATAGGAGCATGGACCTGTCCGTTATCGCCGTCGTGGCCGCCATCGCAGCCGGTGTCTCCATCCTGGTCGCCATTGCTGCCGTCTTCGCCGCACGGCGCTCGACGGAGCACGCGGATCTGGCCCTCAAGGAGGCCTCACGGATCTCCCGGGCCAGTATCTCGCGGATCAATGAGGTCCAGTCCGAGGCGAGCTCGGCCCGTCTGGCGGCGCGCCACGCCGCCGAGCGGTTGCGTTCCGCGACCAGGGAGCGCATAACGCCGGACAGCATCGCCGCCTACCGGGTATTCCTGCGGGAGGTCATTGAGGACTCCAAGCACCTGCTGGGGCCTGAGGGCACGGGGACGATGAAGAACGAGGCGCTGGACCGGCTGCGGGTGGGGGCGCTCCTGGGCGGCTCTGACGAGGTGCTGCGGGCGCTGAGGAACTTCGCCCTCCTGCGCACCCAGCGGCCCGAGGCGCCGTGGCCCAGCGCCTACGCCATGGCCTACGCGCGTCTGGAGTCCGACCTCGTCACCGCGATCCGCAACGACCTGGGCTCCTCCGAGGAGTCCCTGACCGCCGACCAGATCTGGGGCGCGGTCAACGCCCGCTGCGTCGACCCCGCCTTCCGGCTGGCACTGCTGAGCCCCCTGGAGGACGTGCTGCGCAACGCCGGACAGGATCCCACCCACTACGACCTCGACCACATCGTCAAGCCTGCCGACTACCCGAGTCTCACCGGATTCACCGCCCCCGCTCGGTTCGCGAGCCCTACGCACGCCCGCGCCACCGACGCCCCCTCCCCCGAGCCCCGACGGCGCTCGCGACGGGCGCAGAGTCGGGCGTCGCGGGAGGCCTCGGCGGCGGTGACTGAGACGGCTAAGACGGCTGGGCCACCGGCAGCGGCAACGACAGCGAGGACGACGACCGGCCGCACACTGCCCGACTCGTCCGGCATCGTGTGGGCTCCACTCAGCCCCGGACGCACAGGCGCGCACGCAGCGGCCGCTGAGACTCCTACGCCAGCTCACCCGCGGACTCCCACGGCAGCTCCCGCGGCTCCCTTGCGTGAGCCGGCGGCAGAACCAGCCGCCTCGGCCGCTCCCCGGAGCAGCCGGCAGAGCGGTTCCACGCCGTCACCCGCTGCGATTGCCGAGGCAGCGCAGGCAGAGGCCCCCAACGGCTCGTCGGAGACTCCTTCCGTCGGCGCCGGGGCGCAGGCTGTTGCGGCTCAGCAAACACCGCCCTCGGAGAACGCCCCCCGCACTGAGCCGGCTCAGCCACGACCTGCAGGCCCGACGAGCCACCGGGCGCCCGAGGCTCAAGGCAGCGCCTCCGGAGCCTCCAAGGCCTCCGAAGCCTCCGAAGCCTCCGAGGCCTCCGAGGACCCGACGCCCAGCCGTATCTCCCGGCGTCGACGCGGTCAGGACTCCCCGCCCGCCCCCTCCACTCAGGCGGCGGCCACCACGCCAGAGACGGCAACGGCCTCGACAACCTCCTCGACGTCGGCGGCTTCGGCCCCAAGGGGGCCAACGACGTCGGCCAGCACCGAGGAGACAGAGCCCGTCTCCGCATCCGCCTTCCCCGAGGTTCTCAACAGGAGCCGCGCAGCCGCACCGGCTGCCCCAGGTGCCCCGCAAGCACCCGGGGCACCTGCTGCATCCACCGCCCCGCCGGCCGCGACTGCCGCGCAGCCCGCGACGACGCAGCCGGCCCCCGGCCGCACCCGTGCAAGCTCACCGTCCGCGCCTCCGACCACCTCACCGAAGGCTACGGCGGTGGCGGCCCACACGGTCACGGTGCCCGCAGGTCCTCAGCGCTCTCAGCCACACACGGCCCCTGGCGCACCGGCCGCGTCCGCCCCGGCATCCGGAGCAGTGGGGGCCGGCGGCTACGGCATCTTCCCGGCTCAGGTCGCAGCCCAGCCCCCCACCCAGACCCGAGGTCGGGTCGAGGGTCAAGCCGGCCCGCCCGTCCCTGGCCCGGCCCAGCTCCCTGAGGTGCCCGCGCCCCAGCGGGCCGAGCAGGCCTCCGCCGTGGCCGCAGCCGGCGCCGCCGTCCCCGCCAGCACCGTCGGAACCACCCGAGCCCACCGGGCGGAGGCCGTCCCGGCGCGTACGGCCGCACCGGCAGCCCCCGACCCCACCCACGCAGCCAACCCGCAGACGCAGGAGACCATCACCGCTCCGACCGCTCCCCGGACGGGTCGCCAGGCGGCTTCTCACGTGATGGCCTCCTCGACGACGCCCACGACGGCGTCGGAGGCCGCACCGACGCCGGAGGTCTGGTCCCCCACTCCCCCGTCCCTGCAGGACTCCGCCGAGCTCCCCAGGGCACGCGGCGCCTGAACCGGCCATATCCCATCGCAGGGGACTTCTCCCCACCCATGACGGCTTCGCGCCCGGGCCCGCGTGGCAGAATCCGGGTGTGGGAGGCCGAGGGGCTTCCACGAAAGGGGTTAGGCGTGAGCATTTTCGCCTGGTGCGCGATCATCGGATGCGCCATTCTCCTGGCCGGGATCCTTCTCGACGGCGTACTCGACGCGTTCCTCCCCGATGGGCTCGTGGCGGTCCTCGCTCTGCCGGTGGCGGTCTTCGGCGCCATCGGCATGGGGATGACAGCGGTGTCGGGATCGGCAGCGACGCACGTACCGGTCGCCGTCGTGTGGGGTGTTCCCGCAGCACTGGCAGTCACCTCCGGCGCAGTCACGCGCTGGCTGTGGAACCGTCTCAGGCGCTCCATGCCGTTGGACACGGCTCCGCCCACCGCCGCGGAGCTGGTCGGCGAGAAGGTCACCGTCCTGTGGTGGAAGGACGGCAGCGGCGAGGTTCGCGCCATCACGCGCGGCAGCCAGCTCACCCTGCCTGCGCGCTCCGAGGAGCCGCTGCGCTCGGGCCAGAGCGCCTGGGTGCTCGACGCCGTCGACTCCACCCTGACCATCGCCCCCTGGGAGCAGATCAGCAGCTGAGCCCACCGGGCGCCGGTGACGGGCCGCCGACTCCTGTCCTCTCCCCCGCCTGCCCACCACCCCCTCCTCGTTGTCTCCCTCCCTCATCCCAGCTCCCCACAAAGAAAGGAACACCGCATGGACACAATGCTCATCGGCGCCATCGTCGTCATCGTCATCGTCGTGCTGCTGGTAGTCGCCTACCTGTTCAGCCGGATCGTCGTCGTCCCCTCCAACCTCACCGGTCTGATCTCCGGTTCGAACCGGGGCACGGTCAAGATCATTCACCCCGGTGGACGCGACTTCGTCCTGCCGGTCATCCAGTCCATCCAGTACCTGCCCTTCACCCAGACCACGATCGGTTTCAAGGTCACCGCCGAGGACGAGAACAAGATCAACGTCAACGTCGCCGCTGTCGCCGCCGTCAAGGTGGGTGACTCCGACGAGCAGGTGCGCGCCGCGGCCAAGCGCTTCCTGGGCAAGGCCAACACGGACCAGGCCATCGCCGACTCCGCCCGTGAGGCGCTCATCGGCTCCCTGCGCTCGATCATCGGGCACATGACGGTCACCGACCTCATCTCCGACCGCGACGCCCTTCAGCGCAACGTCTTCGATGACGCCAAGAGCATCATGGCCAACATGGGCCTGGAGATCGACATGCTCCAGGTCTCCGAGATCACCGACGCCGGCGGTTACATCGAGTCCCTGGGGGTGCCCGAGCAGCAGCGCGTCGAGAAGGACGCCCGCATCGCCCGGGCCAACGCCGAGCGCGAGGCCCGCGACGCCGAGGTCACCTCCCGTCAGCAGATCGCCGAGCGCGAGCGCGATCTGTCCCTGCGTCAGGCCCAGCTCAAGGCCGAGACGGACAAGGCTCAGGCCGACGCCGACTCCGCCGGCCCGATCGCCCGCGCCGCCAAGGAGCGGGAGATCGCCATCATCGGGCAGGAGGCAGCCGAGGCCAAGGCCGCCCTGACCGAGCGCGAGCTCGACTCCACGGTGCGCAAGCCCGCCGACGCCGCCCGCTACCAGCGCGAGCAGGAGGCCCAGGCCTCCAAGACCGAGGCGCTGCTGCGCGCCGAGGCCGAGGCCGA
>CAUVMS010000124.1:0-7929 GCA_963552815.1 uncultured Actinomyces sp. | reverse complement strand
CATCTCACTTCGCCTCCGCCGGCGTTGAGAGGTACCGGCGGAGGCTGGAGGTGTCCACCCGAGGGATAGCACCGAAAGCGCCAGCGAGATAGCGGCGCTGCTTGTTCGTGCCCTTGCGGTTGGAGGGGAAGTCCGCGAGTGAGAAGAGCTCGCTGGCACCGGAGGAGGACTTCTCCGTCATCCATACCTCGCCCGCTTCCAGGAGCTGGACGGGGGAGTTGTCCAGCAGCGCCGTGTCATGGGTTGTGAAGACGATCTGGGCGCCCCGGGCGTTGAGGCCCGGGTCCTTGAACATGTCCACCAGCGTGGCGGTCAGTGTTGGGTGAAGGCTCGCGTCGAGCTCGTCGACACACAGCACCTGCCCCAGTCGCAAGGCGTCAATGGCAGGACCGACCGTTGCCAACCAGGTGAGAGTTCCCTGACTCTGCTGGCTGCTCGACAACCGGTACTCCTCACCATCGGCACCGCGGTGCTGGACAACGAGGTGACGCTGGAGCTCCTTGAGCATCTCAGCGGGCACCTCCGTGTCCTCGTCCTCATCCTCATTCATGAGAAGTCGACGCAGAAGCTCAAGCACCTCCGGAGGAACCTCCTGCTCCTCGAGCTCGAGTCCGACAATGCCAAGATCGGCGGCCTGGGCAATGGCGTTCGCAATGTCAGTCCACTGCTCGGGATCCTCTGCGAGCCGGCTCATGACCCACCGCAGACGCGAGCTGCGCTCCTCGTCGCTGTGGTGGATAAAGCGCATGGATCGCAGGCTGCGTGCGATCGGAGCGAGCGTGGCGTGCTTGTACTTAAGAGCCACGGCGAGGAAGAGGTCCTTGGGCGTCGTGATCCGACGGACCTCGTTCGTGGCGCCCTTGAGGGTGGTGCCGGCCTCGATCGTGGGCTCATCATCCTCGGGGCCCTGAGTACGCACGAAGACCTTGCGCCAGCGCTGGCCCGCTGCCCAGAGCTCCTCACGCGAAATGCCCCAGCGATGCGCCTCAACACTGTAGCTGTAGCGCTCATTCTCATGGGTGAAGCCGATGGAGAAGCGGGACGGCTGTACCTCGTGGTCGCAAGCGAGGCTGAAGGGCTGGTACAGGATGTCCCGCTGACCGCCGACGGCGTGGTGGAGGCAGTCGAGCGCATCCAGGAGGGTCGACTTGCCTGAGGCGTTGGCACCGAAGATCGCCGCCACACGCCATGTCTGCTCCTGCCAGGAGGAGTCGGTACGCGGCGTCAGGGTCTTGAGCGAGCTCCGAGTGAGATCAAGGGCCGCCTCCTCCGCGTAGCAGCGGTAGTTCGCCACGGTGAAGTCCAGCAACATACCGCAACCCTAGTGCGAACAACTCGTTTGGGGAAGTTTTTTCCCAAAGTTCAACGCTCATGGCGCCAACCTCACCATTCGAGCGCCGAGCTCGAGGCCGCCCAGCGCCGCCTCGGGACGACCGGGTACTAGAGCGGTTGAGCCCCGCAGGCCTGCCATGACAAGGCGCCGGCCGGCCATCACCTGCTCGAAGGCGGCGATGACCGGCCGGCGCGGCAGCCGAGGAGGCCGGGTAGAGTTCAGCTCCGCTTGACCAGGGGGAAGGTGATGGTCTCGCGGATCCCCTGGCCGGTGAGCACCATGAGGAGGCGGTCGATGCCCATGCCCATACCGCCGGAGGGCGGGAAGCCCTGCTCCATGGCCACCAGGAAGTCCTCGTCCAGGACCATGGCCTCGGGGTCGCCCTTGGCGGCCGCGAGCGCCTGGGCCTCGAAGCGCTCGCGCTGGACCACCGGGTCGGCGAGCTCGGAGTAGGCGGTGGCGGTCTCGAAGCCGCGCACGTAGAGGTCCCACTTCTCGGTCAGGCCCGGCTTGCTGCGGTGGTAGCGGGTCAGCGGCGAGGTGTCCTCGGGGAAGTCGTAGACGAAGGTGGGGGCCCACAGCTTGTTGCCGACGAGCTCTTCGAAGATGTCCTCGACGACCTTGCCGGCCACGGCGTAGTCGTCGACCTCCAGGCCGATCCTCTCGGCGTGGGCGACCAGCTGCTCACGCGGGGTCTCCACCGTGATCTCCTCGCCGAGGGCCTCGGAGACGGAGGTGTAGAGGTCGATCTTGTCCCACTGGCCCGACAGGTCGTACTCGGTGCCGTCGGCCAGGGTGACGACCTCCCCGCCCTCGGGCAGGCCGAAGGCGTCGCGCGCCGCCTGCTGGACCAGGTCGCGGGTCAGCTCGGCCATGCCGTCGTAGTCGGAGTAGGCCTCGTAGGCCTCCAGGGCGGTGAACTCCGGGGAGTGCGAGGAGTCGGCACCCTCGTTGCGGAAGTTGCGGTTGATCTCGAAGACGCGGTCGACGCCGCCGACCACGGCGCGCTTGAGGTAGATCTCCGTGGCGATGCGCAGGTAGAGATCCATGTCGAAGGCGTTCATGTGGGTGATGAACGGGCGCGCGGACGCACCGCCGTGAATGACCTGGAGCATGGGGGTCTCGAGCTCCAGGTAGTCGCGGCGGAAGAAGTTCTCCCGGATGGAGCGCACGACGGCGGCGCGGGTGCGCACCATGTCACGGGCGGCGGGCCGGGTGAGCAGGTCGAGCTCACGACGGCGCACACGCTGCTCCTCCGAGAGCGTCACCGCCTCGCCGGCCTCGTTGGTCCAGGTCTTGGGCAGGGGGCGCAGCGCCTTGGAGGCGATCCGCCAGGCGGGGACCTCGACGTCGTCGTCCCCGGCGGAGGCGGCTTCGGCGCCCTCGCGCAGGACGGGCTCGGCCATGACGGACAGCTCCCCGCGGCGCGAGGAGATGACGCGGCCGTGGACGAAGAGGTGGTCACCCAGGTCGACGTCGGCCTTGAAGGCGGCCAGGGAGGTGTGGCCCTCGGAGGGCAGGGCCTTGGCCGAGAGCATGGCCTGCAGGGTGGTGCCGGCCCCGTCCTGGAGGGTGGCGAAGCACAGGCGACCGGTGTTGCGCAGGAAGACGACGCGCCCGGCCACGCCGACGACGTCGTCGGTCTCGTCGCCGGCCTCGAGGTGGGAGTAGGCCTCGCGTACGGCGGCAATCGTGGTGGTGACGGGCACGGAGACCGGGTAGGGGTCCCAGCCCTCGCCGCGCAGGCGCTCGCGCTTGCCGGCGCGGACCTCGAACTGCTCGCCCGGGCCCGGGTCGGCCTTGGGCTGTTTGGGCTGCTCCGCCGACGTCGGCGACTTCGAGGACTCGGTGCCGGCAGGGGCGTCGGTGGCGGTCGGGTCGGGGCTGGGGGTGCTCTCGTCTGTCACGTGAAGGAGTCTAACGGCGCCCGCCCGCCCCGGCCGCTCCCCGGGGCCCGACGACGCCCGAACCACATCCGATCCTGGTCACACCGGGCGGCCGGCGGGACGAGATCAGGCGCGGGCGTCGGCCAGGGGGATACCGGAAGGACGCAGCCCCTGGAGGCGGGCGACGGCGGAGTCGGCCGGGACCTGGCCGGGGTCGGTGCCCCGCTCCACGATCCGGTTTGCCGCGTCGACAAAGACGACGTGGGGCAGGTAGGTGCGGGCCTCGGCGTCGGACATCTGGGAGTAGGCGATGAGGATGACGATATCGCCGGGGCTGACCAGGTGGGCGGCGGCGCCGTTGACGCAGATCTCGCCGGCGCCGCGCTCGCCGGGGATGACGTAGGTGGACAGGCGGTTGCCGTTGGTGCAGTTGCAGATGTCGACGCGCTCGCCGGGCAGCAGGTCGGCGGCCTCGAGCAGGTCGATATCCACCGTGATCGAGCCGACGTAGTCGAGGTCGGCCTGGGTCACGGTGGCACGGTGGATCTTGGACGTCATCATCGTCCGGGTGCGGGCGCTCATCGCGGCACAGCGTAGACGGCGGCGGGGCCGGCGCACTGTACGGTGCGGCACAGGGTGAGCGACCCGACAGGCGCGTCCGGGGCGTCCTGGGCGGCGGCCGGGCCGGCCCGCCAGTACTCGAGGACGCACCATAGGGCTGCGGGACTGCCGCTCAGGGGTGCGGCCCTCGGGGGCTCACGTGCGTCCGCCCGGGGGCAGGCCGGTTCGCCCGGCGTCCTGACCGCGCAAGCACCCGCGCGAGCAGGGTGCTTAGGGGCGCAGATCGATGAGGGTGTTGTCGATGAGGCGGGTGGTTCCCACGCGCGCGGCCACGGCCAGCAGGCCCACGGCGGGCAGCTCCTCCCCCACGTTCTCCCACACCGGCGCGCTGCGCGGCAGGCCGAGGCCGGCGTCGGCCAGGTCCTCGAAGCCGGCGGGGTCGACGAGGGCCACGTAGTCGATCTCGACGCCGTCGGCCGCTTCGAGGGAAGCCAGGGCGGCCCGGCGAATGGCGGCGGGGTCGGGGCGGGCGCCGGATACCTGCGCGGCGGCGTCGCGGCCGGCCTGCAGGGCGCGTGAGAGAGCCAGGGCCTGACGGCGCTGCTCTGGGCTGAGGTAGGCGTTGCGTGAGCTCATGGCCAGGCCGTCGCTCTCGCGGCGGATGTCGACCGGAACGATCTCCAGCGGGACGGCGAGATCGCGCACCATGGCCTCGATGATCGCCAGCTGCTGGGCGTCCTTGCGGCCGAACAGCGCCCAGCGCGGCGCGGTCAGGTGCATGAGGGTGAGCACCACCTGGCACACGCCGGCGAAGTGGGTGGGGCGGGTGCGGCCCTCCAGGACGGTGGCGATGGGGCCGGGGTCAAGGCGCACCGCCGGCTGCCCGGCCGGGTAGATGACCTCCGGGGTGGGGGCGAAGACGATGAGCCGTCCCACGCCCAGGGCGCCGTCGGTGCCGGTGAGGGTCCGGGTCAGGCCGGCCAGGTCGCCCTCGAGGTCACGCGGGTAGGAGTCGAGGTCCTCGGTGGGGGCGAACTGGAGGGGGTTGACGAAGATGGTGACCACGACGGTGCCGGCCGGTCCGACGCGGCGGGCGGCCTCGCGCACGAGGTCGAAGTGCCCCTCGTGGAGGGCGCCCATGGTCATGACGACCGCGCGGGGGTCCGGGGCGGCGGCTAGGGCGGCGGCGAGCTCGGCGCGGCTGCGGGTCAGGACGGCTGCGTCGCCGGTTGAGCGGGGGGCGGGAACGGGCGTCGGTGCGGGTTCGGTGCTCACGCGCCCCACGCTAGTCGCCCCGCGGGAGCGCACCCAATCCACAAGATCAGACAAGCGAGAGAGCATCGGGGGCATGAGCGAGGGTGGCGGCACGGACACTGGCACGAGCCCGAGTGAATGCAGCGGCCCTGACGCGTGTCCCCGCATCTGCCGCCCGGGACTGTCTTCCCGGCGTCCAGCCGCCTACTCCACGAGGTTGGGGTTCCACTGGCCAGGGGTTATCCGTACTGCACGAGCCCCCGACCCCCGTGGAGTACACCCATCTCCCGGCCAGTAGGCCCCAGACCTCGTGCAGTACAGGGCTCGTGCAGTACGCGCTGGGCACCACGAGGGGGCCACCGCCCAGAACCGCTCGCCTCCAAACCGCCTACCGCCGCGGTCTCTGAGCACCGGCCCCGTTGGGAACGTACTTTCCGCATGAGGACTGCGTTCTGTCATAGATGAATACGGTCAGGCCGTGCTCATCTTGGATGAAAGTACGTCCCCAACATGAAACGCAGTCCCCAAGACCGGGCGCGCAACCGCTCTACGTCGTACGGCCAGCACAGAGCGGATCGGCAGGCTCCTCGGCAGCCCCGGCAACTGGCGTTTGGCGGCGGCTCAGCGCAGCACGGGCATGAGAGCATCGGGGGCATGAGCGAGGTTGGCGGCACAGGGCCCGGCATGAGCAGCAGCGAACCCAGCGGTACCGGTGCGGGACGGCCCGGCCGACTGGGCGTCGGCATCATCTCAGCGGGTCGCGTCGGGGCGGTGCTGGGCTGCGCGCTGCGAGCGGTGGAGCACCAGGTGGTCGGCGTCCACGCGGTCTCGGAGGACTCGCGCGAGCGCGCCGAGATGCTGCTGCCCGGCGTCCCGGTTCTGGAGGTCGAGGAGATCGTCGAGCGCGCCGAGCTCGTCCTGCTCGCCGTGCCGGACGACGCGCTCGCCCCGCTCGTCCAGGGGCTGGCGGATCTGGGCCGCTGGCAGCCGGGCCAGCTGGTGGCCCACACCTCGGGCCGTTACGGCGCGGCTGTTCTGGCCCCCGCCCAGCGCTGCGGGGCGATCCCGCTGGCCATCCACCCGGCGATGACCTTCTCCGGGTTCTCCACGGACGTGGCCCGGCTCGTCGGCTGCCCGATGGCCGTGACCGCCCCGGCGGCGGTGCTGCCCATCGCCCAGGCGCTGGTGGTCGAGCTCGGCGGGGAGCCCTTCGTCCTGGAGGAGTCGGCGCGCCCGGCCTACCACGCGGCTCTCGCCCACGGCGCCAACCATCTGCTGACCGTGGTGACGCAGGCTGTGAGGGTCCTGGCGGCCGCCGGGGTCGAGGACGGGGCGGCCACGCTCGGCCCCCTGCTCACGGCGGCCCTCGACCGGACCCTGCACGAGGGCGAGGCCGGTCTGACCGGCCCGGTCTCCCGAGGCGACGCCGGAACGGTGGCCGCCCACCTGGAGGCGCTCAGCTCGCTGCGCGATAGCGAGGGCGGCAGTCTCGACGACGTCGTCGCCTCCTACCGGCAGCTGGCCGCCGCCACCACTGAGCGTTGCGAGGCCACCGGGCGCCTCACCTCCGAGCAGGCCCAGCGCCTGCGCGACACCCTGCGCAGCTAGGGCCTGTTGCGAAAGTGGGGTGAAGCGTTCGCGTGTTCGTACCTTAGGGCGCGCGTTCGTACCCTTTACCCCTCGAACGCGAGCCCTAAGGTACGACCGCGACGTCGGCCACTGGCGAGAACCGGTCTCCGCCCGGACATACGCAACAGGACCTAGCGCGTTGAGGGCCCGGCAGGCTGCGTGGCGGCGACGGCGCGTGCGAGCCACCGGTCGAGCTGCTCCGCGCTGGAGCGGTGCAGCGCCCGCTCGCTGATCTGGGCGGCGAGCGCCTTGGCGTCGGCGGCGTCGAGGTTGGTGATCGAGGTGGGGACCTCGTAGGCGACCATGTCGAGCCGGAGGGAGGCGAGTGCCCGCCTTCGCGCCAGCGGGCCCTGCCTCACGTGGAGCGACTGGATGCGCTCGTAGGGGAAGACCGCGACTCGCCGCCGCCAGCGCCCGTGGCGGATGATGACGCAGGTGTCGGTGAGGATGACGGCGGCGCGTCTCCAGGTCAGGGGGCGGAAGATGCGCCCACGGCGGCTGAGGCGCACGAAGCCGCGCTCAGCCGAGCCGGCCGGTGCCTGCGGGTCTCCGACGCCGTCGTCGTCCCGGCCGGTGAGGGCCTGAGCGAGCAGCGTATCCGGGTCGTGCACGCCCAGGTCGGGGACCACGAGCCACAGCGCACGTAGGGCGGTATCGCGCGCGCCCACGGGCAGCAGCAGGTTGCCGGTCTGCCGGTTTTGGCCGTCCTGGGACCGGTCCTCGCGGCCGGCCACGGTGACGTCCACCTTCCACCAGTCCTTGCCGCGCCACAGGATCGGCTGAGTGATCCCGACACCGTGGACCCGCCCGGGTGGGAGCGTGCGCGAGGTGTCGGAGGTGAGCCCGTAGCGCATGCGGATGCCGCTGGGGGTGGCGGCGGCCTGGAAGTTCCAGGCGTTGTTGAAGCGGGACCACACGATGGTCACTACTGCGATGACGCTCGTGGCAGAGGATGAGATCATCGTCAGCGCTTCGCCGCCGGTCATGGTGTCCGTGATGCTGACGAGGATCCCCATGGCGAGCAAGCCGATGCCCGCCAGCAGAAGCATGTAGATCAAGGGACTGCGCAGCAGGGAGCCGATGAGGACGGCGCCGTCGACGTTGTAGAGCGGGTGCTCTTGGAAGTGTGAGGCCCGCAGATGCGTGGAGCGCGGTGAGGCGGCAGGGGCACTGCCGGAGCCGGTGGTGGCTCCGGCAGATGCGACACGTGCGGGCTCGGCGGCGGCAGCAGACGCGTCGTTGCTGCTCGCGGGGTCCTGGCCTGGC
>CAUVMS010000123.1:0-7949 GCA_963552815.1 uncultured Actinomyces sp. | reverse complement strand
GTTCTGATGAAGGTCATGGCTCAGATCGCAATGGTGATGAACCTCGACAAGTGCATCGGCTGCCACACCTGTTCAGTGACCTGCAAGCAGGCCTGGACCAACCGCGAGGGCACCGAGTACATGTGGTTCAACAACGTCGAGACCCGTCCCGGCGTCGGCTACCCCAAGGGGTGGGAGGACCAGGACACCTGGCGCGGCGGCTGGGAGCGCACCGCCTCGGGGCGCCTTCGCCCCCGCTCCGGCGGGCGTCTGCGCCGCCTGGCCAACATCTTCGCCAACCCGGAGATGCCCACGGTCGAGGACTACTACGAGCCGTGGACCTACGAGTACGACAAGCTGCTCTCAGCCCCCAAGGATTCCCCGGCCCTGCCGGTGGCCCGCGCCAAGAGCCAGCTGACCGGCGAGTACATGTCCACGATCCAGTGGGGCCCCAACTGGGACGATGACCTGGGCGGCTCCATGGAGACCCTCCAGCAGGACCCGGTCATCGAGGCCATGAGCACCAAGGTGCGCACCGACATCGAGTCGGCCTTCATGTTCTACCTGCCGCGCATCTGCGAGCACTGCCTCAACCCCACCTGCGTGTCCGCCTGCCCGTCGGGCGCCATGTACAAGCGCACCGAGGACGGCATCGTCCTGGTGGACCAGGACGCCTGCCGCGGCTGGCGCATGTGCGTGTCGGCCTGCCCCTACAAGAAGGTCTACTTCAACCACACCACCGGCAAGGCCGAGAAGTGCACCCTGTGCTACCCGCGCCTGGAGGTCGGTGAGCCCACCGTGTGCTCAGAGACCTGCGTGGGCCGTCTGCGCTACCTGGGTGTCCTCCTCTACGACGCCGATCGCGTCTCGCAGGCCGCCGCCGTCAAGGACCCGCAGGACCTCTACATGGCTCAGCGAGAGATCCTACTCAACCCCCACGACCCCGAGGTCGTGGCGGGTGCGCGTGCCGAAGGCGTCCCGGACAACTGGATCGAGGCGGCTCAGGCCTCCCCCATCTGGGACCTCATCGACACCTACGAGGTGGCCCTGCCCCTGCACCCCGAGTACCGCACCATGCCGATGGTCTGGTACATCCCGCCGCTGTCGCCCGTCGTCGACGAGGTGGCCGCCGCCGGGCTGGACGGGGAGGACCACAAGGTGCTGCTGACGGCCGTCTCCGAGATGCGCATCCCGCTGGAGTACCTGGCCGGCCTGTTCACAGCCGGTGAGACCAACACGGTGGAGCTCGTCCTGCGGCGCCTGGCCGCGATGCGCTCCCACATGCGCGACGTGCGCCTGGGTCGCGAGCCCGACCCGGCCATCGCCGCCGCCGTGGGCCTGAGTGCGGAGAAGCTGGAGGCCATGTACCGGCTGCTGGCCATCGCCAAGTACGACGACCGCTACGTCATCCCCACCACCAAGCCCGAGGTCCCTCGCGGCATGGAGTCCATGGGCAACGACGTCAAGACCCTTCTGGGTGAGGGCGCCCCCGCCGGCTGCCACCCCGACGTCGCCTCCTTCCACGGACAGGGCGGTGCCGGCGGCATCAGCAACGGCCCGGTGAGCCTGCCGCTGCCGACCGTGCGCCGCGAACCGGTGCCGGCTGCCGGACCGGGAATGCCCGAGGTCGGCGTGCCCCAGCCGGTGGGACAGGCCCAGGCGGCCGACGCTCCCTCACGGGCTACGTCGACCGGTCCCGCGGCCACCGCCCCCAGGGACCTCTGAGATGGTCTCCTTCGTCCGCGCTCCTCGAGTCCTTCAGGCACCCCCCGAGGTGCCCCTGGACTCCTCTCAGCGAGCCACCGTGCACATGGCGGCCTCGCTGCTGCTGGACTACCCGGCCGAGGGCAACCTGGAGACGCGTCTGAACGCCGTCGAGGCCGAGCTGACCGCGCTGCCGCCGGAGGTGGCCGTCCTCCTGGAGGAGTTCATCGCTCAGGCACGGCGCCGCGGCGAGAGAGCCATGGCCGAGCACTACGTGGAGGTCTTCGACCGGCGTCGGCGCTGCTGCCTGTACCTGACGTACTACACGGTGGGAGACACCCGGCACCGGGGCGCCGCGCTGCTGGCCTTCAAGCAGGCGCTGGCGGCGGCCGGCTACGAGATGGCCGCCGACGAGCTGCCCGACTACCTGCCGGTGGTCCTCGAGCTGTCCGCACGCAGCGGCGACGAGGTGGCCAGCGCGCTCCTGTCCTCCCACCGCGAGGGCATCGAGGTGCTGCGCAGCGCCCTGGCCGACGCCGCCTCCCCCTACGCGGGGCTGGTGGAGGCCGTCTCGATGACCCTGCCGCGCATCGACGAGGCCACCGCCGAGCGCGTGCGCGCCCTCGTGGCGGCCGGACCGCCCACCGAGACCGTCGGTGTCACCGATACCCTGCCTTTCCCGACCATTCCCGTGCGCAACCCGAGCCTGTCCGGTGCACCCGCCGTGCCGGGCTCGGCACCAGTCGCCGATCCTTCCCCCTTCACGAGCAGCCAGGAGAGCATGACATGAGCCCGATTCAGCAGAACCTCATGTGGGTGGCCCTGCCCTACGCCAGCCTCGTGCTGCTGGTGGCAGGCATGATCTGGCGGTGGCGCACCGACCAGTTCGGCTGGACCTCCCGCTCCTCGCAGTGGAACGAATCCCGCATCCTGCGCCTGGCCTCCCCCCTGTTCCACCTGGGCTTCCTCATGGTGATGGGCGGTCACGTCGTCGGGCTCCTGGTGCCCAAGGACGTCACTGAGATGCTGGGCATCTCCCAGCACATGTATCACCTGGGCGCCACCTACCTGGGATCCTTTGCGGCCCTCATGACGATCGTGGGCCTGGTCGGGCTCATTTACCGGCGCGTCGTCGTCAAGAGCGTGCGCCTGGCCACCACCCGCAACGACCTGGTCATGTACTGCTTCCTCATCGTCCCGGTCCTGCTGGGAACGGCGGCCACGGTCCTCAACCAGCTCGCCGACGCCCACGGCTACGACTACCGCGAGACGATCAGTCCCTGGCTGCGCTCAGTTCTGGTTCTCCAGCCGCGCCCCGAGCTCATGAGCGACGTGCCGGTCTCCTTCAAGCTCCACGTCGTGGCGGGCTTCCTGCTCCTGGCGATCTGGCCCTTCACCCGCCTGGTCCACGCGGTCTCCGCCCCCGTGGGCTATGTGACCCGCCCCTACGTGGTTTATCGTTCACGTGAAGGGGCGACCTCCACCGCACGTCCCTCGCGCGGTTGGACCCCGGTGCGCACCCAGGGCACCGGAAACCAGGGGGTCAATGACGTCACCCCCTCCCAAGGCGCCTAATCTCGGCTGCCTCTGCCCGAAAGGACACGATATGAGTATCACCCGCCGTGCGGCGATCGCCGCTGTCAGTATGCTTTCCGCCCTCTCCCTGGCCGCCTGCGGCGGCTCCGCCAGCAACAGCTCCACCGGCGCCGCTTCGGACGCCGCCTCCGCAAGTGCCTCCGCCGGCACCGAGAAGGCCACCGGCAAGGTCACCGTCCTGGCCGCCGCCTCCCTCCAGGGCGCCTTCGAGGAGATCGAGAAGACCGTGGAGAAGGACAACCCCGGCCTGGACGTCACCTTCGACTTCCAGGGCTCGCAGGACCTGGTGGCCTCACTCGCGAACGGCAACAGCGCCGACGTCCTGGCCACCGCCAACAACTCCACCATGAAGACCGCCGCGGACCAGAATCTGGTCGGCACCCAGACCGAGTTCGCCACCAACGTCCTGACCCTCATCGTCCCCAAGGGCAACCCGAAGAACGTCACCGGTCTGAACTCCTCTCTCGACGGCGCCAACCTGGTCGTCTGCGCCGCCGAGGTGCCCTGCGGCGAGGCCACCAAGAAGCTCACCACTGCCCTGGGGGTCACCCTCAACCCGGTCTCCGAGGAGCAGAAGGTGACCGACGTGCGTGGCAAGGTCGAGTCCGGTGAGGCCGACGCCGGCATCGTCTACACCACCGACGCGGCCGCAGCCAAGGACAAGGTGGACAAGATCGACATCCCCGACGGCGGCGTCGTCAACCACTACCCGATCGCCCAGACCGCCAACCCCGAGAACGCCGCGGGTGCCAAGGTCTTCATCGACGCCGTCACCGGCAAGACCGGCCAGGAGGTCCTCGCCAAGTACGGCTTCGGTGCGCCCGCTGGTGCCAGTGCGGCTGCCAGCAGCGCCCCGTCCCAGGCCGCGACCTCCGGCGAGTCGGCCTCGCCGGAGGCGGCCAAGCCCACAGCCGAGACAACTGCCCCGTGACGGCTCACGCACACGAGTCAGTGCACTTGGTCGACCCGGTAGACATGATCCTGTGAACCGGATGTCCTCCACTGCACAGCCCGCTCGGCAGCCGACACGACGTCCCGCCCGCGCCCTAGCCCGGCGCGGGCGGGCCGCGCGTTCACCCCTGCCGGTGCTCGTCACCGTGCTGGCGATCCTGGGCGGCTGCGCAATCGTCCTGCCCCTGGTGGGCATGGGGACCCGCGTCTCCTGGGGGCAGCTGCCTCAGCTGCTGGCGACGCCGTCGGCCCAGGCCGCCCTGTGGCTGTCGATCCGCACCTGCCTGATCGCCACGACGATCTGCGTGGCGCTGGGCGTACCGCTGGCACTGCTCCTGTCCCGCAGCTGGCCAGGGGTGAGGTTTGCACGGATTCTCGCGATTCTGCCGATGACGATGCCACCGGTGGTGGCCGGTATCGCGCTGCTGTCGACCCTGGGCAACAAGGGGATCCTGGGGGCTCAGCTGCGTGAGTGGGGCTTGCCCATCGCGTTCTCGACGACCGCGGTGGTCATCGCTCAGGTCTTCGTCTCCATGCCCTACCTGGTGGTGACCCTGGAGGCGGCGCTGCGCAGCCGTGACGAGCGGGCCGAGACGACCGCTCGGAGCCTGGGGGCGGGGCCGTGGCGGGTCCTGGGGCAGATCACGCTGCCGCTGGCCGCGCCGGCCCTGGCGCGCGGTACCGCCCTGGCCCTGGGCCGCAGCCTGGGCGAGTTCGGGGCGACCATCGCCTTCGCCGGCTCCAAGGAGGGGGTCACCCGCACGATGCCGTTGGCCATCTACCTGGAGCGGGAGAAGGACACGGCGACGTCTTTGGCCCTGGCGGCCGTGCTCATCGGGCTGTCCTTCCTCATCGTCGGGGCGACCACCGTGGACTGGTCCCGTCTGGCCGCCCCGTTGCGCCGTGCCCCCGAGGACGGGGCCGATGAGGCTTCCCTGCCCATGCCGTCCGCTGAGTCCTCCCCCTCAGCTGGGTCCGACGGCGCCATCACGGCCCCCACGGGCACCCGCCCCGCCGCACCGGCCGGGGACTCCAGGCGCGGCCAGGCCCTGCAGGTCGCCTTCGACCTGGGGGCGCGCGACGTCGTCGTCGACCTGGAGGTGGAGGCCGGGCGCACGGTGGCGCTCATCGGCCCCAACGGCTCGGGCAAGTCGACGGTCTGCTCCGTGGTGGCCGGGCTGCTGGACGCCGAGGACGGCCGGGTGGTGCTCGGCGGGCGGGTCCTGGACGGTGCCGGGGAGTTCGTGCGCGCCGGGCGCCGTCAGGTGGCGCTGCTCAGCCAGGACCCGGGGGTCTTCACCCACATGTCGGTGCTGGGCAACGTGGTCTTCGCCCTGCGCTGTCAGGGTGTGCGCCGGGGCGAGGCGGTGACGCGGGCACGCGCCGAGCTGGCCGCCGTCGGGGCCGAGCACCTGGCCTCCCGCTCGGGGGGCGCTCTCTCGGGCGGGCAGGCGGCCCGCGTGGCTCTGGCTCGAGCCCTGGCCACGGGACCGCGCCTGCTGGTCCTGGACGAGCCGATGTCGGCCCTGGACGTCACCGCCCGCCAGGAGATGCGCCGCCTGGTGGCCCGCCGGTGCGCCGAGGAGGGGCTGACGCTGCTGCTGGTGACCCATGACGTCCTGGACCTCACGGCGCTGGCCGAGGACGTCGTCGTCCTGGACCGGGGCCGAGTGGTGGAGCAGGGGCCGACGGTGAGGGTCCTGTCCGCGCCACGGTCGGACTTCGTCGCCCGTCTGACGGGGACGGCCGTGCTCACGGGCGTCGTCGACGGGGAGGCCGGGGCACCGGGGCTGCGGCTGCCGTCGGGGCAGGTCGTTCACGGCCGCCCCCAGGAGGAGCCGGCCGAAGGAGGCGTCGGCGAACAGGGCGATCGAGACGACCACAATGAGGGACTCCGCCCCGGAGTCCCCGGTGTCGCCCTGGTGCCGCCCGACGCCGTCGCCCTCTACCGCCAGGCCCCGCACGGCAGCCCCCGCAACGTCCTGACCGGTCGGGTGACAGGTCTGGAGCGCTCGGGCGCGCTGGTGAGCGTGCGCCTGGAGCTGGAGGAGGGGCAACACCTGTCGGCGGCGGTCACCGCAGGAGCGGTGGCCGAGATCGGCATCACCGAGGGGCAGGAGATCTTCTGTGCCATCAAGGCGGTCCAGGTGCGTATCCTGGCCCGCCGGGGTTGAGAACCGCGGTGCCGAGGCGTTGAGAGGAGAGCCGGACGAGGATGAGTGAGGACGTCATGAGCGCCGTCGACCGAAGCGACCGTGATGGCGCCTGCGGATCGGTGATCGCTAAGGAGCGTCTGCGGCCGCTGAGCCGCGATGAGCTGGAGCGCTACCACCGCAATGCCCTGGTACCGCAGGTGGGGGTCGTGGGGCAGCAGCGCATCCGCGCGTCACGGGTCCTGCTCATCGGTGCCGGCGGGCTCGGGGCGCCGGCGGCCCTGTACCTGGCGGCCGCCGGCGTGGGCACGATCGGCCTCATCGATGACGACGACGTCGACGTGTCCAACCTGCAGCGCCAGGTCATCCATGTCACGGCCACCGTGGGGCGCCCCAAGGTGGACTCGGCGGCCGAGGCGATCAGGGCTCTCAACCCCGACGTCGAGGTCGTCACCCACCGGACCCGGTTGACCGCTGAGAACGCCCTGGAGCTGCTGCGCGGCTGGGATGTGGTCATCGACGGGACGGACAACTTCCCCACGCGGTATCTCGTCAACGACGCCACCGTCATGCTGGGGGTGCCGCTGGTGCATGGGGCGGTGCTGGGGTTCAACGGGCAGGTGGGGGTCTTCGACGCGCGCCGGGGTCCGTGCTACCGGTGCCTGCACCCCGCTCCGCCGCCCGCGGGCTCGGTGCCCTCCTGCGCAGAGGCGGGGGTGCTGGGAGTTCTGCCGGGGATCATCGGGACGATGCAGGCCGCCGAGGCGCTCAAGCTCATCATCGGCGGAGGCGAGCCGCTGCTGGGGAGGCTGGCGCTACTGGATGCCTGGGGGATGCACCTGCGGGAGGTTCCGGTGGCGAAGAACCCGGCCTGCCCGGTGTGCGGGGAGAGACCGAGTATCACGGAGCTGGTGGCGGAGGCTGATTCCTGCACGCTCCCCCAGGCTCCTGATGCCGATGCGCAGCCCCATGCGCGAGCCGTCAGGGACGACTCCCACCGGCAGCCCGGGCGTTCTGAGTCAGACTCCAGTGCGTGCCCCTGGACTCAGGGGGCTGGAGAGGCCCAGACATCAGGATCAGCGGAGGGCATCATCTCTGTTGCCGAGCTGCAGGGGCTCCTGGACGCTGCCGAGCCACCGGCGCTGCTGGATGTCCGCGAGGACGTCGAGGTGGCGCTCGAGCCACTGGAGGGAGCCCGGCACATTCCACTGCGCGAGGTGGTGGCGCGTATGGGTGAGCTGGATGCGAGCCGGTTGACTGTCGTTGTGTGTGCTGCTGGGGTGCGTTCGGTTCGGGCGATCGAGGCGCTGAGGGCGGCCGGGTACGCCGGCCGGCTCCTGAGCCTTGATGGGGGTGTGAGGGCCTGGGCGGCTCGTTGAAGAGAGGGCGTGCTGCCTTGTGCTCCTCGGGTGCGGCGGATGGACGGTTGTTTCACTTAATGACGTTTTCTTCATAAACGACGCGGCCACGCGTCGTTTATGAAGAATGCGTCGGTGTGTGGGGGTGGGTGGGGTGGGGGTTAGTGGCCTTGGGCTTCTTCGGCGTCGTCGGTGAGGTAGGTGATGA
>CAUVMS010000122.1:0-8016 GCA_963552815.1 uncultured Actinomyces sp. | reverse complement strand
CCAGCGCCTCCACGGCCACCGCCGTGGCCCGAGCCTCGGCCGCGCTGCGCGCCCACGGAGTCGAGCCCGTCGGACCGGACTGCACCGACCACGTCGACCTCGTGCTCGTCCTCGGCGGTGACGGCACGATCCTGCGCGCCTTCGAGATCGCCCGCGAACGCGACATCCCCCTGGTGGGCATCAACACCGGGCATGTCGGCTTCCTGGCCGAGGCCGACCCCGACGGCATCGAGCAGGTCGTCGCCGACCTCGTCGCAAGCCGCTACACGGTCGAGACCCGCACCACCTTGAACGTGGAGGTCCTCTCCCCGGACGGGACCGTCACCCGTGAGTGGGCGCTCAACGAGGCGGCCCTGGAGAAGCGTGACCGTGCTCGCATGCTGGAGGTCGCCATCGGTGTCGATGGCCAGGCCGTCTCCTCCTTTGGCTGCGATGGCCTCATCATGTCCACGCCCACCGGCTCGACCGCCTACGCCTTCTCCTGCGGCGGCCCCGTCATCTGGCCCGAGGTCGAGGCCCTCCTGCTGGTGCCGGTGGCCGCGCACGCCCTGTTTACCCGCCCCCTGGTCCTGGGGCCCGACTCGTGCATGGAGGTCGTCGTCCAGAGAGCGGGCTTCGGCGCCGCCGAGATCTGGTGCGACGGCAGACGCAGCCTGGACGTGCCCGTCGGCGCCAGGATCCGCGTCACCCGGGCGGAGCGTCCGGTGCGCCTGGCCCGCTTCAACGAGGCCCCCTTCGCCAGCCGACTGGTGCGCAAGTTCGACCTGCCCGTGGAGGGCTGGCGGGCCTCGTCCTCCGCCGACGAGAGCGAGTCGGTCGTGGACACCCCTGCGGAAGGGGCCACGGACGGGCCGGCCGACCATCCGGCCGAAGCAGCCGTCCAGCGGGCCCTCTCGGGAGGGATGACGTGATCGAGTCCCTGCACATCGAGGACCTCGGTGTCATTGAGGAGGCCGATCTTCCCCTCAGTCGCGGCCTGACCGCCCTGACCGGTGAGACCGGCGCCGGCAAGACGATGGTGCTGACCTCCCTGGGGCTGCTGCTGGGCCAGCGCGCCGAGACCACCATCGTGCGCACGGGCGCCGAGCGCAGCCTGGTCGAGGGCGCCTTCCTCGTCGACCCCGACTCGCGCGCCGCCGCCCGCGCCCTCGAGGCCGGGGCCGACCTCGACGACGACCTCCTCCTGGCCTCGCGCACCGTCCCCTCCACCGGCCGCTCCCGCGCTTACCTGGGAGGACGCTCTGTTCCGGCCTCGGTTCTCAGCGAGGTGGGTGGCCGACTGGTCTCCGTCCACGGCCAGGCCGACCAGCTGCGGCTGCGTTCGCCCGCCGCCCAGCGCGCCGCCCTGGACTCCCTGGGCGGGGTCGAGCATGCCGCCCTGTGCCGTCGCTACTCCCAGGCCTACCAGGCACGCAGGCAGGCCGCCCAGGCGCTCGAGGAGTGGCAGGCCTCGGCCCAGGCCCGGGCCGCCGAGGTCGCGCAGCTGCGCACCTGGCTCGAGGCCCTTGCAGAGCTCGACCCCCGCAGCGGCGAGGACCGGGACCTGACAGCGGAGGCCGAACGGCTCGACCACGCCGAGGACCTGCGCAGGGCCGCCACCGGGGCCAGCATCGCCCTGAGCGGCGAGGAGTCCGCCACCGGCCAGACGCCCGACGTCGTCTCACTCATCGCCTACGCGCAGCGCAGCCTCATGGCCGAGTCGGAGCGCGACCCCGCCCTAGCCGAGCTGGCGGCGCGAACCCAGCGTCTGGGCATTGACGCCGCCGACATCGCCGCCGAGCTGGGCGGGTACCTGTCCTCCTTGAGCGCCGACCCGGCCCGCCTCGCCCAGGTCCAGGACCGCCGCGGCGAGCTGGCGCGTGCCTGCCGGGAGATCGGCGGGCCCCAGGAGCACATCGACGACGTCGACGCCCTCCTGGCATGGAGCGAGCGCGCCGCCGCGCGCCTGGCCGAGCTTGATGGCCCTCAGGACACCGCCACCGTCCTGGCCGAGCGGCTGACCGAAGCCGATGCGGAGCTGGCCGACGCCGGCGACGAGCTGAGCCGGGCGCGCCGGGTGCTCGCCGAGCACCTGGAGCAGGCTGTTACCGCCGAGCTCGACGGCCTGGAGATGAAGGGGGCGCGGATCGTCGTCGCGCTGAACCGGTTCAGCGAGCCCGGGCCCACCGGCGTCGAGAGCGTGGCCCTCGAGCTTATCTCTCACCCCGGCGCCCCCGCCCTGCCGCTGGGCAAGGGCGCCTCAGGAGGAGAGCTTTCCCGCATCATGCTGGCCCTGGAGGTGGTGCTCGCCGACGCCGCTGCCTCCGCACGCCCGTCGACCCACACCCGCACCCTCGTCTTCGATGAGATCGACGCCGGCGTGGGCGGCCGCGCCGCCAGGGAGATCGGCCGGCGCCTGGCGCGCCTGGCGCGTCACCACCAGGTCGTCGTGGTCACGCACCTGGCCCAGGTGGCCGCCTGGGCGGATACCCACCTCGTGGTGCGCAAGGAGACGGTCGCTGACTCAGGTCCCCAGGCGGAGGCCCCCGCCGGCGCCACACTCGACCCCACGCTCTGGCAGGTCCCTGAGGAGCCCCGGGAGAATGTGAGAAAGTTCGAGCCGGGACGTACCCGCACGCAGGTCTTCGTCGTCGAAGGCCAGGAGAGAGAACGCGAACTGGCCAGGATGCTCTCAGGCCACGAGGACTCTCACGCCGCGGTGCGGCACGCCGCTGAGCTTCTCCAGGAAGCAGTCGTGGGACAATCCGGGCCGTGAGGAATCCCTTCCGCAGGAAGCCTGCGTCCGTCTCCGACCAGCCCAGCGGCGTCGTCCGTGTTGACGCGCGCACCAAGAGGCTCACCAAGCGCCTCCAGCCCGGTGAGATCGCGATCATCGACCACACCGACATCGACCGGGTGGCCGCTGAGGCGCTGGTCGAGTGCGGTCCCTCCGCGGTTCTCAACGCCTCCGCGTCGATCTCCGGACGCTACCCGAACCTCGGGCCGGAGATCCTCCTTGGCGCCGGCATCCCGCTCGTGGACGACCTGGGCCCCGACGTCATGCGTCTGCACGACGGTCAGCGCGTCGCCATCGAGGACGGCACCGTGCGCATCGAGGGCAAGGAGGAGATCGTCGCCGAGGGCTCGGTCCAGACCAAGGAGACCGTCGCCGACGCCATGGAGGCGGCCCAGAAGGGGCTGGCCGTCCAGCTGGAGGCCTTCGCCGCCAACACCATGGAGTACATGCGCGGCGAGTGGGACCTGCTCCTCAACGGCGTCGGCATGCCCACGCTGTCCACGCAGATGAGCGGCAAGCACGTCCTGGTCGTCGTGCGCGGCTACTCCTACAAGGAGGACCTTCAGGCCCTCAAACCCTACATCCGCGAGTACAAGCCCGTCATCATCGGTGTCGACGGTGGGGCCGACGCCGTCCTGGAGGCCGGATTCAAGCCGGCCATGATCGTGGGCGACATGGACTCCGTGTCGGACAAGGCTCTCACCTGCGGGGCCGAGATCGTTGTCCACGCCTACCGTGACGGGCGGGCCCCGGGCCTGGCCCGTGTCGAGGAGCTCGAGGTCGACCACCACGTCTTCGCCGCCACCGGCACCAGCGAGGACATCGCCATGCTCATGGCCGACGAGGCCGGCGCGGAGATCATCGTCGCCCTGGGGACGCACGCCACTCTGCTGGAGTTCCTCGACAAGGGACGCGCAGGCATGTCCTCGACCTTCCTGACCCGGCTCAAGGTCGGTGGCCGCCTCATCGACGCCAAGGGCGTCTCCACGCTCTACCGCACCCGCATCTCCGGCTGGTGGCTGCTGCTCCTGGCCCTGTCGGGCACCTTCGCCCTGGCCATCGCCCTCATGGCCACCCCGGGCGGACAGACCTTCCTGGGACTGTCCGGCGCCGTGTGGGACGACATCGTCAACTTCTTCCGCTCACTGGTGGGCCTGGCCCCGAACTCACCCACCGTCTAACGACTCCCGCCCATCCGAGAGGCAGCCCCTCTCACGGTCATCTCCAAGGTCTCAACCATGATCGACTTCCGCTATCACCTGGTATCGCTCATCTCCGTGTTCCTGGCCCTCGCCGTCGGCGTCGTGCTGGGTGCCGGCCCCCTGCAGAACTCGCTGGGGACCGCGCTCAACGACCAGGTCACCGCCCTGCGCGAGGACCGCAACGCCACCCAGGCCAAGCTTGAGCAGACCGAGACAGCCGTCAACGAGCGCGACTCCTACATCACCCAGGCCGCCAGCAGCCTCCTGCCCGGAACCCTGGCCTCCAAGAACGTCGCCCTGGTGCTGCTGCCCGAGGCCAAGGCCGAGGACGCCGATGCCGTCGCCACCCAGCTCAAGACCGCCGGCGCCACCGTCACCGGTCGGGTCAGCCTGACCACCACCTGGGTGGACCTGTCCCGCGAGAGCTACCGATCCACCTTCTCCGGCCAGATCCAGGGCAACCTGGGCAGTGCCAGCTCCAAGGACGCCAACGGGATCCTGGGGGAGGGACTCGCCAAGGCACTCACCGGCAACGACGACGCCTCCCGCTCCCTCATGGACCTGCTGACCGTCGACACCTCCGGCACACCGTTCGTCACCGTGGACTCCACGCCCACCGGACCGGCGGAGATGATTGTCGTCGTCGGTCCTCGCCCCCAGGCCGCCTCCGCCAAGGGGGCCACGGCCGAGGCCTCCTCGGGGCAGGACCCCAAGGCCTGGGCCAAGTCCCTGGCCGGCACGGCGTCGCGGGCGGCCACGGTCGTCGTCGGATCAGCCGACGGCGATGACAACGTCGTGTCCGTCATCCGCTCCGAGGACGCGAAGGTGACCACCGTCGACTCCGTCGGTCAGGTCGCCGCCTCGGTCTCTGTGCCCCTGGCCCTGGCCTCCACCCAGGCCGGAACCGTCGCCCACTACGGCTTCGACAAGGGCGCCGACGCCGCCATGCCGCCAGTGACCAAGTAGCACCGGTAGCACCAGTAGCCCCGGAGGCTCCTGCGGATCAGAGGCTTCGGCCTCTCAAGGGGCGCCGCCTGGGCGATCGACTCACTGTCTGCCTTAGGCTGAGACCATGGTTGGCACGATCACGCGAGTAGGCACCTGCGTCCGACGCCTGGCGCAGGTGGGGATGAAGTCGGCGGGCGTCACCCTGTCCTGGTCCACCTCCCTGGCGCCCATCGCCCAAGGACTCGAGCGCACCAACTTCCACGGCCGTACCGTGAGCCTGCGCGGAGGCGTCGGGGCCGCGGCCGGGGCCGTCATGGCCGCGATCGAGACCGGTCGGCTCACGCGCGGCGCGTCTGCACCAGCCTTATCGGCCTCGCACCGCGGCGCACGCGTGGGGCTCGCCGCCACCCTCGCGACAGCGGCCGGAGGGTGCGCCGGACTGGTCGACGACCTCGACGCCGGGGCCCACGACGGTGACACCCCCGCCAAGGGACTCAAGGGTCACCTGAGTGCCCTCGCCCAGGGGCGTGTCACCACCGGGGCCCTCAAGATCGCCGTCATCGGCTCGGGAGCCCTCATCGGCGGCGTCCTGCTGGCCCGCCACCGCAGCGTAGGCGCCGGCGGGCGCCCCCTGGCCGCGAGCGCCGCCGACGCCGTCTCGAGCGCCGTCGTCATCGCCTCCTGGGCCAACCTCCTCAACCTCCTCGACCTGCGTCCCGGCCGGGCCCTCAAGGCCGCCTCCATGGTGAGCGCCCCGCTGCTGGCCACCCCCGGCGCCGACGGCGAGCCCACCCGGCTGCTGGCCGCGGGCGCGCTGGGAGTCAGCCTCACTGCCCTGCCGGAGGACCTTCTGGAGAACACGATGCTGGGTGATACCGGGGCCAACGCCGTCGGCGCCCTGCTGGGAACCGCCCTGGCCTGCCACCCCAGGCCGGTGGTGCGCGCCGGAGCCGCCCTGAGCGGCGTGGGCCTCATCCTGGCCAGCGAGAAGGTCTCCTTCTCCCGCGTCATCGCAGACACCCCGGTGCTGGCCGCACTCGACGGGCTGGGACGCCGGCCCTGATGGCGTTGCAGCAACGCCGCGGCGGTCTGCTCTCGGTGGCCGGGGGAGTCGCCGGCCTGACCCTGGTCTCCCGCGTCCTGGGCTTCCTGCGCTGGCTCGTCCAGGCCGCCACCGTCGGCACCGGCACGGTAGCCGGCGCCTACACCACAGCCAACCAGCTTCCGAACACCCTCTACGAGGTCGTCGTCGGCGGGGTTCTGGCCGCCACCGTCGTCCCCCTCCTGGCCGCCCCGATCGCCGCGGGCAGGCGCGAGGAGGTCACCGTCACCGCCTCCGGGCTGCTCGGCCTGGTCCTGGCCGTCCTGACCCCGCTGTCAGTGATCCTCATCGTCTTCGCCGCCCCGATCGCCGCCCTCTTCCCCACCTCCCAGGGCGTGGACCCGGCGCTCCAGCACGAGCTCGTCGCGTCCTTCCTGCGCATGTTCGCCCTCCAGGTGCCCATGTACGGGGTGGCGGTCGTCCTCACCGGCGTCCTCCAGGCCCACAACCGCTTCACCTGGCCCGCCCTGACACCCATGCTCTCCAGCCTCGTGGTCATGGCGACCTACGGCCTCTACGGAGTCCTGGCCGACGGTGCCGACGCAACCGCCTCCGGCCCCGCCCTGCAGGTCCTGGGATGGGGCACCACCCTCGGGGTGGCCGCGCTCAGCCTGCCGCTGCTGTGGCCGGTACACCAGCTGGGACTGGGACTGCGCCCCACCCTGAGGCTGGGAGGTGCCCAGGCCCGGCGGGCGCTGCGCCTGGGTGGGGCCGGAGTATGGACGATCCTGGCTCAGCAGCTGAGCGTCCTGGTGGTCCTCGCCCTGGCCCGCTGGGGCGGACAGACCGGCACGGCAGCCGTCTACCAGTACACGCAGGCCGTCTACGTCCTTCCCTACGCGGTGCTCGCCGTCCCCGTGGCTACCGTCCTCTACCCCCGCCTGACCGCCGCCTTCGACTCCCACGCACGCCAGCAGAAGAGCTCCGGCGGCTTCGGTGCGCACGAGGACGTCAACGCCCTGGTCGCCACCTCCACGGCTCTGGTCACCGCCGTCGCCGTGGCCGGCACAGCCATGCTCCTGGCAGCCAGCGACGCCGCCGACCGCTTCTTCTCCTTCAAGCAGGTCGACGGGATGGGGCAGGCCCTGGCCGTCCTGGCCCCAGGACTGATCGGCTACGCCCTCATCTACCAGGTCACCCGGGTCCTCTTCGCCGCCGACCGCTCGCGGCCGGCCGCCCACGCCACCGCGGCCGGCTGGTTGACCGTGGCCCTGGCCTCCGCCGCCTGCGTGCGTCTCATGGCGCCGTCGGGCGGGGACGGCAGGGCCACCCTCGTTGCACTCGGAGCGGGCACGACCGTCGGGATGACGGTCGCGGGGGTGAGCCTGCTGGCCGCCCTGGCCCGCGTCATGGGAGGCCGGGTCCTGCGTCCGGTCCTGACGACCCTCGTCACGGGGCTCCCGGTGGCCCTTGCTGCCGGCCTGGCCGTCCGGGTGGCAACCACCCACGTGGCCTCACTGATCCTGGCAGTTCTGAGCGCTGTGCTGGGAGCCGCCGCGTCTGCCGTCATCGTCCTGGCGGCGATCCACCTGGCCGACCGCAGCCTGCTGAGGACCGTGCGCGGCGCCCAGACGACGGCAGCGAACACTGGGAAGGACACTGGGAAAGACACTGAGAAGGACGAGGACGACAAGGAGAGCACATGAGCACCAGCGCCGTCAGCGGCTCGAACGAGGCCGGTACCCCGCTGGTCCCGGACACCGGGCGCCTGCGGATCCTCCAGGTCAGCGGATCGGCCGCCGGAGGGGTCCGCGCCCACCTGGCCGACTGCGCCCGGATCCTGGCGTCTGACGGCCACGACGTCATCGTCGAGGCCCCCGCCTCTGTCCTGGACGGGCTGGATGTTGCTCCTGCCCGCGCCGAGCCGCTCGAGATCGGCCCCCGCCCCAGCCTCGGCGACACCCTGGCCGTGGCCAGGCTGCGACGACTGGGACGCCGCGCCCACGCCGTCCACGCCCACGGCCTGCGCGCCGGTGCCCTGGCCGCCC